>JAZRQS010000017.1:0-16575 GCA_045649925.1 Eubacteriales bacterium | reverse complement strand
CGCCTGACACTCACGGTTGAATATCAGACGGTTTCTTTGTGTGTCAAAGACGGGGTAAGCCGAGTTTGCGCCAAACTGCCATTTCACAGAGTGCGCCTTCTTCTGTACGAAGTCGTAGACCGCCTTGCTCTGCGCAGGCTTACTACTCGTCTCACTTATCGTCTGGTCGAGCTTAAGCTCAAACTCTCTGTAGGGGGAATATTTTCTTGCCGACGTTCCGTCGTTTATCATTACCTTGACGGCGTTTTCATAGTCTGATTTTTTTAATATCACCCTTATCATTCTCGCATCGGGAAACTCGCTCTTGTCTATTTTTATGCTTGCTCCAACGTATGACGAGCGGAAGAACGTATGAGAGTCGGGAAACGCTACCTTATTGAAGGTGTAAAGCAAATATCCGCTTGCAGGGAATGCCTGACGGGAAAGGGTAGGAGACTGGCTGGAGATATAAATATTGTCCGTCACGGTCACGTCGATGTAATCCGTTACTATGTAGTCCGAGTCTGCGACAATGCTTCCGTTTTTGTCAAGCCTGCCCTCTCTGATCGCATTCTTGTCAAACCTGTTTGTCCACCCCGAATTGTCGAGCGCCAAGTCCTTAAGCGCGTCGGATATCGCCTCGTCGACATAGCTCTTTACGGCACGCGAGGAAACGGGGGAGGCGTCGTATTGCTGTACCGAGTCAGCGGTATAGGTGTTTGTTACATATTGTCCGCCCACCACCCACGACGTGCCGTTGTGGTAGCACCAGCACCCGAAGTTAGGGCAGCTTGAGTCTGTTATGAGTTGTATTACTTCCTTTTTCGCCTTGCTATCCTCTTGTAACGCTTCAAGCGTTCCCTTGTACGCTATAGGCGAGCCCGAGCACATCGCGTCTATCCTGCTCGCGATGGCTAAAAGGTCGGTCTCGTTTGCCTTCACCGTCTTCAGATACGAAATGTCAGACGCTCGCGCGGCAGTCGTCCAGAGGGTGTCGAGCATTTCTTCAAGCTCACTTACGTAGCTTTGTAAAGAGCCTGTGCTCCAGAGCTGCCACGCGCCGTTTTCCCATACGTAGCAGTCAAAGAGAGAGGTCGTGTCGTGAGAGGGAATAATGTATACCGCATTCTCGTGGTTTTCGTAGGGGCGAGTGGGCAGGGTATATACTCCGTCGACACCCAAAACCTTGAGAAACTCTATCGCCTTCTCGGGAAAGACGAGATTCATCATCTTGGTGGCAAAGTCGAGAAGCGAGTATTCCTCGGTCAAGGTCAGGGTTGCGGCAAGAGTGCCGTCAAGTATGCCCTCGCATAGCGTCTTCAACGTGGGAAGCTCAGGCACTCCCGTCAGAATTTCGGAGGCTATTCCGCTTTCTCCCTCGCCAGAGATGTAGTCTATTATTGAGTTTATTCTAAGGCGTAAAAGGTCTGTATTGGCATCAAACATTTTCTTCAGCTCATCAGCCGACATGGCGGAAAGCCCGTAGCGAGAGGCTTCGTTCGGTCTGATAGGGAGCGAGGAAATCTTGTTCGCCGAAAACTCGCTGTTAGTTATCTTATTTAGCTTCATTTGTCTTTTATCCTTCCTGCGACCTTGTACCTGTAAGAGATGTCATATATTCCAAAGGGTCGCATATATTCATCGGAATATATGTTGAATTGCTTTTCTGACCAGCGCTTTTCCTTTTCAGGTATAATGAGCGTCGTTCTTCTCGATGTGTTGAAGGTAAAACGGTCAAATTCAATATCGTCAAAGGCAAAAACGCCGTTTTGTGTGTCGGCTATCTGCCTGTAGCCACCCTGGTCTGTGCGCACCGCCACCTTCACTCGCCCACTGCCAAAGCTCTTTAGATGCATGCAGAGTGAGTGCTTTATCGTGCTCTTCGTCATTCCGGGGATGTCGCAGTCATCGCTTTTCGTGCATGCGCCCGAATAATATCGCCTGCCGTTAAAGGTGTAGTAGCGCCTGTCAATATTTCCATTTTCGTCTCGGCGGTCGGTGTTGAAGCAACAAAGGTCGCCCCCACAGGTGCCGAAAAACAACACGTCACCGACAGATAGCAGATGCGTGGCAGGGAAGTACTCTCCGCCCTTCATCTCGCCTGCGCAGTCACACATATAGCAGTGGAAGATTCCTGCCTCGTCTGGAATAATACAGCAGTAAACGTATGTGGAGGCATCCTTGAATTCACCGTCGTCGAGCTTGTACGCATAGGTCTTAAATGCGCCGTCACAGTCCTCCCCCGTATCGTATTTTCCCTCAAGTGGCAGATATGCCTCGCCGTATTTTACGTAAAGGCTTTCGTAAACTTTAGTTAGCGGAATAGTGAAAAATCTGCTGTATTGCCCCTCATATGTGCCTATGCCCGTCAGCTTGTACCACTCGTATTGAGTGTCGCGCGTGTCGTGCAAAAATGTCCTTCGGCTATCAGCGAGAAAGATTTCACCCTCACGCAGAATACACAAATAGCCCTGCCAACAGCATATACTGCACCCCTCAAGGCTACTTTTCAGTAATGCAGAGTCTATATTTGAGGAGCGATGCGAGATGGAAATTTCACCATTGAGCTGTTTCTTGCTTACGGCGTCAACGCCTCGCCCCGAGAGAAAGACAGTATCTCCGTAAAATGAGTACGCCCCGCCTACGCTTCCCACGCCTCCTGCGTAGTCTGTCAGCGTATATATCCTCGGTATGAGGTCGCTCTGCGTGTCGCGCCCCTCGTAGATGTATATTCCTCCTCGCTCGCTATCTCCCTTGAAAACAAGGAGTGATCCACCCTTCGAGAGCATAGATGTTATATGAGAGTCTGCTCTTCCAACATGGAAATAGTTGAGCGCACCCACATAAGCAGGCGAGCTCTCCCCGCTTGATGTGCGGGAAGAAAAGAATACAGCAGACGGATAGCTCGGATTTCCCGAGAAGAATATCCTGTCATCAAAGCTCGCAGAGATGGTGCATTTTGCAATTATGTCGTAGGCGCTCTCCTGTGTCAGCTCGTCAAGGTTGAACTCGTCGTTTTGTGAAGCTTTTATTTTTGCGCTTCTTCCGTGAATGCGCAATAGCTTGCCATAGAGCTGTGTATAGTCGTCAGTGCTCACTAAAATGGCAGACAGGACTTTCGTATCTCCCGCCTGCTCGTATACAGGCGTGTAAAAAAGCTCACTACCGTCCGGTGAAAGCTCTTTTCCGTCAAGTGTGACCGAGAAAAGCTCTGCGCACGGCTCGTTTATATAGAAGATGAAATCCCCCGCGCAATTTCGCACGTGGTAATCGGTGTCTATATCGTAAAAATTGGGATTTTCCGAGTTCTTTTCTACGGCTACCCAGCTGTCAACACTACCCGAATATAAAATTTTTGAAAGCGCGGTACTCTTAAACGCTATTCTCGGGATAGAGGAAATATTAGGACCGAGCGTCACGCTTGTAAAAATTCCGCACGACCAGAGCACGCCCTCGCCGAGCTCGATGAGGCTGTCTGGAAATACGGCTGATACAAGCGAGTCGCAATCTGCAAAGGCGAATTTTCCTATGCGCTTTACCCCCTCCGCTATATGCACAGTCTTAAGAGAGGGAATCCTATAGAATGCATAGGGCGCTATCGACTCGACTGTGTAGGTCTGTCCTGCTATTTCAGTTTGAGAGGGGATGTACAGGTCGCGTAGTTTGCGGTCGCTTGTGCCCGTCACCTCGCATGTGCTCTCGCCCGTTACATTATAAATGATGCTCTCGCTTGAAATCCTGTATCTGTTGAGCGTTTGTATGCTTTCGGAAAGATTGAACTGACAGTAAAACTCGCCTGTGAGCATATTTTTCTGTTCGTAGGGATTTCCGTCAGAGTAGATGGTGGGTATATATACTCCGTCAGAGATGTTGCGCAATCCATGCTCGTCAAGGTAGAAATAGCTCTTGCCGTCAAGGATATAAAGCGTGCCGTCCTTTTCAAAAAGCACACTACGCCCGTCTTCAAGCTCGGCATATTCCTCTGCCTTTCCATTTTTGTATAGCTTTTGTGGTGACAGCTCGGGCATATCCTCGCTGTCCTTGCAGTCTATAGGGTAGAGAAAAAGTCTCTTCCCCGCATGTACGGCTATATACTCCTTGTCGTCCCAGTAGGGCGAAAATTGTAATAGTGCGTTTATTTTTCTGCGCTCTGTCGAATTTGAAAAGGAAAAGAGACGGCGAAATCCCGGCACAGTCTCGCACAGAGAGCCGTCACTTCCGTAATAGTCGCGGTACATATTCTGCATGTCGGCAAATCTGTTTTGCTTTGCATTGCTTGGCGAGCTTGACAGGTCCACCCCCGCAAAGTCGCCGTAGTATCGCGTGTATTGATTGCTTTTGTTGTACTTTGACATCAGGTGCTCCACCCCTCTGACACATTATAGCCTGATGCGTAGCTCTTTTTAGAAAAGTCCTCTATCATAGACGCCTCTGCGTAAAACAGAGACTTGTATTTTTCTGCCTTCTCCTCCTCGTCCTCAAGCCATACATAAGACGCCACGAGCAAGGGGAGTATCTGGCATATGTCCTCGTCAAGCTCCAGCTCCATGCCCTCGTCATCACCGACGATACGGCGTAGCTTTTTGTAGTAGCGTATCCTGTATGTGCCTGCCTTTTCGGGAGAGAGAAGCACCCCTCTGCCGTTCAAGAGCAAAAAGTCCTCGTTTTCCTTCAGCGGCTTTGCTCCATACAAAACGCAGGACGGCGCAAGACACAAGAAGTCAGGACATAGCGCAGGCATGTCAAATTCCTTATAGCATTTGCCGTTTATCTGCTTGTCAAAGGCACAAAGCTCGTCGTCGCCTATGAATACTTCAAGCTCCGATGTCCTCGGGCGTATTCGGTTGGCGCAATAGAGCGCCCTGTTCGCCGCCGAGAAAAATCCCTCGTCGCTTTCAAGCTCGTTTTCAAAGCCGAGTGATGCCGTCGCATCGCGCAATTCTTTTATCGTCATGAAATTCTCCTTTCTTGGAATGTAAATATTTATTTACATATCGAGGCTGTCACAAAAAATGCGACAGCCTCTTTGCGTTATTACTCATCGGACTACCGGCTCTGCGTGGGTTAAGTTACTCCCGCATAGCCGTAGCGCTTGTATTAAAGCGCAGTAGCACCGTTTACCGCGCTTGCAGAGTCGACGGCAAGGAGAATATGCTTATATGTGCCAAAGCCTACGCCGAAGCGGCATCTTCCGTTCCATATGTAGTTGCCTGTATGGTTGTCCACCCAGTTGGAAACTGTGAGGGGCACACGATTGAAGAACATATTACCGCACAGGTTCTTGTTTGCCTCGCTTGACATTATCATCACGCGGTCGTCATCTGTCTGCCAGTTGGGCATAATGACAATGTTCCAGTTGCCATACTGGAGGTTGATGTCGTTGTAGCCGTTGCCAAGAGCGCCTTCAGAGCCACACACCTTCTTTGCTATCGCCTCGGCGGCAGGGCGGTTTCCAGGGAGAATGATGGTGTCAGCAGTATAGCCGAGTATCTCGCCGTTTTCGTCCTTCATATTGCGTATCTTTGAGCAAAGCTCGGAAAGAGCGTCCTCGAATGCCCCTGTGGAAAGGGTGCGCTCGCCATCACCTGTGCCGAAAATATCGCCCCAGAAGAAGTTGGACTGTGTGCCGTTTGACTTCTTGCCACCCCACTTATGAGATGATGCGAAAAGGGGAAGACCATCGGGAGCTGTGAGGTCGAGCTCTGCCTTTGCAAACAAGCCCTTCTTTGATACGCCGTTTGAAAGCGCATACTCGCATATCTTGTGCATGGTCTTGTAGTATGCGCGAGTGAAGTTTTCTGCTCTGCGCTTTGCATCTGCGGCGATGCCGTAGTTGGAGTCCTCCATCATCTGTGCGGTGACTGTAAACTCCTTCATAAACTGAATGTGCTCGATGAACTTCTTGTAGGTTTCCTGAATGTCATCGTTTTCTGCGCCTGCGCCCTCCTCGGTCGCTGTAAACACATCAAACTCGTTCTGACCTACAATGGTTTCGCCGAATTTTGCAGACTTTTCAATGTTGAAGAGCCAGTCGCAGATACCACCGCGCTTTGTCTGCATATCGCTTTCATGCTCGATTACCATCTTGATAGGGGTTTCGAGCTTGCCTATCTGCGCATTATTGAGATTGCTGGATTTTGAATATACGATTGCCATATTTTATTTCTCCTGTCTTATTTGAACTGTACAAGGCACTTGTCGCCTGCCTTTGCTGCGCCTGCCAAATCGAATATGGTAGCGACACCGCTTGCAGTGGTAGCGGTGATTCCCATACCCGTCGATATGTCGAGCGTTACCTTACTGCCTACAGAAAGACCGCTGGGGTCCTCGCTAAAGGGTGCTTCAAAAATCATATCGGGTGAGACGGGCTCGACGAGAATATCTCTCGGGTCGGTTGAGGAGGTTGAGTAGTCCTCACAGCAAATGAATGTCGGCTTCGTGGTAGCGCCACAGCGTGTCGCCTTGCCTGAGCTTAATATCAGCGCCTCGCCCAAGGAGTAGCTGGTTCCGGGATTTGACGGAACTCTCACAGGCTCGCCCTGATTTATTCTTCCGTTGAGGATTTTGACTAATCTGAACATTTTTGTTTTCCTTTCTTTTTTAGGATTTAAGATTTGTTTTTAGGACGTTGCTCTTTTGTAGAGCGAGTGTATTTCTTTTTCGGAAAGCGTCGAGAACAATTCCTTAGCCGCTCGCATCTGATCGACAGTCATGCTCGACGCCTCTGCGCCCGACTGTGCGGGAATGGCGCTTGTAAGGTGGGACTTTGAGTTTGTCATTCTCGCGCGCTTGATTATTGCATCAAAGACCTTTTCGTAGTTGGTAGCCATAAACGCCTCCTCTACAGAAAAGCCTGCCTCTCGCATCTCGCCAAAGCGGGAGGCGCTGTCTATCTCTCTGATGTGAGAAATTCCCGAAAACGAGGGAAAAAGGCGTTTTATCTCCTCCAAGTCCTCGCTTGCCATACGCTCGAAGTCCTCATCGCCGAGGGTAGCTTCCTCGCCCTCGTTGTTTTCAGCTGAAGGCTCCTCTGCCACTTCAGGCTGTTCCTCAAAAAGCTGTGACGCTATGGTGGTGTCGGCTTCTTCTGCTTCGTTTACGGGATTGCTGATTTCGTTGTCCATTTTCTTTTCTTTCCTTTCTTTTGTTTTTTGCGCTTACTTGCGCATGTCGTCCTTTGTTATCACGCTCGCCTTAGGCTGATCCTTCGGGGGATTAGGCGCGACAATTCTCGTGCCACTGTTGGTGGCGTAGGGGTTTGAGTTAAAGCTTGTATTTTTCATGGCTATTCTCCTTTTGAAAAATCATTTTTGTGAAGTTTTGTTTACAGCATTCTTCAGGTCTGACGATGAAGTCGTCGTCTTTTTCGAGCCTGAAAGCTTATATATAGTATCCGCAAGCTCGTTTGCCTCCCTTTGAGACATTCCGAGTGCGGTAAGGAAATAGTAGAGATTGCCTCGGCTATAGCCCTTGCCCGCAAGTGTGTTTATGAGGGTGGACTTCTGCTTTGTCGTCATGCCGGGAACTCCCGACATGCTTGTCGCAAATTTAGAGACCTCTGTCGCCAGCTCGTCGGGAATGCCGTAGAACAGCGCATACTTATACGCCTTTTCTTCGTCGGTTATGTCTTGTCGTGCTATCTCTTCTATAGAATTTCGTAGCATCTTGTAGCTGTCGCTCTGGTAGTCTGCGAGGTAATCTGAATATTTGTGGCGGTTTGCTTCATCGGTTGCGAGCTTGTCCGCGCGTGCCTTCTGCTTCTTTTTCTGCATTTCCGAGTAGGCGTTTGCATTGAGGTAATCCGCGTATCCACTCGTCAAAAGACCTTTCTTGCCGAGCGCTTCCGCCTGCCTTCCGTAGCCCGATATGGCTCTGTCGTATTCTTGTGTAGCTCTGTTTAATGCATCTGCATACTCGCTCTCTCCGCTTTGCGCAGGGGAGAGCCACTCGGAATAGCTTTTCGCTCCCGCTTTAGTGTATTTTTTGATAAAATCCTCAAGGGTTGAGGTCGTGCTCTTTGACATATTGCATCTCCGTTTCTGTGATTAGATTTGTGCCGTCGCCCTCAAGAAGCGCTCGGAAATATTCCACATTTTCTCTTGCGTGAGGGTAGTGTGCGCGCTCCTGATTTTGCCAGTACCGTAAAAGCGTTATAGGGGCTGACGGGTCTCCGAGTGTTCCTGCCTTGAGGTTTTCGAGATTTTTCTCCCACAGCTGTTCTCTCTGATGCTCAACCCCGCCGTTCTGGTCGATAGAGAACAGGTAGCCGTCGTCATAGTAATACTCGCCTGTACTTACATCGAGCTCTACAAAGTCGTATCGGTTGAAGTAGGCGTTGTGCATTCTTCCGTAGGCGTCCTTGTAGGCTATGCTTCTCGGCTCGTCGGCGTATGCGAGGTAGTATTCGAAAATTATTCTGTCGAGCTTCGCATATGCCGCCTGCTTCATTCTGCGCTTGGATTCAAGTCTGCCTGCCGCCTGTTGAACCTGCAATTGCTTCGCCCTGCCCGAAAGCGCAGAGTCGTCGCTCAGTCCCATGTAGGTGTCGGAAATACCGATTATTCTCTTGGCGTGCTCGTAAAGTCGGTCGGACTGAAGCACATCCTGAGCTATCGATGGGGTAGTGTCTATCGTTCCGTACATTGAGGTGCTTTCTCCGGGCTTCAGCCTTATCATCTGCCCGAAAACGCTGTTGTTCAGCGAGACCTGAGCGTCCTCAGGCACGATAGGCGTTATTCCTGCACGGAGCAGCTTTTGCATTATCCTGCTTTCAAGCTTGTTTATCTGCTGCTGCTCGGGACGGATAAATTCGCAGTCCGACTGACCAAACACCGAGTTGTCCTTTGAGGTATTCTTTCGTATAACGATAGGGAAGCGCGAGGGCTTGTAGTAGGGAATTCTCGTCTGCGCCATTTCTGATGAAAGCGGGTCGCCTGCTCGGTGCAAAAGCCTGCCAAGCTCGTCAAGGACTGGCGTCTTTGACGGAATGATGCTTCCATCACTTCTCAAAAGGTCAAAGTCGAGCGACTCGTAGGTGTCGTCTGTGCGCTCGTACTCGGCGTTTTTGCAGTCGCACCTTTCTCGTATCCTGCCACAATGACGGCAGACATACTTCTTTCGCGTGTAGTAATTTTCAATGTCAAGAAGCGTAACGCCTCCCGACCACGAGAAGCAGCAGATGTCGCCGTTTTCGTTTTTGTAGAAGCATATTATAACGCTTACGCCGTCAGAGTCGGCTGCGGTAGCGCTCTCTGCTTCCATCTCTGCCGCTTGCGCCTCGAGTTCGCTTATATCGTATTTTCTTATAAGCGAGTCGCGTGTGGTATGAAAGCGCAAAAAGCAGTAGTCCATATCGTCAAGCTCGGCAATGTCGGGCTGTGGGAAGAAGTCGCGCGGATTTACGACGGAAATCCTGACGCCTCCCGTTTCGTTGTGAGTGCGGAGGTTGTTATCCCATTCGACAAACCACACGCTCGCACCGTATATGTAGGTGTAGCGCTCGTCCATATCGTTCAGGTGCTCAAAGGGGAGTGCGCTTCTCAATTGTGAGCATAATCTCTCAAGAGATTTGGCGTTTCTGTCCTTCTTTTCGCTGTAGCACTTGGCATCGACCTGAGGGGCAGGGATATCCGAGCTTATCTGCGCCTCGACAAGCTCATAGGTGATGTTTCGTATTGCCGTCGCCTTCTGCGAAGAGCCATCAATTTCAGCGCTCCCTCGGTACTGGGACATATTAAGCTCAAGGGCGGCGGTGATTTCGCTCTGACGGCTTTTGGCATTTTCGTAGAGCGACTCGAAAAATTCGAGCCTGCCCTTTCCTTTTTCTGTTTTCATAGTGGTTCTCCGTATTTCTTTTTGAGGTATTTTCTTTCCTCGTCGCAGGCGTTTTCGTAGTCCTGCCACATATCCGCGCTCCACACCGCCCGCATCACATTTTCCTTTGGCTCGTTCGGTCGGCTGTAGAAAATGGCAAAGCCTCGCAGGGCGTCGGGGGCGTGCGTTATTTCGTGAGGCTCGTTTTGAGTGTCACTCGGCTTGAGTGGGTCTGTCTGTAGCATCGGCAGACACTTGATTATCTCGGTGCAGTTGCGGAAAATTTTCAGGCGCGTGCGCCCGCGCTCATCGACCTTAAGCAGCTCCTTTATTGAGAGCCAGCCTGTTTCTCTGTCGTTTGCAGTCCTCACGAACGACAGTCCGTTTTCTGCAAATATCAGCGCCTTGCTCCTGCCTGTCTCCTGACTCCTCGCCCACAAATCAGGAGGAGCGAGTGTGGCGTATATCTCCTCGTCGTCAGGTGTTGCTTCAAGAATTTTTCTTGACGCATCGCTTATCATGAGATTGCTTTCGCACAGCTCTCGGTAGACATAGGCGTTTCTGTCGCTATCCACCGCTATCCACAGGCACGCCAGCCTGTCAAGACCGTAGTCGATGGTACGGTATCTACGCCATTCGGCAGGAAGCGCAAAGGCGTCACAGGTGTGCTTTTCATAGTCGAACTCTGTGAAATACTGCCCCTCAAAAACGTTCCAGTCGCCGTAAAGCAGCGCCTTTCTTTGAGAGGCAGGCAGACACAATAGCCTTTTCTTGTAGTCGGGGTCGCTTTGTGTCAGGAAAATATTGTCGTCTATCTTTGACGGTATGAAAATTCTTTCACTTCCGTCAGGGGAAAGAAAAGGAGTGTTCGGGGGTGCGACATCGACAAATCTTGATTTCACCCAAGCGTGTCCCACTCCGCCTGGATTTGTCGAGGATTTTATCTGCTTCGGGTATCCGTTTGCCCCGCGTACCCTGGAGATAAGATACAGGTATTGAAACTCGGTAAAATGCGTCAGCTCGTCAAACCTCACCACGTCGTATTCTGCCGACTGATACTGGAAAACATCGTTCTCTGTTGCGCAATAGCCGAAGTCTATAATGCTTCCGTTTTTAAAGCGCCCCGTGTGGCAGGTGGAGTTGTAGGTGTATATCTCCCTCGGATAAAGCGCAAGACTCACTCGCACAAGAGATTTTTCAAGCTCTGCAAATGTGCGTCGCAGTATCAATTGCTTCGACTTGGGATATTTCAGCGCATACAAAAGCGCATCGGTGAGCTGTCCGTATGACTTTCCGCCACCTGCGGCGCCACCGAACAGCACCTCTGTCGAGCTCGCCGAAATAAAGCTCTTTTGCTTTGGCGTTATCTTAATTTCCATTGCCCTGCTCGATGACCGTTATATTTACCTTGAATTCTTCGGGAGTTCCGTTGTCATTGCAAGAGCCATAGTCGTCAAGATTGCCCGAGAGCAAAAACTTGGCAAATGACGAGTCGTATTTTTTCATGAGTGCGCCCTCTGCTATCATGTCGTATAGCCTAGCACGACACTCCTCGTATGCCTGCGAGAACTTCTCACTTTTCTCGCAAAAGGATTTCAAAGCCGCGACGGTGTGTCCCGTCGCTGCGGCAAACTTGGCAAACGAGGGCAATCTGCGCTCGTCTGAATATGAAAAATACGACAGCATTTTTTTCGCTAATTCCGTTTCGTTTGTCACTGTCGCTCCCCCTTTCTCCTTGCTATAACTTTATCACCTATTCAACTTGAAATGGGTACGAATAATATGCGGTTTTTCACCTCACTGTCATATAGCGACTCGTTAAAAAATAAACTATATAAATTTAGTGTATTGCCTTTACAAAATAATATTTTTATGTTAGAATATAATCGAAGAAGTTTGGAAATAAAAGGCTTCTTTTATATAAATTTGTTGATAAAGCATTGACGATAAATCAAAACCAAAAAACAGGAGAAAAAATGGATCAGATTTTAAACAGTATTATTTTGCTTGTCAGTGGTCTTGTGTTCTTCCTTTACGGAATGAATGTGCTTTCCTCAGGTCTTGAGCGACTTGCAGGTGGAAAGCTCGAGAGCGCTTTAAAAAGAATGACATCCAATACAGGCAAGGCGTTTGCGCTTGGTGCAGGTATCACCATCGCCATTCAGTCCTCGTCTGCTATGACTGTCATGCTCGTTGGTCTTGTAAACTCGGGCATTATGCAGCTCGGTCAGACCATCGGCGTTATCATGGGCTCAAATGTTGGTACCACCCTTACCGCGTGGATACTTTCAGCGACAGGTATAGAGACATCCGGTCTTGTCAGCCTTCTCAAGCCCGACAAATTTGCGCCTCTGCTTGCCCTTGTCGGTATCGCTATGATAATGATGTCAAAGTCGAAGAAAAAGCGTGATATCGGCGAAATTTTCGTAGGCTTCTGTATATTGATGATAGGTATGTCGCTTATGGGTGACTCGGTAGAGCCTCTTAGCGAAAACCCCGAAAAGTTTGAGAGATTCCTTTCAATATTTGAAATTCCCTATCTCGGCGTTATCATAGGCGTTGTCGTGGGTGCGGTGTTTACTGGTATAATCCAGTCGTCAGCCGCCTCCGTCGGTATTTTGCAGACTCTCGCTCTTACAGGACAGGTTACATATGGTATGGCTATCCCGATAATCATGGGACAGAACATCGGTACCTGCGTTACCGCATTGCTCTCCAGCATCGGCGTAAACAAGAACGCAAAGCGAGTTTCCGTCATTCATGTATCGTTCAACCTTTTGGGAACTATAATCTGCCTCATTTTGTTCTACGGTGCGCATGCGATTATCAATTTTGCCTTCGTTTCTACGGCGATAAACGGAGTTGCTATCGCTCTCGTGCATACTATATTCAATGTGTTTACCACGGCGCTTTTGCTCCCCTTCGGCAAAGCTCTGGAGAAGATTGCACGCTTCGTTGTACGCGACGATGCAGAGGAGAAGGAAGAGAAATTCGCATTCCTCGACGAGCGTCTTTTCAAGACTCCGTCCGTTGCAGTTTCCGAGTGTCAGAACCTTACAGTCGGTATGAGTGCTGTAGCAAGAGAGAGCATCTTCTCGGCCATCTCGCTCCTTGATAACTATACAAAAGAGCTTTGCGACGATATTCTCGCAAAGGAGGACAAGCTCGACAACTTCGAGGATAAGTTGGGTACAGCCCTTGTCAAGCTCTCGGGTATGGACAACTCCGACACCGACTCAAAGAAGATTTCTATGATGCTCCACACCATCGGTGACTTCGAGCGTCTCGGTGACCACGCCGTAAATCTTATGAAGGCGGCAGAGGAGATATACGAGAAGGGCATCGAGTTCTCCGCACAGGCGAAGTCCGAGCTTAAAGTGCTTGCAGGCGCTATCACTGAGATAATGCATATCACAGGCGACGCTTACCAGAATAACGACCTCGCCCTCGCCGCAAGAGTAGAGCCTCTTGAGCAGGTAATCGACGGACTTATCGCCTCGATAAAGACAAATCACATTACCAGACTTCAGCAGGGAAATTGCACGATAGAGCTTGGCTTTGTGCTTTCCGACCTGCTCACAAACTACGAGAGAATTTCCGACCACTGCTCCAATATCGCAGTCGCTATGATAGAGCTTTCACACAGCTCCTTCGACACTCACGAGTACCTCAATGTTATCAAAAATGCAGGTACAGGCGAGTTCCAGCAGCAGTACGAGGAGTTCAAGTCCAAATACGCCCTTTCATAAAATTTGCCTTACTGGCATAACTAAACAAAAAACGAGAGCCTGCTTGCAGGCTCTCGTTTAATCCTTACATGAGAGTTTTCTTTCTCTTAAACGAATAATAACAAACGAATAGAAATAAAGGTAATTTATAAACATCAAAAAAGAAAAGGAGGTGGCAAGCGTGAAGCAAAGGATAAAGGAAATGACCTTGAATATACTGAAAAAGGCAGACGGATATTTTACTTCCCGTCCGTTCAAGTCTCTTTTGCTGTTTTCGTTATTTCTTTGTCTCGTTATAGAAATGCTTTGCCGACGCTCCATCTTCTCCGGCCTTGCATATATCTTTACCTCCCCTGTGATGTTTATTTTCAATACGCTGATAATTCTCTTGACCTTCTCGCCGTCTCTTTTTGTGCGACGCAGGTATTTCTACCTCTCAATTGTCACAGCAGTATGGCTCGGCTTGGGAATTTCAAACTGCGTTATGCTAGGCTTCCGTGTCACGCCTCTCGGCTTTATCGATGTAATGCTTCTCCGTTCCGTATGGAGCATAATCGGCGTATACCTCGACTTGTGGCAGATAGCGCTCATTATTCTCGCTATAGGCGTGGTAGGCTTGCTCTGCGTTGAGGTGTGGAGAAAATCCCCTCTACACACTGTGCGCTATATACGAGCCTCCTTGTGCTTTGCCTTGGTTGCACTCGCCACCTTCAGCTTCAATTTCGTCGGCGCAAAAGCAGGCGCTCTGCCCGATGAGTTTGGAAATCTCGCTATGGCATACGACAAGTACGGCTTTGCATATTGCTTTTCTCGTAGCGTAGTGGATCGAGGCATCGAGGAGTCCGATGATTATTCAGGCTCTGAAATATCCCAGCTCCTTTCCACTCTCCCTGATGATAAAGGGGCAGATGGCGAAAAGCCAAATGTGATATTCCTCCAGCTTGAGTCCTTCTTTGATGCCAACAGAATGAAAAGCATCACATATTCGGAAAATCCTATACCAAACTTCACCCGACTTATGAGCGAGTATGCCCACGGCGCATTGTTCGTGCCCTCGCTTGGAGCCGGAACTGCAAACACCGAGTTCGAGGTTTTGACAGGAATGAGCATTTCCCACTTCGGCGCAGGCGAGTATCCCTATAAGACAGTATTAAAGGACACGACAGCAGAGAGCATGGCGTACAACTATTCCTCGCTCGGCTACACCACCCACGCCATACACAACCACGAGGGAAGCTTCTACGACAGAAACGAGATATACTCCCAGCTCGGCTTTGATACATATACCTCAATAGAATATATGAAGGATGTCGAGCGCAATTCGCTCGGCTGGGCAAAGGATACTATACTTATACAAAACATCTTCGACTCTCTTGCGTCAAGCGAAGGAAGTGATTTCATCTTCGCCGTCTCTGTTCAGGCACACGGTAAGTATCCTCGTGAGGTCATCGAGCTCCAGCAGAGAATAACGCTTGACGGCTTTGATGATGAAAAAATCGATATAGCCTTCGAGTATTATGTAAATCAGCTTTACGAGGAGGACGAGTTTGTAGGGCTTCTGACCGATGCTCTTTCCGAGCTTGACGAAAAGGTCGTGCTCGTCATGTACGGCGACCACCTTCCCGCATTCGATATGGCGGACGAGGAACTTTCCTCCGGAGATGTCTTTGCCACCGAGTATATAATATGGGCAAACTACGACCTTATGCCATATGAGGAGAGGGATATGCAGGCGCACGAGCTTTCCGCATATGTTATGGAAAAGCTCGGATTCAATGCAGGTGTCATTACCAAGCTCCACCAGACCTATCGGGACGACGAGCGCTTTGACGAGCTGCTCGAAATGTTCTCATACGACGCTCTGTATGGCGAAAAGCATATATACGGAGAAAAGGCGCTTGTGCCCTCCGACTTGCATATGGGCTTGTACGAAATTTCCGTCACAGATGCACAAAACGCCGGAAAATCGGCATATATCAAGGGCGAGAATTTCAATGTGTCAAGTATTGTTTACATAAATGACAAAAAGAAAAACACCCACTATGTTGACGAAAACACACTTTACCTGCCGTCGTGCGAGCTTGACGAGGGAGACATAGTGACTGTAGCGCAGGCAGGCGAGGACGGCATTGTCTTGAGCTTTTCTGCACAGTATGTGTATGGTGACTGATATGAAAAAACGAGTTAAAGCTTTGATATTTTCGTTTTTGTTTTTCTCGTTTGCAATGGCCTTGGTGCTTGCATTGATAAACATTTTCGTCGTGAGCTCCTCTCGTGATAGGATAATCACCTATAGCGATGCAAGCGAGCTTGAAGATGTCGACTACATAATAGTCCTCGGCTGTGGCATAAGGAGCGACGGCACGCCGAGCGATATGCTCGCAGATAGAATAAAGGTAGGCGTGGATTTGCATTTTCTCACGCAAGTGCCCCTGCTTGCGAGTGGTGACCACAGTCGTGTGGATTATGACGAGGTTGGCGCAATCAGCACAAGTGCTATAGAATCTGGCGTAGATGCAGAAATGATAATACTCGACCACGCAGGCTTTTCCACCTACGAGAGCTTCTATCGTGCAAAAGAGGTTTTCGACTCGAAGAAGGTGATAATAGTCACACAAAAATATCACCTCTACAGAGCCATTTATATAGCGCAAAAGCTTGGCATTGATGCATACGGCGTCGAGGCAGATATGCGCACATATCGAGCTCATATCTATTACGAATCGAGAGAATTGCTCGCTCGTGTAAAGGACTTTTTAGCGTCAATGATAAAGCCGCCTGCCTCTTATATGGGCGAGGGCATACCCTTTGAGCTTCACGAATGAGGGTGGAGTCGCATCAAAGCACGAGCCTTGTAAAAGATTACAGCTACATAAGCAAAGGAAAAAGGCAGTCCGAGACTGCCTTTTTTTATTTTTTCTTTTTGTCATTGTATGTAAGCTGAAACAGCGTTGCACCACCGAGCGTCAGCAAAAGACTCGCAAAAATCGTGTCAAACACATCTGCCGGGTGGAGAGTTAGCCATCGACTTGTCTCGCTTTCGTAAAGGTGAGGG
>JAZRQS010000016.1:0-51736 GCA_045649925.1 Eubacteriales bacterium | reverse complement strand
CCTCCAAAAAGAAAAAAACTGAGCACCCAAAAGGGTACTCAGTTTTTTTGGAGGCGCCACCCGGAATCGGACCGGGGAATAAAGGTTTTGCAGACCTCTGCCTTACCGCTTGGCTATGGCGCCATATTAAATAACGGACACAGTACGCTGTGTCCGTTTAAAATTGGAGCGGATTACGGGGCTCGAACCCGCCACCTCAACCTTGGCAAGGTTGCGCTCTACCAAATGAGCTAAATCCGCATACAGCGACTCGCAGTCGCTGGTGCCTCCGGTCGGAATTGAACCAACGACACGAGGATTTTCAGTCCTCTGCTCTACCAACTGAGCTACAGAGGCATGTAATGGCGACCCGGATGGGGCTCGAACCCACGACCTCCAGCGTGACAGGCTGGCGCTCTAACCAACTGAGCTACCGGGCCATTACATACTATGAGCAAACGCTCGTGTTCGTGGATTGCCACGATGGTGGAAACAATAGGGCTCGAACCTATGACCCTCTGCTTGTAAGGCAGATGCTCTCCCAACTGAGCTATGCTTCCATTAATTTTGTCGCTTTCTCTTGGCGACATTTGATATTATAGCAGGTCTTATTCGTTTTGTCAATACTTTTTTTCAAAAAAATTATATTTTTTTTGTTTTTTTGTGAAATGCATAAAAATCGCTTATTTTATGCTTTGTTTTTAATATTTTTGCTCGTTTTTTCTATCCTTCAACTCGGTATTTACAAATAAAACACAAAAGAGTAGTGCTCATTTTATTGACATTGAATTACTTTAGTGATATAATCTATAAGATAAAGCTCTACTATATTATATATTATGCTGCACAAGGAGAAGTGTTATGATAAAAATAGAAAAAGTTTCGGTGATGAATATTGAAAACGCCATTCGTGGCGCGCGTAATCCCCTCAACAGCTGGGATCGCTCCGACAGCTTTTATAACGACGAAGGCGAGTATGTGCTTGGCGAAAACGATATATCACTCGGTCACAGACTTGCTATGGCTGGCTCTGACCACAGAAAGTTCTTGCGCCAGATATTCGTCTCAATGGATATAACTGCTCCTCTTTACTGGTGGAAGGAGTTCGACACCTACAAGGTCGCTACTGTAGCAAACTCCACAAGCACCATGCATAAGATACACTCAAAGCCGTTTGGCAGAGAGGACTTCAGCTGTGACAAGATGAGCGATGCGGCACTTGAGCAGCTCGACAGCCTCATTTCCTATCTTGAGAGCGCAAGAGTGCAGTATGTCGAGACCAAGGACAAGCAGTACTGGCACGACATTATTCAGCTCCTCCCCTCAAGCTACAACCAGCTTCGCACAGTTTCAATGAACTACGAAACACTCATCAATATATACTACGCGCGTAAGAGCCACAAGCTCAACGAGTGGCACGTCCTCTGCGATGTCATCAAGAATATGCCTTATGCAAACGAGTTTATCCTCATTAAAGAGGACAAAGGCGAATAAAATAGACATGAAGGGCAGTATATAATATACAAAGGAATACTATGGCAAATATTTTCGACTTATTTGACAAAATAAAAAAGGATGCTCCCGCAAGCACATCCATTACCCACATCATTGTCGGACTTGGTAACCCCGGCGAGCAGTATCTTACCACACGCCACAATGCAGGCTTTTGCGCCATTGACTATATCGCATCCTCGCTTGGCGTAAAAATCGACCGCCTTAAATTCAAGGCCCTCGTAGCAGACGCCACGCTTGGCGACAAGCGAGTGCTTTTGATGAAGCCGCAGACATATATGAACTTGTCGGGCGAGGCAGTTTCCGAGGCGGCGAGCTTCTACAAGATACCCCCCGAAAACATTATTGTCCTGTGCGACGACACCAGCTTCGATGTAGGAATTATGAGAATACGTCGGAAGGGCTCGCATGGCGGACATAACGGACTGAAGAATATTATCCTTTTGCTCGGCTCTGACGCTTTTCCGAGAATAAAGCTCGGTGTTGGCGCAAAGCCCACAAAGGACTATGACCTCGCAGACTGGGTGCTCGGCAACTTCTCGAAGACCGAGCGTGAAAAGCTGTTTGAAATCTTTGAAAAGGTATATGCCTCCTGCTCGCTTATAGCGAATGGGAAAATAGACGAGGCAATGTGTCAGTATTCAAAATGACACAAAAGGAGACCCCTTGAAGCACATTTACTCCACCATCAGACTTGACAGGGAATACCGTCAGGTCGTGTCGGCGTTGAATGAGCAAAAGCAGAGCGCAAAGCCGTTGCCACTTATAGTGAACGGACTGTCAGGCGGCGCTATCGACGCCTTTTGCTCCTCGCTCATCACTGACACACAACAAGAGAACAAATGCACGCTCATCATAGTGCCGAGTGAGAAGGAAGCTGTCCGCATCTCGCATATGCTCACATCAAACGAACTCCGCACCGCCTTCTATCCGTACAGAGAGCCAGTGCTATACAACATTTCAGCCTCTCACGACTCTGACCGTGAAAGGCTTTCTGTGCTTTGTCGAATGCTTGACGGCGAGCTTGATGCCGTAGTCACTACGCCTATCGCCGCACTCTCATACACAATGCCCCCCGAAATGCTGGAAAAAAGCTCGCTTTCCCTTTCTCTCGGTGACGAAATGGATATTGACGAGCTCTGCCGTCGACTTACCTCGCTCGGCTTCAGCCACACCGATGTCCTCGACGGCAAGGGACAGTTTTCCCATCGAGGAGGAATTGTCGATTTCTTTGGTGGCTCTTATGAAAGTCCTGTACGCGTGGAGTTTTTCGGTGACGAGGTAGACAGAATAGGTCACTTCGATATAATGACACAGCGTATGACACATTCCCTTGATTCTGTCAGAATTATTCCTGCACGAGAGGTAGTTACCGACACAGACTCTCGTGATGCTATAAGAAAGCATGTAAGTGCACTGCTTAAAAAGACGGAGAGCGAGGATGCGAGGAAAACACTTTCCTACGAGATAGCTGCGCTCGATTCTGGCGAGGAGTTAAACTTCGCTGACAAATATATCCCGCTTATTTATCCCTCGCGCCCCACACTTTTCTCGTATCTTTCACAAGAGGAGAGCAATCCTGTCCTAATATTCGACACAAACGGAGTAAACGAGCATCTCGATGCCTCACTTACCTTGGCGCGAGAAAACTATACCCGACTTGTCGAGGGTGGTGTAGCAGGCTCTCATTGTGAGCAAAATGCCGACCGTGCCTACTACGAGGCATTCCTTTGCCGGAGTGCAGTAGTGCATGTAAACACGTTTTCAGGTGGTGTGGGCAGGGAAAGGCTCGGAGGTCTTTTCGGATTCAGATGTCGCCGTACGGTATCCTATGAGGATAAGCACGAAATGCTCGTCTCCGATGTCAGAAACTATGTTTCATCCAAATATCAGATATTTATCGTATGTCGCAATGATGCCGAATGTGAAAGCGTGAGAGCTCTTATGGAGAGCGAGGGTATAAGTGCAGCAATAATGAACGAAAATACCGAGCCAGTGCCAAGTATTGTTTACATTACGCCAGGCTTTGTCAACTCAGGCTTTGAGCTTATAATGCCACGAGTGGCAGTGCTTTCTATGCATCCCGACGAGGCAAAGGCGGCATATAGACAGAAAAAGCGTAAGCGCTACGGCAAAAAGCAGGGCGCAGGCGAAAAGTTTATGTCATACGCCGACTTGACCGAAGGGGATTTTGTCGTGCATGCCGCTCATGGTATAGGTCGATTTGAGGGAATGCAGACACTTGTTGTCGACGGAGTTGTACGTGACTATATCACTATCGCATATGCAGGTACAGATAAGCTCTTTCTACCTGCTGAAAGGCTTGAGCTTATCTCCAAATATATCGGCGCACGAGGCGAGGACGGAACAGTAAAGCTCTCCCGCATCGGTGGAACAGACTGGGAAAAGGCAAAGACAAAGGCACGCCGCTCGGCAGAGAATATCGCCCGCGACCTTATTGCGCTTTACGCCGCACGTATGCGCAAGGAGGGCTATGCCTTCCCCGAGGACTGTGAGATGGAGAGGGAGTTTGACGACTCCTTCGAATTTGAGGAAACAGAGGGCCAGCTTGCCGCCATAGACGAAATAAAGGCAGATATGCAAAGGCCCGTGCCCATGGATAGACTACTTTGTGGTGATGTCGGCTTTGGAAAGACCGAGGTCGCCCTTCGTGCCGCATTCAAGGCGGTCGTAGCAGGCAAGCAGGTAGCCATACTCGTGCCCACAACCATACTTGCACTTCAGCACTACCAAACTGTGCTCTCACGAATGAGAGGCTACCCCGTCACTATAGAAATGATTTCCCGCTTCCGTACAGCGAAGGAGCAGACAAAGATATTCAGACGGCTCGCACGAGGCGAAATAGATATTATCATCGGCACACACTCTCTTATCGGCAAGCGCACCGAGTTTAAAAATCTCGGCTTGCTCATCGTCGATGAGGAGCAGCGCTTTGGCGTCAGCCAAAAGGAAAAGATAAAATCCCTTGCAGAAAATGTAGACGTGCTCACATTGACGGCTACTCCTATACCGAGGACGCTAAATATGGCTATGAGTGGAATACGCGACATGTCGATACTTGACGAAGCGCCTCGTGACCGTTTCCCTGTGCAGAGCTACGTGCTTGAGCATGACGAAATGCTTATTTCAGAGGCCATACGCCGTGAGCTTGCGCGAGGTGGTCAGGTGCTCTACCTTTTCAACAAGGTGGAATACATCGATATGATAGCGGCGAAGATAATGCGCGCACTCCCCGATGCTCGTGTCACAGTAGCTCATGGAAAAATGGAGCGTGACGAGCTTGAGGACATCTGGCAGTCGCTTGTGCGAGGAGATATAGATGTGCTCGTATGCACCACGATAATAGAGACAGGCGTAGACTTGCCGAATGCAAACACTCTTATTATCGAGGACGCCGACAGGCTCGGACTTGCCCAGCTTCACCAGATAAGAGGGCGAGTCGGCAGAGGAGGCAGGCAGGCGTATGCCTACTTCACTTATCGTCCTGGAAAGGCACTCTCGGATATATCGAGAAAACGCCTTGAGGCCATTCGTGAGTTTGCAGAGTTTGGAGCAGGCTTTAAAATCGCGTTACGCGACCTTGAAATACGAGGCGCAGGAAACCTGCTTGGCGCAGAGCAGCATGGTCATATTGACTCTGTCGGATACGACCTGTATGTGAAAATACTGAACGAGGCGATACTCAACGAGCAAAACAAGCCCATAGAGCTACCCTTTGAGGCGAGCGTAGATATACGAGACGACGCCAATATCCCCGACTCCTATATTCGCACTTCAGCAGGGCGTATGGAGATGTATAAAAAGCTCACCCTTATCGACAACGAAAACGACTATTCCGATATACTCGACGAGTTTTGTGACCGATACGGCGAGCCTCCAAAGACCACTATTCGCCTCCTTGATGTAGCGCTTGCCCGCGCATATGCATCAAAGTGCAGAATATCGAAAATTGTGCGCTCGGAGGGCGAAATACGCTTTATTCCCGAAACGATAGACCTCTCCGTATGGTCGGAGGTCTTTACAAAAATAGAGGGAATGCGCTTCCCGTCGTCAAGCCAGCCATACATCGCCTACAAGCTGAAAAAGGGCGAGGATGCGGCAAGGGCGGCAAGGACAGTAATGGCAGAATATTTCAAGTCTAAAAACTCCGACGAAAAAGAAAAGGAATAAAAGAGAAATGAATATATCACAAGAAAAAATCTCTGTAAAGCGTAGATTGCTTGCCTCTCTTTTGTGCATACTGCTCACGCTTTCAGTCCTCTCACTCCCCTCGTGCGCAAAAAACGACGTAGTAATGAGCTACGAGGGTGTGGAAATCGATGAGCAGACCTATTGCTTTTGGTTTTCATATTACAAAATGCAGGCAATGTCCGCATTTGGCATAAGCGGAAGAAGCGATAAAGCTGAATTCTGGCAGAGTGAAATCGCTGACGGCGTAACGTATGGCGAATACCTGACTACTCTTATAGACGACAGAATAAAGGCAAAGGTGATAAGCGCCTACCTCTACGACTCGCTCGACACCCCTCTGCCCGACTATGCGACGGAGGAAATAGACGAGTATATGTCGGCAATGCTCGACTATGTCGCTTTCGGAGATATGTCAGAGTTTGAAGCTGTGGCAGAGAAGTACCACACGAGCTACGAGGCAGTAAAAAAGGCCGCCGAGCTTGACTACAAGGCGGAGCTGTTGTTTGCTCTTACCTATGGCGACGGCTCATATGTGTCAGACGAGCAGAAAAATGAATACTATGAGCACACCTTCCATCGTGTAAAGTCGATATATATAAACACGAATTCAAAGCAGGTGACAGAGGACGGCAAGACTACGACAGTTTACCTCACCGAAGAGGAAATTGCAGAAAAGCTCTACTTTGCTGAAAACATTGAGAAAAAGCTCGCCGGAGGCGTGGATTACGCTGAGTTTGAGCATATGCTCTCGCTTTACTCCGATGATACTGCTTCCACCCACTATGAAAACGGATTTTACCTCTCTGCTACTACGGATTATCCTGTCCCCGAGCTCGTTACAGCGGCGCTCTCACTTGAGGTAGGCGAGTATGCAAAAATAGAAAGCGAGTACGGCATACACTTTATATTGAAGTATCCCCTTGACGAAAAGGCATACGAAAAAGAGGAAAACACCGACTGGTTTGGCGACCTTGAAGCAGATGCCGCAATGGCTCAGTTTGACAAGGTAATACTTGAGCATATCGG
The DNA here is from genome assembly GCA_045649925.1 of Eubacteriales bacterium. Classification (GTDB taxonomy): domain Bacteria; phylum Bacillota; class Clostridia; order Oscillospirales; family CAG-272; genus UBA1740. The sequence goes on along the minus strand of JAZRQS010000016.1, from coordinate 45,007 downwards.
AAAGGTAAAGGTGAACGAGACAGTCAAGTCCAAGTGGACTATCGAAAATGTAAAATACAACTACGAAATAAATCCTATGATAAAGGACTGATAGTGTTAATAACACAAAAAAGCACCTGCGGGCAGATTGCAAATGCCTGTCAGGTGCTTTTCTCATACGTAAGCGGCGATGAACTTTTCTATTGCGGTGTAGGCGTTTACCATGCTCGTTTTTACGGCTACGTCTATTTCCTTGCACTCTCGCAATATCTTCTCAATAGATGAGAGGGAGGTGGTCCTCGCATATTTCAGATTAAGGTTTACCTTGTATTCGTGAAACTTCAGCTTTTGCGCAATATCCCTTGGTGACATTCCGTCCTCTGCGAGATTTGCCACTGAATTTATGTCTGTGTATATCTTGAAGATAGAGCCCAGCACTATGGTGGGGTCTATCTTTTTTCGCTTCATATCAAGCAGAGCGTCAAACGCCTGTGTCTTGTTGCGAGACAAAATGGCGTTTGAAAGTCCAAACGCATCGCTCTCCATGACAGCCGAGCACACTCCCGATACAGTTTTTTCATCGACGACTGTCAAGCCGTTTGCCTTTGCATAGGCGCAAAGCTTTTCTATCTCGTTTGAAAGCACATCCATATCGTGACCGCATTGTGAGAGTATCGCTCTGCACACGCTTGCGTCCCCCGACAAGCCCTCGTGCTGAATATGTCGCTGTATCCATGACAGCAGCTGGGCATCTGTCGAGCGCCCGAATATAATTACATCAGATGCCTCGTTTATGGAATTGTAAAGCTTTGTAGGCTTTTTCGGCAGATTTCCCACATTGAAATGCTCGTTTCCTACCGAGAAAATAACACATGAGTAGGGGTAGTCCTTGAGGTCGCGGCAAAAGTCCTCAAGCTTCTGCACATCTGCGTCCTTTAGCGAGTTGAAATTGGCGAGATGCCACTCTACAAGCTTGTATTCCGACATCATAGGAGGAGATGCCACCGCATCATACAGACGCGAGAAGTCTATTTTCTCACCCTCAAAGACAAAGTGGTTGAAGGAAGCAAAATCGTCGCAAAGAATTGCACGGCGCAATTCCTTTATATAAAATCGCTTTAGGTATTCCTCCTCACCGCCAAAAACAAAACAGCGGTTGAAGCCAGCCGTTTTTATTGCATTCTTCAGTTCCGCTGTTGTCATTTTGCATTTGCCTCCGCATCTATCGATATGATTACCTTCTGCCTGTGTCCGCCCATATCCATACTGTATTCTACGGTTATATTTCCACCAAGAAAGCACATGGAATTTTTCATACTGTGGGTGAAAACCTCTCCGTCAAAGGAAAGCGGCGGAGCGTAATAGACGAAGCTGTGACGGCAGTTTTGCTTGAATGTAAGCTCGTATTTTGCCGCACCTGATTTTTTCAGCTTCAGCTCGTCCTTTTGAGAAAAGGTAAGCTCGGTGAGTATTTCCTCGCCGTCCTCGCCCTTTTCTCTGTATAATATCCTATTCCCCTTGTCGCCAAGCAGAAGACATCCCGATGCGACACTCTCAAGCTCGTCAAAGCACTCGCCTGTGTTTTCGTCGAAATATCTGCTCTTGGTCTTAAAGGTCATTGCTATTTTCGTCTGCATAATATCAGAAAAGCTTTTTCTTCTTCATTTGACTATACTGCGAACGAGGATTTATAAAATCTCTCCAGTCAAGCTCGCCTCTGTCCAGGGCAAGCACGAGCACCTCTGCAGTAGCGAGGTTTGTCGCAAGCGGTACATTATGTACATCACAAAGGCGCAAAATGTTGCTCTCTGTGTCATCGTACATCATTTTAGGCTCGTTGTCACGGAAATACAAGAGCATGTCCACCTCATCGTAAGCGATGCGGGAGGCCACCTGCTCAGCGCCGCCCTCGACGCCTGCCATCAAAAGCTCGATATCAAGACCAGATGCTTCTGCTATATGCTTTCCCGTCACCTGAGTTGCGCTCAAGTGATGCTTTGACAAAATTCCACTATATGCTATACAAAATTGAGCCATAAGCTCTTTTTTTGAGTCGTCTGCTATTATTGCTATATCCATTAGAGCCTCTCCTTTTCTTTTTTGTGTTGTTTGCTAAAAATGATAAATAAAACTGTCAGGACAAAAGCTTACTACGGTTAATGTGCTTCATGCCTGTGAAAAGCGGCACGTGCTTGCCGGACATTCTCGCGGCAATATTGTCAAAGGCGGCAGTCATATTCGAGCTCTTTTTGCCCTCGAATACAAGCTTACCCGACTCCTGTGCAGCAATAAGAAGCTCGTCGCGTGGTACTATTCCAATGATGGAAAGTCGTGTGCGGTCGATTATCTCCATTACTGTGGTTTTCGTGCCCTTCTTCAAATCGGTTTCAAAATTATTTATAACAAGCCACATATCCTTTTCGCTCTCGCAGGCAAGGGCGTAAGCCGTAGACTCTGCGGCGCGGATACTGACCTCCGTCTGATTTGTAACTATTACAGCGGTGTTGCACAAGGGATAAGCGAGCTTTGCGCTATCATCTGCGCTTCCCGACGTGTCTACGATAATGAGGTCGAGCGAGTAGAGCTCCTCCGCCTCACGAAAGATGGCATTCAGCTTTTCTCGTGTGGGCTTTGCCTCATCCTCTAGCGACTCCACGTTAAAAATTCCTGGCAAGAAAAACAAGTTTTTTGTTTTCTGCGAGGCGAGCACTGTGTCGTCAAGCGTCGCACGATCAGAAAGCAGGTCGCCGAGGTCGTATATTACGCTGTCCTCACAGCCGAGAAAAAGGTCGAGCGAGCGATTTGAAAGGTCGAGGTCCACAAGCATAGTACGCACACCCATTCTCGCAAAAGCGAAGGCGAGGTTTGCGCTTACCGTGGACTTTCCCACGCCGCCCTTGCGTGAGGTCACCATCATTCTCTTATATTTCATGTTGTTTTCACCGATTTTCAGTATTAGTAATATTATACTATAATAGCATGCGTTTGTCAATTGCGCTGTAATAATTTTTATTTATAAATTTTCTTTAAAAATCATAAAAAAATGAGAAAATACTATTGTAAAATAAGAAAAAATGTAGTATAATTTCAGAGATGGCGTGCAGATATTTCCTATAAATCGGGAAATTCCTACAAAAAGCGAAAAAACTGTCGCGATAACTACGCCTGCTTAGAGAATAATAATATTGTATGAATATAGCGAGGAAACACAAATGAAAAAATTCAGAAGAATAGGCGTGCTTACATCGGGCGGAGATGCCCCCGGCATGAATGCGGCTATCCGTGCCGTAACGAGAGAAGCGCTTTTTCACGGCGTTGAGGTCATGGCAATTTATCGTGGCTACAGCGGACTTATAAAGGGAGATCTCAGACCCTTTGGAATTCGTGACGTGTCGAATACCCTCAATCATGGCGGCACTCTGCTTTACTCAGACCGTTGCCCCGAGTTCAAGACCGAGGAGGGTATGAGAAAGGCAATTGAGACCTGCGAAAAGTATAATATAGATGGCATAGTTGCTATCGGTGGAGACGGTACGTTCCGTGGTGCACACGATTTGACGCTCCGTGGTATTCCTTGTGTCGGACTTCCCGGTACTATCGACAATGACGTATCCTCTACCGACTTTACTATCGGCTTTGACACCGCTACAAACACGACAGTTGAGCTTATCGACCGTCTTCGTGACACCTGTGAGTCTCATGCGAGATGTAACGTCGTTGAGGTAATGGGCAGAGGCGCAGGCGACATCGCTTTGCAGAGCGCACTTGCTACAGGTGCTACAGGCGTAGTTATTCCCGAGCACGAGTTCAACGAGGAATCCCTTATAAAGAAAATAAAGAATTCACGCCAGCTTGGAAAGAGAAACTTTATCGTTATCGTTTCTGAAGGTATGGGCTCTGAATTTGGACCTGCTCTTACAGAGCGTATAGAGGCGGGCACAGGAGTAGAATCCAGATTTGCTCGCTTTGCTCACGTTGTAAGAGGTGGAATTCCTACCATGCGCGACAGAGTTCTCGCATCCAGAATGGGTGAGGCGGCAGTAAAGCAGCTGCTTCAGGGAAATGGCAATATCGTAATGTGCGAGCGCCACAGTGTAATTCGTGCTACCGACATTGACTATGCATTCACTCTTGACCATATGTACAAGGGCAAGCTCGAGGAGGGTGAGCTCGATAAATTTACACCCGATCAGATCGCAGCAATGCGCGCTCACTGCGCAGAGAAAAAGGCTTATATGGATTCGCTTTACGATTCCGTAAAGCATCTCGGCTTGTAATTAAAGCAAAAAAAGATAAATAAAAAACGCGATTTTACATCGCGTTTTTTTATTTTGCATAGCTTACATCATAATATAGAAAAATATACCGACAAACTGTAAAACGCTTCCCAACACTACAAACAGATGGAAAATACTGTGCATATATTTGCACCTCTTACCCACGCCGTAAAGCACTGCGCCGACAGTGTAGGCAATTCCTCCGAGCAGAAGCCACAAAAGTGCCATAGGGTGTATTGCCGCAAGCGCAGTCTTGCCCGCCATTACTATGCTCCAGCCAATACCGATATAGCACGCCATAGAGAGCTTTGAATATTTCTTGAGGTCTATCGCGGTGAAAACAGCGCCAAGTATGGCAAAGCCCCACACCACCGCCATCAATACAAGCGTCCAAGTAAAGCTATACGGCAGCATTGCACACAGCAATACGGGCGTGTAGCTTCCTGCAATAAGGAAATATATCGTGCAGTGGTCGAGCACCTGCATCACCTTTTTTGCCGTCCCCTTGCGCAAGCCGTGATATATGCTTGACATAGTGTAAAGCGCGGTAAGTGAAATGCCGTAAATACCTCCCGCCACAAGTCCTATAGTATCTCTCCTTACAAGTGAGAGCGCGACGCAGAGGGTAAGCGCGATTACGCCGAGCGCCCCTCCCACTATGTGCGATACCATATTGAATATCTCCTCGCCCTTCGTGTAGCGGGGAAGAAGTCTGTCACAGAGCTTTGTTCTTGTCATTGCCTCTCCTTTTCGGTTGATACTGTCAAAGACGCACCTCGTTTTTCTTACGTATAAAGTTTACCCATAAAACGCGCAAAATACAACCTACTCCTCGACTTTTGAGCTAAACTGCTCATTCAGAAGCAGTAGAGTCTTTTTTAGTGCGCTCTACCACCTGTAGAAGTGCCGATATATGTAAACTTTAATTTGCATTTATCTTTGCTCACAAGCCCCTTTTACAAGCAAGCCCCTTTTATAAGCAAGCTATTTTTAATCCCCCTCGTCTGTCGGAGAAATCAGAAGTTGAAGTAAGCCTTTGCATTTTCGTAGCAGATGCCCTGAATTATCCTCTTGAGCATTTCCTCATCGCGAGGATATTCGCCTGCCTCTACCCAAGAGCCGATAAGGTTACAAAGTATTCTTCTGAAATACTCGTGACGGGGGTAGGAAACGAAGCTGCGGCTGTCGGTAAGCATACCTACGAAGCGGGAGAGTGTGCCGAGGTTTGCAAGAGCCTTCATCTGCTCTACCATTCCATCTCTCTGGTCGTTGGACCACCAGCCCGAGCCGAACTGTATCTTTCCTGCGGTAGGCGCTTTCTGGAAGTTGCCGAGCATTGTGCCGAGCACATAGTTGTCCTTCGGGTTAAGAGTGTAGAGAATAGTTTTCGGCAAGCAGTCGTCTATCTCAAGGTTATCCATAAAGCGAGAGAGGTTTGCTGCTATCTCAAGGTCGTTTATTGAGTCAAAGCCTGTGTCAGCACCGAGCTTCTTATACATCTTTGTATTGTTGTTACGGAGGGCACCGATGTGGAGCTGCATAGCCCAGTCGTACTTTACATACTCGGATGCGCAGTGCTTGAGCACAGCCGTCTTGAATATATCAGCCTCGTTTTCTGTAATTTCAGCGCCGTTCATCTTCTTCTCGAATACGGCCTTAGGATCGCCGAGCGCAAAGGGCACAGCCTCAAGAGCGTGGTCGGAGAGACGGCATCCGTGCTCATCAAAGAACTTGATTCTCGCAGAGAGCCAAGTGAGCAATTCCTCATATGTCTTTACGCCTATCATTTCTATATAGGGGATAAATGTGTCCTTGCCTATCTCGACAGCCTTGTCGGGACGGAATGTGGGGAGTATCTTTGTCGAGAAGTCTGCGAGCTGCTCGTGATATTCAAGAGTGTCAGCAGGATCGTCTGTCGTGCAGATGACCTCTACGTTTGAACGCTTGATAAGATCCTGCGCACGAAAATCGTCGCGTGCGAGCATCGCGTTACACTTGTCCCATATTTCCTTTGCATTTTCAGGCTTGAGAGTTTCGTCAATACCAAAATATCTCTTGAGCTCAAGGTGTGTCCAATGGTAAAGGGGGTTTCCTATAAGCATAGGAAGTGTTTCTGCCCACTTCATCCACTTATCAAAGCCGTCGGCATCACCTGTGATGCACTCCTCAGGTACGCCGTTTGTGCGCATCTGACGCCACTTGTAGTGGTCGCCACCAAGGAACAGGTCATATGTGTCCTTGAACTTATAGTTTTCAGCTATCATCTTGGGTTGAAGATGACAGTGATAGTCGATTATAGGAAGGTCCTTTGCATAATCAAAGAACAGGTGCTTTGCAGTCTCCGACTGAAGCATAAAGTTGTCATTGATAAAAGACATGGCATATCTCCTTATTAGTGTCTGAAACAGACAAAATTACAAGGTAATTATAGCATTATATTTCACTATAGTCAATTGAATTTTAAAAAAAATCACGAAAAGATTGTATGCCCGAGGCAAAAATAACAAAACTCAAAAAAATATAAAAAATCTTGCAAAAAATAGTGACAAAACGAAAAAAAACTGTTATAATATATTCGTATAAAAATTTTTTTCGAGAAAGGACACATATTATGGCAAAGGTAATTACATTTGGTGAGCTTATGCTCCGCCTTGCTCCTGAGGGATACTACAGATTTCTTCAGGCAGACAAGTTTGGCGCTACATTCGGAGGAGGAGAGGCAAACGTTGCAGTTTCACTTGCAAACTACGGCATTGATGCAGCTTTCGTTTCCAAGCTTCCTAAGCACGAAATAGGTCAGATGGCAGTAAACTCGCTCCGCCGTTTTGGTGTTGATACATCTATGATAGCTCGCGGTGGCGAAAGAGTAGGTATCTACTATCTTGAGAAGGGTGCCAGCCAGCGTCCCTCCAAGGTTATATACGACCGCGCATATTCCGCTATAGCTATGGCAAAGCCCGAGGACTTCGACTGGGCGAAGATTTTTGACGGAGCAGAATGGTTCCACTTCACAGGTATTACTCCCGCTCTCAACCCCACAGTTGCAGAGATCTGCTTGCAGGCTTGTAAGGCTGCAAAGGAAGCAGGCGTAAAGGTAAGCTGTGACCTCAACTATCGTAAGAAGCTCTGGTCAAGAGAAGAGGCAAGAGAGACAATGACAAAGCTCATGCCCTACGTTAACGTATGTATCTCCAACGAGGAGGACGCACACGACGTATTCGGCATCGACGCTGAAAACACAGATATCGAGTCCGGAAAGGTTAACCACGAGGGCTACAAGAGCGTTGCAAGACAGCTCATGGACAAGTTCGGCTTTGAGAAGGTTGCTATCACTCTCCGTTCCTCCATTTCTGCAAACGACAACGACTGGGCAGCTCTTCTTTACGATGGTAAGGAATACTGCTTCTCCCGCTCCTACCATATGCACATCGTTGACCGCGTAGGCGGTGGCGACAGCTTTGGCGGCGGTCTTATCTACGCTACTCTCATGGGCTACTCCACACAGGAGTCTATCGACTTCGCAGTTGCTGCAAGCTGTCTTAAGCACTCCATCGAGGGCGACTATAACTGCGTAACAGTTGACGAGGTTAAGTCCCTTGCAGGTGGCTCCGGCTCCGGACGCGTACAGAGATAATTATAACTATAAAACATAAGGAGATAGTGATATGCTAAAGGGTATTCCTCCGCTTCTGTCCCCCGAATTGCTGAAGGTGCTCTGCGAGATGGGACATTCCGATCGCATAGTTCTCGCTGACGGCAATTTCCCTGCTGAAACGATGGGTAAAAACGCAAAGGTTATTCGCTATGACGGACAGGATATTCCTGCTCTGCTCGACGCTATACTCAAGGTTTTTCCCTTGGATACATATGTAGAAAAGCCTGTTTCTCTCATGGAGGTTATGGCAGGCGATACTGTAGAAACTCCCATCTGGGATGTCTACAAGGACATTATCTCAAAGCATGACAGCCGTGGCGCTGACACAGTCGGCAACATCGAGAGATTTGCTTTCTATGAAGAGGCTAAAAAGTGCTACGCCGTTATCGCTACAGGTGAAAAGGCTCTCTATGCAAATGTGATTTTACAGAAGGGCGTCGTAGTCGACTGATTTTAGTTGACTGATTATTGAAAACAAAAGGTCTGATGCACTCAAATGCGCCAGACCTTTTTTCTTGTCTTTGGCAGAAAAAAGCAAAAAAACACTTGAAAATCCCCTCAATATTATGTATAATAAGGTATCATAGAATTTTTCTGCTGTAAGCATTAAAACCAAAGAAAAGAGGGTAAAAATATGGAATATGTAAAAAGCGAATGGAACGGATTTGAAAGAATAGATTTCACTTTCAAGGGCAGAGAGACACTCGTTGTTTTTCCGAAGGATGATGTAAAAACTGATAAATGGATGCTCAAGACCGAGTATTTTGACGCATTTCCGGCATTTGAAATTCAGATGCTCAAGCGTGGATACCACCTCGTATATTTGAAAAACAGAAGCCGTTGGGGTACCGACGACGACCAGGAGATAAAGCGAGACCTCGCCGAGTTTCTTATGAAGGAGTTTGGCTTCTATCGTAAGTGTATCTGCGTAGGAATGAGCTGCGGTGGACTTCACGCCGTTTGCTTTGCGTCACGCTATCCCTCATACGTGTCACTTTTGTATCTTGACGCACCTCTGATTTCATTCACAGGCTTGTCTGATACCTGCAACCACGTGGCTAAGTGCTATGGTGAAATAAAGACTGCCTACGGCTTTACCACCGACGCTGAGGTAAGAATGTACAATGATCAGCCCATATACAGATTGAAGACCTTGACCGACAACAATATCCCTGTCGCCCTCGTTTACGGTGCTAAGGATACTGTAGTCGATCCCAAGCTGAATGCCGAGACAATTTCCGAGTATTACAATCTGAAGGGCGCACCCATCAAGGTATGGTGCAAGGAAGAATGTGATCATCACCCTCACGGCTTTGAGGAAAACAGCGAGCTTATCGAATATATCGAGAGTGTCGCCCTCTGATAAAGTCGCTTGCAAATACAAATAAAATACAAATATAAAAAGGACAGAGAGCAAAAAAGTTCTCTGTCCTTTTGCTTTTCGGCAGGTGTGTGCGTGCACGCCTGTTTTGATTTTAAAGGAATTACTTCTTTATTATCTCCACAGTATATGTGTCTGCTTGTGCAAGCACGCGCGCGTTGAAGTCTGCAAGGTGATTTGCTGCAATGTCGGTAGCAAATTCATTTTTCTCTACCATATCTATGTAGTCTTCCATATAGGATACGATGTTTTCAGGCGCTGTTCCATCTGCAATAGCCTTCTTGTAATGAGCGACCTTTTCTTCAGGTGTTGAGAGGACGATGTTATACCTGTGCAGATAGTTCTTGTCTATGTAAGACTCTGCACGAGCCTCTGCCTTGTTAATTCTCTTGACATCAAGCTGCTTGAACAAGTTAAGTGACGCCTTCTGCGAGGGGTTCTTTTCGAGGAGCGCTATGTTTACGCCATCTGCAAGCTCGGAGGCGGTAACAGTAGCAATTACCACGCCGTCAAACATTATATCATACTCGCCGTCATCAAGGCCTGTTACCTTTATTATCTCGTCGTTATACTCGTCGAGAGGGATAGCGTTGTATGCCTTTACGCTCTGGTAGTGCTCGTTGTTCGGCATAGGAAGTGAGAGGGGAGAGTATTCAAGATTTACATAGTTTGAATACGCTATCTTAAGTGTGGCATCGGCGTTGTTCGTTCCTATCGTATCCTTGCCGGTATCAATAGAAACTGTCGCCACGTTGTCACTCGCCCAGCGGGATTCTATAATGTAAGCGTACGCTCTTACAAACGCGCCCTTCATGTTGAGATGAACTCTGTCATCATTCATCAGCGCCTTGCTCGTGTCGCCCGTTGCCAAGCGATAATCTCTCGTTATCTTCAAAAGCTGAGAATAGGCGTCGACGAATTCAAAGCCCTTGCTTTGTGAGTACTCCTTCATCCATTCGGTGAGAAGTCCAAAGGTTTCTTGAGTGTTTTTGTAATTGTCTGACTGCATGTCCAACCATTCGTCGTAGACCGCGGGGGAAGCGATGATGACCTCAATTCCACGTGAAGCAAGATCCTCCGTGAGCTTTGTCATATATTCCTTATACCACGCTATCTTTTGCGATACTACTACAGGTGAAGGCGTTACGCCGTTCAACGTGCCTACGGACGTTCTGATTCCGTTTCCACCAAAGGTTACTATAGCGACGTCAGGCTCGTAGGGGAGAATATCCCAGTCAAGTCTTTCGTACGCTCCCTCTGCAGTATCTCCGCCGATACCCTTGTTTTCGAGCTCTATTATCATATCGGGATAACGTGTGGTAAGGTAAACATCAAGCCAGCCCTGAACCTGTCCGCTTCTCGTGTTACTGTCGCCGATGATAGCGACCTTCAACACTTCAAGCTGCTTTGCATTCTGATAGCCGTCAGTAAGATTTACGTCACCTGTAAGGATTTCCTTTACCATCCCGAGCGCCTTATATGCGGAGTTTCCACTTGTGTAGGCTATCTTAAGGTTGCCGTCCTCTACGTAAACGCCGTAGCCCTCGTCGTCGGAGATGAAATCTGCACCGAGAGATTCCTTCATATCTGCGACGATTATCTTTTCGCTTCCCGCATTTACAGTAGCCTTTGTTTTGAGCTTGATGCCTGTGTATTCCTCTATTACATTGCGAAGCTCTGTTGCAAAGCTACGGGAAAGCTCGGAGGCCGTGTATGCTATCGTGTAGGAGTCGATTGGCTCGCCATTTATCTTTAATGATGTGCAGGGATAATTTTCTGCGTAGTCGAATCGGTAGCCCTCGTCTATATAAAGACCATCGGATTTCATCATTGCAATAAGGTGATATACACCATTTGCTATGGCCTCATCGCTACCGCCTGCTACGCAAAGACGAGTGCCGTCAAAACTAACGTGGTAGCTGAATGCATTATCGTCATCACTGATAAGCGCTGCGCTTTCAGGACGGTTCGTGTTTCCTATAAGTATTTCCTTTGTGCCGACAGGAACTTGCTCGTCAGGCATAAGAAAATCTATATTGGCTCTCACCTGAATGCCGTATGCAGAGCGAAGGAGTGACAGAAGTGAGTTGAGCGCAAGCGACGTCTTGTTGCCCGTATCAAGCGCGTAGTAAATAGTGTACTGCGACAGGTCAAGTCGAGAAGATCCTGCTTGAACGTCGTCAGGTGTTGTGCCGATATTTGTGTCGTTATTTACGTCGTCTCCGCTTGTATCACCGCAGGATGCGAGCGCTATGACTGACAGCATCATAACGAGAGCCACCAAAAGAGCAATGAGTGATCTTTTCATAATTCAGTTCCTTTTTGTAGTTTTTTAGGTGATTATTTCTTCGTTATAGTCACCTGATAAGCATCGACGTCTGCAAGGACGTGAGCGCAGAAGTAGCTATTCTCCATCTGGTCGATGTAAGTGTCGAACTTGTCTGCGTTCTTTATGTAGCTTTCCATACTCGACTTCGTGTTACCCGTAGCCGAGCCGTCAGCAATGCACTGCTGATAGTAGGCGAGCTTTTCCTCTACGGAGTTGAGCACGATGCCATTCTTTTGGAGGAATTTCTCTTCGACGTATGCATCTGCACGCATAGTCGTTTCATTTTGGTTCTTTTCGGCGAGAAGATTGTATATCTCAATTGCCGCCTTCTGCGAGGGGTTTTTGTCAAGCGTGGCGATGTTAACGCCGTTTGCAAGCTCCTCGGCAGTTGCCGTAGTAATTACGACACCGCCAAATGAGATGGTGTACTCACCTGCCTCAAGGCCTGTTATCTTTATTATCTCGTCGTTGTAATCACTGAGAGGGAGCATTCCGTAGGAGTCGAGCTTCTTGTAATAGCTGTTTGCAGGGAGGGGAAGCGAAAGAGGCTTGTAGTCGAATACTACCTTCGTGCTACTCGCTTCCTTGAGCAAGAATTTTGCATTCTCAAACTTGTACGTTTTGTCGGTTACGTTCAAAGAAAGGCTTGCGACACAGTCGCTACCCCACTCCGAGTGATCCTCCGCGTAAGCAAACACCGCCGCGAGCGCGCCTGCCTCGTTTACATGCTTTCTGTCGTTGAAGATGGTCTGGCCATCCGTATTTGTCAATTCTCTGTAATCCTTGATTACAAGAGAAATGTTTGAGTGGTAGTCTACAAATTCAAGAGAATGCTTTTCTGCAAGCGCTTTTATCTTGGCGGTCAGCAGGTCAAAGCCCTCGTTTATGCCGATGCGGTTCTCCTCGCTTGACTTAACCCACTCGTCATAGGAGATTGAGCTGGCGAGTACTACCTCAATGCCACGCTCTGTCAAATTGCCTATCAAGGTTTCAAGGTTGCTTATAAACCACTGTATTCTTTGAGTGCGCTTTCCAATAACTATCCTGCCGTTTGCATCACTGAAATAATTGTTTACGTCATTGATTCCGAAGCTGATAATCACTATGTCAGGGTCTGAGGGGTATACGTCCCACTCGAGTCTTCTGATTGCGTCCTCGGTGGTATCTCCGCCGATACCTCTGTTTTCTACGTCTATTATCTTGTCGGGGAAGCGTGTAACGAGATATGTATCAAGCCACTGGAGCACCTTTCCGTTTCTTGTATTACTGTCGCCGAGCATAGTAACGCGTAATACATCAGCCTCTTTTGTCAGGCTGTATCCGTCTGCAAAATCCACTTCACCGTGGAGCATTTCCTTGAACGCCTTCAGTGCCGAATATGCGGTGCTTCCGCTTGTGTATGTTATCTTGAGGGTGTTTCCGTCGACGAAAATGCCGTATGTGTCATCGTTAGATACGAAATTCTCCGCTTCCTCTACGACTATCACATTGCCCGATGCATTTGCGATAGCGACTGTAGAGAGAGTAGCGTCCGTGCGCTCTGCAATAACGTCTGCAAGAGCCGTCGCAAAGCTATGTGAAAGCTCGCTCGATGCGTATGCTATCGTGTAGGTGTCGATAGACGCGCCGTTTATCTTTACGGATGCCTTTGGCTCTATATCCATATTGCCTATTTCACCGACGTCGCCCGTGGAATCTGTATTGCCTGCGCCCGTATTGTCGGTAATAACTGCATCACTGCTTGTATCACCGCTTATATCACCGCTTATATCACTGCTTGTATCACCGCATGAGGTGAGCATAAATAAGCACGTAAGCGTAACCAATAAAATGCAAAAAATTACAAAAGATAGCTTTTTCATTCTTACTCCTTATATTGCAAAAATGTCATTCACTGAATGGCATTTTTGCTAAAAATATTTTGTTTTATAGTTAGACTACGGTCTTATTATTCGCCGTAGTATGCTTCCTTGTCGCATATTACCGTAACGTCGGGATGAAGCTTGAGAAGCGTTGCGGGTATCTGTGTGTTTATCTTGTCGTTCATCATTGCGCTTATAGCGGCGTGCTTGCCCTTGCCGTTTGCAAAGAGAAGGATCTTCTTCGCACTCATGATGCTCGCCATACCCATAGTTACCGCATGGGTGGGAACCTCGTCAAGACTTGCGAAAAATCTTGAGTTAGCTATTCTCGTGTCCTCTTCGAGAACTGTGGGGTGTGTCCCTGCCACAAGATCAGTAGAGGGCTCGTTGAAGCCGATGTGTCCGTTCTGACCGATACCGAGTATCTGGATATCCACGTTTCCGCTTGCCGCGAGAGAAGCGTCGTACTCCTTGCACTCCTTTTCGATATCCTCACAGCTTCCGCTGGGGATATGAACGTTTTCCATCTTTACGTTTACACGGTCAAAGAGGTTCTTGCGCATGAAGTAGATATAGCTCTGCTCGTTTTCGGGAGCGATAGGGTAGTACTCGTCAAGATTGAAGGTGATAACATCGGAGAAATCTATCTCGCCCTTCTCGTACTTCTCTACGAGGCAGTCATATGTGCCTATAGGTGTTGATCCAGTAGCAAGTCCGAGGATAGCGTTCTTCTTTTCCTTCATCTGTGCGGCAATGATGTCAGCAGCATTGCGCGACATTTCTTCATAAGAGTTGCAAATAATTACTTTCATTTTATCGCCTTTCGTTTTGTCGTTGTCAATTAGTTTGCCGTATTACACTGCAAGATATTCGCTTACATAACCTCGGCGAGAATTTCGTCTGTGAGCTTCTGAAGCTCAGGGAGCTTGCTCTCGATGTCCTTAGCGAGCTTGAGCTGGTTTCTCGCACGATCAAGGTTGTGTGTAGGATGCTTTACCTTGAAGTACGTGTCGCCGTTGATGTAGTCACCGAGGAAACGGATACCGCACTCGTAAGTCATGAGCATTGCAGAGAAGGGAAGAAGCTCTCTTTCTATTGCGGTAAGCTTTGCGCCAACCTTGGAGAGAAATCCTGATGCAAACTTCTTGTACTTCTCCTCGACAAAGTAAACCTTGTCGAGATCTGTTTCGTCCTCAGCAGATGAGGAAGCGCAGAAACGGAGCGCATCGCCAAAGTCGTAGAGGAGAGAACCGGGCATAACGGTATCAAGGTCGATAACGCATACGCACTCGTTTGTCTCACGGTCGAAAAGTACGTTGTTGAGCTTTGTGTCGTTATGTGTAACACGAAGGGGGATAGTCTTGTCAGCAATAGCATCTACTACTGTGGAAACGTATTTCTCAAATGACTGAGCTATAGCGATCTCGTCCTTTGCTGAGTCACGTCTGCCGGAGAGGTTGTTTGCTACAGCCTCTGCAAAGTCAGCGTAACGCTTCTTTGTGTTGTGGAAGTTGGGGATTGTCTCACCAAGCACCGAAGCATCAAAGCTGTCGAGTGCATTCTGGAAGTCACCAAATGCGCTTCCTGCATTGTAAAGGAGAGTTCCCCCTGTTGTATCTGCGTCGTGAGAGATAGCGTCAACAAAGTTGTAAAGACGGAAATAGCTTCCCTCGTAGAGAGCGTAGTTCTTGCCGTCAACTGTGGGGATAACGTAGAGCTTTTCTCTTGCAGAGGAGCCATGCTCCTTTATGTAGTCAGTTACCGCTACGATGTTGCCCATAAGCATATCGGGGTCCTTGAATACGTTTACGTTTATCTTCTGCATAATGTAGCGAGCGCCGTCTTCAGCCACTACGAGAAGAGTGTCGTTGATGTGACCGTTTCCGTAGTTTGTGATGTCGCCCTCCTTGGCTGTGATGCCAAAGCACTTTATTACCTCGTAGGGATTGTATGTCCAAACATTAGATGCCATCGTAGATACCTCTATTTGTCAAGTCGAGTATTGCGTCCTTAACGGATTGAGCGTCTTCCTTGTATGTTACGCCGTACCACTTTTCAGTAGTCTTGAGCGCACGCACCTTTGCTCCCTGATTCTTTATCATATCGTCAACGATAAAGGGAAGGAAGTACTCACCCTTCAAGGGGTTGTCGTTGTTCTTGAGGAAGTTGATAAATCCAGGCTCAAGCACGTCAAGGAAATCGGTGTCAAAGCCCCAGAAGTTCATGGAAACAACTGTGTCCATGGGGAATCCGCAGCTGCGGTCGAGAGCTGTGTGCTCTGTTACGCTCTTGAGGTATCCGTTTTCGATCTCGCAGATACCACGGCTTACTGTTCCACTGTCAGAAAGTGTCTTGCCAAGCTCATAGCCTGCCATACAGAACTTCTCGTCAGAAACAAGCTGGTCGTGTACCATCTGATAAGAGGAAACACCATAGTAGTCATCGGAGTTAATTACCGCAAAGGGAGTCTTGATGAGGTCCTTTGCGCATATAATAGCGTGACCTGTACCCCAGGGCTTTGTTCTGCCATCGGGAACTGTAAAGGGAGCGGGAAGCTTGTCAAGCTCCTGGAAAGCGTACTCTACGTCTATCATCTTTTCGATGCGCTTGCCTGCTACCTGACGGAAGTCATGCTCAATTTCCTTCTTGATAATGATTACCGCATGGTCGAAGCCTGCTCTTACAGCGTCAAAAACCGAGTAATCAATGATTACCTCACCGTTAGGGCCGAGGGGCTCGATCTGCTTGAGACCACCAAATCTGCTACCCATTCCGGCAGCGAGAACGACGAGTGTAGTTTCATTCTTTTTCATAATGTTTCTCCTTGTAATAGATGAATTTATTGACAATTAAGAATTTCTATGTTATATTATACAATATAAAAAGAAACTTTTCAATACAAAAGATACATTTTTTTGGCGAAAAAGCAGTGTAAGCAAAAGTTTTAGTGTCTTTTTTTATAATTGTGTGGCTGAATGTATAATCTGTATGCATCTTCCCCCAAATTCTGCCACGCACATTTGTTTTACGAGGTGAATAAATTGGGTGAATTGATCTACAGACTTTTTGTCAAGAATTATCGTGATGTAAAGGACGCGCGAGTGCGCGAGAGCTACGGCACAGTCGTGAGCATAGTCGGCATATGTGTAAACCTTATATTGTCGGCATTCAAGCTCGTCGCAGGCGTGCTTTTCGGCTCGCTCGCTATCAGCGCCGATGCGTTAAACAATCTCTCAGACGCCGGCTCGTCGGTCTTGTCGCTTGTGTCGTTTAAGATTTCTGCCAAGCCCGCAGACCGCGACCATCCCTTTGGTCACGCCCGCATAGAGTACGTTGCCTCAATGATAGTATCGTTTTTCGTGCTTGTCATAGGCTTCAACCTCTTTCGTGACTCCATAATGAAGATATTCAACCCCACGACCACGCTTTTCAGTATTATTTCGGTTTTGGCGCTCTCTTTCTCGATAGTGATGAAGGCGTGGCTGTATTTCTTCTATAAAAAGACGGCAAAACGCATAGACTCCGATGTAATGATAGCCGCCGCCGCAGACTCGCTCTCTGATGTGGTTTCCTCCTCTGCCGTTCTTTTGTCGGTGCTTATACTTCGCTTTTTCTCGCTCGACATCGACGCCTACGTGGGTATCGCCGTTTCGATATTCATCTTGATTTCGGGCGCAAGGATACTAAACGATACGAAAAACTCTATACTCGGCACAGCCCCCTCCGACGAAACAGTAGATAGTATTCGCCATATAGTTTCACAGTACCCCGAGGCGCTCGGTATCCACGATATGCTCGTACATAGCTACGGAGTTGGCAACACTATAGCGTCATTTCACGTCGAGGTGGACGGAAGCGCTGATATTATGAAAAGTCACGATGTCATCGACAATATAGAAAAGCGCATAAAGACCGAGCTCGGCATCTTGTGCACGATACATCTCGACCCCCTTGTCACCGATGACGAAACCGTAAACGCCCTGCAAACGCAGGTAAAGGAAATAGTCCGCTCTGTATCTGACTGCCTCTCTATACACGATTTCCGAGTGGTAGTCGGCGATACACATACAAACATCATTTTCGATGTCGCCGCCCCCTTTGAGCTGAAGCTCTCCGATAGGGAAATAGAAAACAGAATCCAGCAAGGGCTCACAGAGCTCAACGACACGTATTTCTGCGTCATTGAAGTTGATCGCTCATAATGTGTAAACAAATATTTACAAAATAAAGGAGAAAATATGCAGTTTCTTTTCTGGCTTGAGAGTATAAGAACACCCATATTCGACGCTTTCTTTTCGCTTATTACCTATCTCGGCGACGAGCTTGTGTTCTTGGTTATCGCATTTTCGCTTTTCTGGTGCTTTGATAAGTATTTCGGCTACTATATAGTGTCCGTCGGTCTTGTCAGCACAGTGTTCAATCAGTTTTTGAAGCTTTTGTGTCGTGTCCCTCGCCCGTGGGTCTTAAATCCCGAGCTCACTACTGTAGGCAACTCCATTGAGGCTGCAGGTGGCTTTTCCTTCCCCAGTGGTCACACGCAAAACATCACTACCACCTTCGGTGGAATAGCTCTTTACACACGTAAAAAGCCTATCGTCACACTCTGCTGTATCATTATCGCACTCGTAGCCTTTTCCCGTATGTACCTCGGCGTGCATACCCCATATGATGTCGGCGCAGGTATGATTATTGCCGTCGCATTGCTTTTCTTGCAGTATGCCGTAATTAAAAAGGTTAAGGAAAAGCCCTCACGTATGTATATTCTGCTTGGCGTAATGGCTCTGCTCTCTGTTGCATTCCTCGTTTATACAGAGTGTCTGCCCGCCGACTATGCCAGTGAAATTGAGGGCGCAGCGCACAACCTCGCATCAGGTAAGAAAAACGCCTACAAGCTCCTTGCCGCCACTCTCGGCGTGCTCGTGTGCTTCTTTATTGACGAAAAATACGTTCACTTTGATACAAAGGCATCACTTGTCGGTCAGATTTTGAAGATTGGTATAGGTCTTGCACTCGTCTTGGCTACAAAGGAGGTCTCAAAGATGGTGCTCGTCGCTATCTTCGGTCAGGATAACTCATTTATAGTATTCGCACGATACTTCCTCACCATCGTCGTCGGATGTGGCATCTACCCCCTCGCATTCCCCATCTTTGCAAAAATAGGGAAGAAGTAATTTGACAAATCAATCATCAGAAAAACGGCGATAGCATAGATACAGTAAAGTTGTATTTGAGTTATCGCCTTCTTTGTTGCAATACATTTTGAAATGCATTTTGTAATGCATACAAGCTACAAATTTTTATATACAATAGCATTACAAAAGCATTGCAGAGGTGTTTGATATGAGAAAGTTCAAAATCCCGTCTATTCCGCAAAGCACAAATAAATGCATAAGATTTCCAAACAACTTGGTAGACGAGATTGAAAATGCAATTAAGGGAAGCACTTGCACCTTCAGCGCTTTCGTAATTGAGGCAGTACGTGTCGCTCTCGAAAATATGAGCGATGAAGAAAACAACGAATGTGAAAAAATTGTTTTTAAGCGATAAAAAACAAAAAGAAACGATGGTAAATATGAAAAAAAGAATTTTTGCATTTGCTTTGATAGTTGTTATTTTACTGCTTACGGCTACGGGGTGCGGAAAAACTGAAGAAAGACGTAATCAAAGAAATGTTTATGGAGTCAACATAAATTCACTCAAGTTTCATTACATCGAATGTCCGTCGGTAGAGCGTATGAGCGACGAAAATCTGAGATTTTACAGAGGATATAGAGACGATTTAGTGGAAATGGGATATTCCCCTTGTGGTAATTGTAAGCCGTGAAGCCCCCACCGAAAGCCGTGTGCTTGAATTTTGTAGGCACGGCTCTTTTTTTTTGCAATTTTATAAAATTTTATTGACAAATGAAAAATGCTGTGCTATAATTGTACTACTACAGATAGTACAGTTGCCGAGGAATTACTTGAGAAACGACGCAATAAACTGAAATAACAAGAGTAAAACAAAGTATTTTTTCACGAAAGGGAGAGGATAAATGAGTATCATCACGGTCGACCTGCGAAGCCGAACTCCGATATTCGAGCAGATAGTTTGCTCGGTTGAGGACCTTGTGCTACGTGGGATGATGAAGCCCGACGAACAGCTTCCGTCTGTGCGCACGTTGTCGGCAGAGCTTGGAATAAATCCGAACACCATTCAAAAGGCGTATGCCGAGCTTGAGCGCAGAGGGATAACCTATTCTGTAAACACGAGAGGCTCGTTCGTATGCTCGGATCTTACACAGTTGAAGGAGAAGCACAAGACCGACACGCTCGCTCGCTTGTCGGTTATGCTCGAGGATGCGGGCAAAAAGGGAATTTCACGCAAAGAAATTATGTCTATTATAGAAAAAGTATGGAGGGATAGCAATGATTGAAGTAAAAAACATTAGCAAATATTACGGCTCAGTCAAGTCGCTCGATGACGTAAGCGCCGTAATTCAGGACGGCTCAATATTTGGTCTTATAGGTTCAAACGGCTCGGGAAAATCTACGCTCCTCCGTATAATGTGTGGAGTTTTCAGCGCTGACGGAGGCGAGGTAAGCTACGATGGCGAGGGCGTGTTTGAAAACGAAATGGCAAAGCGAGGCATACTCTATTTGTCGGATGACCAGTACTTTATCCCCTATGCCACACTCGATGAAATGAAAGCGCTTTACAAGAGCGTCTACCCCTCTTTTGATGAGGAAATGTATAGAAAACTTTACAATTTGTTCAACCTCAACCCCAAGAGAAAGCTCTCCACGTTTTCAAAGGGAATGCAAAAGCAGTCGGCTCTGTTGCTCGCCTTGTCGTGCAGACCGAAGTATCTTTTGTGTGACGAGACATTTGACGGACTTGACCCTGTTATGAGAGCGCTCGTAAAGCGCCTTATAGCAGAGGAGGCGGCAGAGAGAAAGATGACCACCGTCATCGCATCTCACAATCTGCGCGAGCTTGAGGACATTTCCGACCACATTGCGCTCTTGCACAAGGGAAAACTGCTTTTCGTCAGCGATATTGACAATATGAAGGACAACATCCACGCCATTCAGGCAGTATTTGACCGCGACTTCTCGGCGAGCGAGCTTTCCGGCTTAAAGATAACGGGCTACAGCCGTCGCGGAAGTATGGTGAGCGCCGTTTGCCGTGGAAGTGAGGAGGCGATAAGAGAGTATTTCGAGGCTCTTTCGCCCGACTTCTTTGAGATAATCCCCCTCACTCTCGAGGAGATATTTATAAGTGAAATGGAGGAATACGGATATGACTACTCAAAAATTAACCTGTAAGGCATTTGACAGAGCATATCTTGTGAGTAAGCTCCGTCTCAGCTGGTCATACGGATTTATATGCTTTATAATAACGCTTGCCTGCATGCCTATTCCTGCTATGATGAGCGTGCACAATATTCTTGACAGATACTCGAGAAACATCAATTTGAACGTGTCTGAGGAGATAATGGAGGTCTTTTCCGAGGGCTTTGTCTACTTCTGGATAATTGCCTTTTCTGCCTTCGCTGTGATCGGTGGAATAATGGCGACAGACTATATGATAAATCGCAAAAAAGCATATCTTTATCACAGCATGCCACAAAAGCGACTTACCCACTATTCCCACTCCCTCTTGTCACTTGGCATATGGTTTGTAGCTGCCGTTGCAGTAAATATCCTTATCACGCTTTTGGTATTTGCCGTAAACGGAGTGGCAAACGCCGAGGTTATAGGCGCTTTTATGTGGGCAGTTTTGCGTGCATTCACCTACTTTGTGCTTATGCTTGCGCTTATGTCGCTCTGCGCCTCTCTTGCAGGGCAGACGCTCTCTCAGCTTGCATTGCTCATCACCGCATGCTTTTTGCCTATATGCATATACCTTACCATCAGCCAGACACTTTACTATTCCACTGTCTATTCCACTTTCTTTGAGGTAAGCAGATTTTTCACATATATCACGCCGTTTTATCGACTGATTATGGAGCATGAAATGCCATATACAGCACTTGAGCTTATCGTGACGCTTGTAGTGTCTGGTGTAATCTTCGTCGCATCTTATTTCATCTATAAGAATAGAAAGATAGAAAGCGCAGGCACTCCTGTAATACACGAAAAATTCGGCGAGGTGTTGAAGTATCTGCTCCTTATCCCCATCACATTCTTCTCCGGATTGCTTTTCGAGGCTATCGGCTATGGCGATGGCTGGCTGTTCTTTGGATTTTTGTTCGGTGCATTCATCGGATTTATATTCATAAACCTGTTCTTGTACAGAAACCCGTCGAAAATGTTTGCATCTGCCAAGGGCTATATCTTATTCACCGTATGCTTTTTGGTATTCTTTATCCTTGTCGGATACAATGTCTTTGGCCACGATCGCTATATCCCCGACGAAGAAAGCGTGAGCAGTGTGACCGTGCAGTTTGACGGCGACCACTACACCTTCCGCAATGACGAAACCATCGAGCAGATTATCGAATTCGCCGAGGATATGATAGAGCTCGACCTTGAACAAAAAACCATTTATCGCAACGGCTGGGCGCAGATAAAAATTACCAACAAGCTCGGCATTACCTATCAGAAGAGAATACCCTACGTCGACTTTGAAGCAACACAAAGCTTCTATGCTATGCTCTATGCCTCAAACGAATATCAGGAGGAGCATATAAAGAGGGTAGAGATGCTTTTCGACAAAGACTATAAGATATGGTTAAGTCTCTCTGTCATAGGCGATTTCGACTATAGCTTCTCCGTTGACGGAAGCAAGTTTGCCGAGGCTTATCTTCGTGATGTGCAAAACCCTGAACGTGAAAATTCCATCTACATCACCACAGTCTATTACGGAAACTGCGCTATGCGAGTTTATTCCGCCGACAAAAACGTGATGTCATTCATCGCAGGTGAGCTTGGATATAAAAACGGAGACGAGATGCTCTCCACTTTCCGTGAGTTTGCAAGGCTCTGCGTAAAGGAGGTCACAGTATCCGTAAGTGATAACTACCTTTACGAGTATCACGACAAGCTTGTAGAACAAGCGGGCTATCTCGGTGGATATTGGGATAATAGCCATTTATTCCAGAAGACCTATACAGGCGAGAAGGCGTACGAGATATATCTTGCCCTCACCATTATGGATAGAACTCACTCCACCTTCACCTATCCTGAATTAGAGCCGAAATATTCCGTCACTGTGCATTATGAAATGTCACAGCAGCTATACAAGCTCTTTATCGAGGAATACGTACCCGTCTACTACGATCCGTACGACGAAAAGGGCATATCCTACCCGTCATACAACGATAGTGGCATATACACCTTCTCCTCGTATTTCAACAGAGATAGCGTGCCCTCATTCGTTGTATCAGATTTTTCCTCTATGGCACAGTAATTTTTTCACAAAATCACCGCGCACGCATAGTATGATAAGGAAAGGGCAAAAAGCCCTCGAAAAAACATGGAGGATTATTACATTATGAATAACTGTCTTTGCCACCTCTTTGACGATAACTGCACTTGGATTATCATAATCGCACTTATCATTCTTTTTTGCTGCTGCTGCGGCTGAAAAATAGGCGATAGCCGAGTTTGGTAAATCACCTCGGCTATCCTGACAAGCCCACCACCCCGAAAGAGAAAAAGCCGTTTCGACGGCTTTTTCTTTTTTTCTTCACGCCATGTCTTCAAAATTTGACGCCCCACGCCTTTTTTGTAATATTGCCCCTTTTTGCAACATACAAATATAACGAAATATGAAATTTGGGGGATAAAAGATATGTTTATTTGTTCGGTAAGAGCAAGCACGATAAAATTCTTTTCTGCAGTTGCGTTATCGCTTGTTCTACTTATTACGTTGCTTGCGCTGATAGAGCCGTCTGCCGTTGCGACAGGTGGTGAGGCGTATAACGAAAGCGTCAGCTATTCGGGTATAAAGACAAATGAGGACAGAGTGAATTTCCTTGCCTCGTTTGGTTGGAGCGTTGTCGAAGAGCCTGTATATGAAAAGACCTTTGTTATGCCCGAGAGCTTTGACAGAGTTATGCAGGGCTACAACGAACTCCAGCGTCAGCAGGGGCTCGACCTCGCAAAATACAGGAAAAAGAAGGTCACTCGCTACACCTACGAGGTCACAAACTACGGAAACGAGGACGGCAAGGTGTACGCCAACGTCATAGTTTATAAGGATAGAGTGATAGCAGGTGATATATGCTCCTCCACACCTGACGGATTTGTGCACGGCTTGTCAAAGGCAAGGACGGAGTAATGGTTGTATCGTCGGCGTTAGCCGTATAAAAAATCGACTTGCAGGGCGGGGTACACTCCCCGCCCTCGTGTTAATGCTTATCAGAAGGTAGCGCAATAAATGAAAACCAAAAACGAAAGCACCTATCTCGGAAAAAGATTTATATACAACGGACTTATCCTCACTCTCGCCGCCATAATAATGCGCACAGTAGCAGTATCCTTCAATGCATACGTGTCGTCAAGGATAGGGGCAGAGGGGATAGGTCTTTTTACGCTTACGATGAGTGTCTACGGCTTTGCCGTAACGCTCGCCACCTCAGGCGTAAACCTCGCCTGCACCACGCTCGTCGCCTCTGCCCTCGCACATGGTGACGGAAACTCTGCTATCAGCGCCCTCCGTTGTTGTGTGCGCTATTCACTTGTATTTGGACTGCTCACCTCAGTTTTGCTATTCAACGGAGCGTCATTTGTGGGCAACACGCTATTGTCGGACGCACGCACGGTTTCATCGCTTCGCCTGCTTTCCGTCAGCCTTACACCTATATCGCTCTCGTCAGCATTAAACGGCTATTTCACCGCAGTGCGCAGGGTATATAAAAACGCCGCCTCCCAGCTTTTTGAGCAGGCGATAAAGATTTTTCTCACCATATATGCGCTCACTGTATTGATGCCAAAGGGGCTGGAATACTCCTGCCTTGCACTTGTCGGTGGAGGTGCGGTTGCAGAGTTTATCTCGTTTTTCTTCCTCTTTGTCGAGTATCTTATAGACAGACGCCTGCACTCACGACAAAGGTGGCAGAGGGCGAGCCTGCCGGTCCGGCCTATGCTCGCTATATCACTGCCTGTCGCCTTTTCCGCCTACGCCCGCTCTGCGCTCGTCACAGTCGAGCATATACTTATACCGAGAATGCTCGCGCTCGGTGGCAGCTCGCAGTCAGAGGCGCTCGCCTCTTACGGAAGACTGCATAGTATGTCCTTACCCATAATAATGTATCCTATGGCGGCGGTCAGCTCCTTTGCAGGTCTGCTCGTGCCCGAATTTGCAGAGGCGTCGGCAAGAAAGGATAAGACAAGAGCCTCGGAAATGACGAGCAGGGCGTTGCACACCACGCTACTGTTTTCCATCTGCGCATCGGGTGTGCTCATCGCCTTTTCCGTCGAGCTCGGCGAGCTTATCTATTCCTCTCGTGAGGTAGGGAAGTATGTCGCTCTGCTCGCACCTCTCATTCCTGTTATGTACCTCGACCACATAACAGACGCTATGCTGAAGGGACTTGGTAAGCAGGTCTTTTCAATGATAGTCAATATAGCAGACTCCATCTTGAGCATTCTGCTCGTATGCCTGTTGCTTCCGAAATTCGGTCCACAGGGCTACGTCTACGTCATAGTAATAGCGGAGGTATTCAATTTCTCGTGTAGCCTCACAGGACTTAGCACGTGTGTCGAGCTTTCCCTCGATGTCTTGCGCTCGCTTGTGCTACCACTATGCAGTATCGTCTGCTCGGTAACGCTCTGCAGACGGCTTCTTTTCTCGTGTACGGGTGCGCCTTCACTCGTTGTACGGATTTTATTCTGCGCTTTAGTCTACGTTTTGCTCGTATTTTTGTCGCAAAAATTGTTAGAGTGGCGAAAAATAAGCGCAAAAAACCTAAAATGCCTACAAAAACAGGCATAACTATTGACTTTTCGTTTTTTTTGATGTATAATGCTCTGTGTGTCATATACCCTGATGCATATAATATGTCAACACAGAGGAGTGTGGTTTTTTAATTTATGGGTACTGATGGGTGGTTACTTACCATCATTTACGTCATTTGCGTTGCCTTCTCGGCTTATTTTTCAGCCTCTGAAAGCGCATACGCGGGACTGAACAAAATCCGCATGCGCAATCTCGCGGAAAACGGTGACAAGCGTGCAAAATCCGCTATGTACATTTCCGACAGATTTGACCGTGCGCTCGCTACCATTCTGGTATGCAACAATGTCGTCAATATCGGCGGCGCATCTATCGCGACTATCCTTTCTATCAAGGTGTTCAGCATTTTGGCGGATAAGGTAAGCGTTGGAGAGGCGGCGCAGTCCGCCATAGCTACTGCAGTGACTACTATAATCATCTGCATAGCGGGAGAAATGCTCCCAAAAAGATATACAAACAGCAACAATGACAAGGTTGCGCTTGTGCTCGCCCCCAGTATGAGAGCTATTATGACGATTACGTATCCCGTTTCGATTATTTTTACGGGCTTTACGAAGCTGCTTTCTATGATTTCGGGCGATGTAGAAGAGCCTACCGTTACCGAAGAAGAGCTCTCCACCATCATTGAAAACGTCGAGGACGAGGGTGTCATTGATGAGGAGCAGGGCGAGCTTTTACAGTCCGCGCTTGAGTTTTCGCGCACTACGGTGGCAGATATTCTTACCATGCACGACGATGTTGTGTACGTTGACGTCGCTATGACAAACGAGCAGATACTTTCTGTAATAAGAGAGAATAAATTCTCACGTTTGCCCGTATGCGACGGCTCGCTTGACGAGGTAGTCGGAGTGTTGCTCGTGCGCAACTTCTTGAAGAAATACATAAAGGGCGAGCGCTTCAGCGTTCGCGACATAATGACAGAGCCCTACTTTGTGCGCCTTGAGGACGTCATCGACAATCAGATGGACGAAATGAGCCGCTCAAAGAACTATATGGCTATCGTCAAGGATAAAAACGGAAAGACTATGGGTATTGTCACAGTCGAGGACTTCCTTGAGGAGCTCGTCGGCGAGATTTGGGACGAGGATGACGTAGTCGACGACAACTTTATCAAGCTCGGCGGAAACCGCTTTGACGTAAGCACATCCTTTACACTCGGCGAAATGCTCGATGAGATAGGCTGTGAGTGCGCAGACGAAATGCTCCGCACAAAGCCTATACAGGCGTGGGTGCTCGAGAGCCTCGGACATCTGCCCGAGAGCGACGAGGAGTTTACGTGGGGCGAGCTTACCGTTACCGTTACCGACGTTGAAGAAAATCGCGTCAAGCGTGTAGAGGTAAAGCTTAACACACCTGAGCTCGAGGTCGAGCCTATTACCGAGGACGGCGCTTCAACCGAATGTGAGGAAGAAATCTCCGAGGAGGTGCCTTCCGTATGATTGCTTATATAATTATTGTAGTATTACTTCTGATGTCCGCATTTTTTTCGGGCACGGAAATAGCGTTCACGTCAGTAAACAAGCTCCGACTTGAAAAGCTGGCGGAGGGCGGAAGCCCCTCGGCGATGAGAGCCAAGAAGCTCAGCGACAATTTTATAAAGGTGCTCGGCACAATACTTATAGGAAACAATGTAGTGAACATAGCTACCTCCTCCATATCCACCATGATAGCGGTAGATATACTCGGTGAGGGAAATGAGGGAATGGCGGCTACGCTCGTTACGGCTATCGTAACTGTGGTAATTCTCATTTTCGGTGAAATAACACCGAAAATGATAGGAAAGCGCTTTTCGCTCGCTATCACGCAGTTGATTTCCTTGCCACTTCGCATTATAACAATTATTCTCACTCCTATATCCGTACCTGTCAACGGCTTTGTAAATGCGATTTCCCGCCTCTTTGATAAAAATGGCGAGGAGGAACAGCTTCCCACCGTAACAGAAGAGGAGCTTTCCAGCATTATCGAGACAGTCGAGGAGGAGGGAATTATCGACGAGGACAAGAGCGACCTCTTGCAGTCTGCACTTGACTTCTCCGACATCTCTATAGGTGAGATACTTACCCCCCGTATTGATATGGTAGCCATCGACATTGACGATGACTTCGATACCATAAAGGAGGTATTGCTCAATTCACGCTATTCACGACTCCCGATATATGAGGGAAGTGTCGACCACATCATAGGTATAGTCTATGTAAACAGACTTCTCAAGCGTATTGCAAACAAGGAGGAAATCGACATAAGAAGCCTTATGTTCGAGCCGTCCTTCTTCCACAAGACGATGAAATTGCCTACTGTACTTTCTGAAATGCGCAAGCAGCATATCCATATGGCTATCGTGCTTGACGAGTACGGCGGAACAATGGGTGTCGTCACAATGGAGGACATACTTGAGGAGATAGTCGGCGACATCTGGGACGAGAGCGACGAGATAAAGACCGACTTCGTAAAGAGTGGCGAAAACTCCTACGACGTCCTCGGAGCTGCAAACGTTCACGACTTCTTTGATTTCATCGACTTTGACTACCGCGACTTCGTGTCAGAGTACACTACAGTCGGTGGCTGGACAGTCGAAATGCTCGAGTCTATACCTCAGGAGGGCGACAGCTTCACGTACAAGAATTTGTATGTCATCGTCACCGAGATAACGGACAAGATAGTTTCTCGTGTATCGGTAATAGTTACCCCCGAAGAAGCGGAAGACTAAAGCTAAATAAAAATCAAGCACCCCAAAAGGTTATCCTTTGGGGTGCTTTTAATATTTGCTTTTGTCTGTTGTCTATTACGGAATTTCTCTTATTTGTGATACTTTCTTCCGTTGATTATGGCAAAGGAGCGATAAAGAGATTCGAGCAGTATCACTCTCATAAGCTGGTGGGGGAATGTCAGCTTTGATACGGAAAGACGGAGGTCGCATTTCGCCTTTACCCTTTCGTCAAGTCCGTGCGAGCTTCCTATGACAAGGCATATCTTTCCCTTCGTGTCGCACGCCTCTCGCAAGACCTCTGCGAGTGCGAGCGAGTCCTTCTGGACGCCCTCGACACAGAGCGCTATCTTGTATGCGTCCTGTGGCATCTTCGCTATAATCTTGTCTGCTTCCTCGGAAAGTGCGGACTGTATCTGACTACGATTATCCTCGTCGTTTATTTTGACCTCTTTGATGTTTATATTATTCACCGAGCAAAAGGCGCAAAGGCGCTTTTCATATTCCGCTACGGCGTCCTTAAAGGTGGCGGAGAGAGCGCCTACCGTTATAATGTGAAGCTGTACCATCAGCGTATACTTCTCGCTTCTATATAGTATCGCTTGTCACGTGCCTCACCCATAGAAAACGTTTTGCGAGGGAGTGCTCCGTCACGCATTACGGCGGGGAAAAGGTCGGACTTTTCCATTCCGTCAAAAATAAATCCTATCGCATTTTCACGCTTTGCAAGGCTTGTAAGTGAGTCAGTGCCGTGTATGTAGTCTATCTCGCATTCGGGGTGAGCTTTCTTGTATTCGTCAAGGAATTTTTGGAGTGTGCCCACTGTGAGAGAGTGACAGCCATGCGAAAGCTCTATCTCGCCCTCGCCCTCACTGTGTATATAATGCACGCGCTGAGCGGGATAAACGGTGTTTTGCTCGTCGTTTGAAACGCTCTCTGCATACTCGCAAAGCTCTGAAAGGAGCGAGCTTGCATCTACGTCAAACACTACTCTGTATATAGGCTCAAATTCAAGAGACGAGTCGTGAATGTTCACTATCTCACAAAGGGCGTATCTTGCAGGGTGTGCCTTTGCTTCTTCACCGATTTCGCTCTTTAACGCCTCGTAGTGAGATTTTGCCGTAGCGAGAGAGTGGTTTCCATCACCTACTGCAAAGAGGAGGGGGGAGTCGCCCTCTGCAAGTCCCTCGAGCTTGCTCTGTACATATTCTATAGCCTCGCGCGACATAAAGTAGCCGTCCACCTTACCACCGCCGAGCATAAGAGGAAAGCTGTATGCAGATTTGAAGGAGTCCTTTATTTCGGTGCATTTTTCGATTATTTCCTTTTTCTCGTCATCGATGAGGAGCATCACGTGTGGGAGCTCTATGCTCGCATTTTTTCTTACCTCTGCACGAGGGGGTATTCTGTCAAGCACAGTGCCCTCCGTTGCACGAATAAGGGGCTTTTTGCCTACTGCATAATCGTAGTCCTCAAGGTCGATACAACCGACAATTCCTCGTCTGAGATTTCCTTGTGAGTCTATTCTTTCGAGATATATCATACTGTCGGCGTGCTCGACAAGTACGGATTTTTCATATTCCTTCATTGTAGCATTTATCTTTTCTACACGATTTGCTCTGTCGTTATTGAGATAAATTTCGGGCAGAATAACACGAAGGGCAGAGGGGGAATTTCCTACCTCGTTTTCGACGGAATTCCAGTATTCGCCCTCACTTGTAAACTGGTCGCAGGCAATAGTCGCCCAGCGAGTACCATCTGTCTTTTTAAAATCGGGCAAGAGAATGCTTGCTGTGTAAAGATGCTTTTTCATGTCAAAATCCTTTTTCAAAAAAATTGTATATAAGAAATAAAGTCGGTTATACTACTAACAGGGAAGACAGCTCACAAAAGCCATTTTGTACGGCGTGTTCCCTGTGTTATACAAAAGGGGATACTGCCGATGTACAAAAGCGATATTCCGCTCGCCTTTATGAGCGAGTTGGTTAAGGATAAGAGAGCGATGCAGAATTACGCCTCTCTTAGCGAGCAAGAGAAAAGTGTGATCCTCCTGAAGGCTCGTAAAGCGCAGTCAAAAGATGACCTGCGAGTGATAGCAATGTCACTATCCGATAAAACAAGTGCTGTGGAGTATCTGTAAACGGTCAAACGAAAATTTTCGTTTTTTTGTGTAACGAAGCAGGCGGGTGTGGTTGATAGTCCGT
The DNA here is from genome assembly GCA_045649925.1 of Eubacteriales bacterium. GTDB lineage: Bacteria > Bacillota > Clostridia > Oscillospirales > CAG-272 > UBA1740. The sequence goes on along the minus strand of JAZRQS010000016.1, from coordinate 14,672 downwards.
CTGTACAGGCGCTCTTGTGGGAGCGCCGATAAAAGAGCGTAGGGGATTTTCCCTTGCGCTTTTTTATTTTATCCTGACAAGCTGGGAAAGTCCACGCTTGAGCGCATCACATAGCGCATCTACGTCAGATTTTTCATTCGTGTGTGAAAAGCTCACACGAATACTGCAGTCTGCGTCCTTTTTGTCAAGACCAAAGGCTATAAGCGCCCCTGAAATATGACTGTCGTGCGATGAGCACGCAGAGCCACTCGACACGTATATTCCTTCTCGTGACAAGAAATTCAGCATTACCTCGCTCTTTATCGACGGCATGGTCAGATTAAGAATATGAGCAGACGCCTTTGTCGGCAAGAGGGGCTTTATCTGAGAGAGTGTCTCGTCATTTGCTATACATTCAAGGAGATATGTGCGCAAGGAGCTCATTTTTTCGCAATTCAAAGCAAGGCTCTTGTGCGCATATCTGCACGCCTCTGCAAAAGCGGCTATGGCAGGCACGTTTTCCGTGCCTGAGCGAAATCCACTTTCCTGACCTCCGCCGAGTATCATAGGCGACAGGCCCTTTTTCTTTATCACATCAGAGCTTATCCAAAGTGCGCCTACGCCCTTTGGTCCCTCTATTTTGTGCGAGCTTATTGTGAGCATATCTATACCGAGCGTGCGCACGTTTATCGGCATTTTCATATACGACTGTGTGGCATCACAGTGCAAAACACAGTCACGACACACCCTTTTTGCAAGGCGTGAAACGGCAGAAACGTCGTATGTCGCACCTGTCTCGTTGTTGACCATCATCATAGTCACGAGCACAGTATCGGGCGTAAGCTCACGCTCCAGCATTTCCATATCGAGCTCGCCGTTTTTTGTGGAAATTCTCACTATACGAAATCCTTCATGTGCGAGCTTGTCCAAGGGCAAGTCGACTGACGCATGCTCGCCGTCAGTCGTGATTATCTTCGCACCGTTTTTGTAGCGCTCCTTCGAGTATGCTCTGCCAAATATTGCGAGGTTGTTTGCCTCACTTCCCGATGCTGTAAATATCGCAGTGCCGTCACTCGCGCCTATCGTTGCGAGCAAGTCCTTGCGTGCCTGTGACACTATGTCCTCTGCCACCTTTCCCGCAGAGTGTCGGGAGGAGGGGTTTCCGTATCCATTTTGCGATACCTCTATGTATTTGTCCAGCGCTACCTGACATATTTTCGTGGTTGCGCTGTTGTCAAGATAGATTTCTTTCATTTTTGGTTTTTGTCTTTTCTATTATTTAAACTTTATTTAAACTTGAATTCCGAGATTATATTAAGAACTTCTTCAAGATGCTTTTCGTAGGGGACGCCACCGAGGATAGCGTTTTCCTCATTTTCAGCAGTGTATGTGAAAATATACACATATGCGCCCCTTATAGTCATATACTGCAAAAACTGATATTCCTTGCCCTCATACTTTGCTGTGTAGTTGTAGCGAGCAGCATCATAGTCACCGAGCTTCGCAGCCCCGCCCTCCTCAAGAACAGTAAACTCCTCAAAAATGCTTTCGTAGTGCGACTTGTTGTTCGACCAGAATTCTTCAAGGCTGTTTTCTGAGGGTACACCATAGGAAACGCTTACGTTAGACTTGTCCACAGATGATACATATGCACTTGTTATACCTGTAGACATATCTACTATCCAGCCGGCAGGCACGTAGAGATAGTAGTCGTTTATTTCAAGGTCAGAGGCGAGCTGCATGCCTGAAGGAGTGCCATCGCTATTGTCCTTGCAGGAAGCGAGAAGCGTGACGCTCATAACGAGTATAAGTGCAAATATGAGTATTCTTTTCATTTTGTTTCTCCTGTAATTTCAGCAAAATTTGATTTGTAAAGCGTAGATAAAAGTGTGTAAGCACCCTCGATGTCGCTGACGCTAGCCACCTGAACTCCCGTCGCTCTGTGCGAGAGGGGAACTGTTATAGCACACGTAGCGCATCCGTCGCAGCATGCCATCATAGACGAGCCGTCAGACGAGCTTGTCTTGGAAAATTCGTTTTGAAGCGGGAGTCCCTTTCCCTTTGCTATGCCTCGCAAAAGACCGACGAGCGCCTCGTTAGATACGGAAAGTGCATCCTTCAACAGCACTGCCGCACCCTTGCCTGTCAAAACGGGAGGAAGATGCTTGTTTTCCTCTCGTTCCGAGCTTGACACATCGAGAGAGATTATTATGTCGGCGTTTATGGGGAACATAGCCGCCCTAGCTCCTCTCTGTGCAAAATTTCCCTGTGCGCAGAAAATAAAGTAGGTGTCGTAACAGGGAGTAGTATCCTCGCGTATCGCCTGTAAGAGCAGAGCGCACCCTATTCTGCAGTCGAGTGCGAGTGAGGCTATCTTGCCGTCCTGCAAATGAGTGAAATGCATTTTTTCAGTAAACGTGGCGCCGAGAGAAACTACCTTTTCGGCGTCCTCCTTTTTAGAGCACCCCACGTCTATATACATTTCTTCTGTTTTGAATTCCTTTGAAGACGTCGAGTCGGGGAGAGCGATTCCGCTCACTCCATTGTCAAAAGTGACACAAGAGTATGCAAGTGAGACGGCGCTCTGCTTGCCCTGTGCGCAAAATCTTATGCGCCCGTTTTCTTCTATGTGGGTTACCGTGTAGCCCGCTATATCCATTCTTGATACGAATGCTATTTTCTTTTCCTTACTTTTTCCCTTTTTGCAGACTATCACGTTTCCCATCTTGTCTACGTGACACTCGTCTGCATAAGGAGTGGAGAGGGAAGTGATAAGGTCGGCTATTTTACCTTCGTTTCCCGTTACCCCTGCGCAAAGGCACAGATTTTTTAAAGTTTCGAGCATTATATATCTCCTTTTGCCTTTTGTATGGCGCTTTCGTCAAAATCGCATATAATTCTGTAGGCGAGACTCTCGACTGCGAGTGCATCGTCAATAGAAATGACACAGGACGCGCTATGCAAATATCTCGTCGGTACGCTCAACGCTATCGCGTGACATCCGTCGCGGGAAAGCTGTATATGGCGTGTGTCGTTTCCGCCTGCGTAGTATTCCTTTATCTGAAAGCTCGGTGAATCCTTCAGGTTAGTGACAAACGAGAGAAAGCCTCGGTCATAGATAGATGCGCGGTCTAAAAGCGAAAGCACACCGCCCCCGCCGATTTTTGCCACACGTCGCTTTTCCTCCACGCTTGGAAGGTCGGCTATCGTGGTAGTTTCAAGTATAACAGCATAGTCGGGACAAGCGTTGTATGAAGCTACTGATGCGCCCGACAATCCCGTTTCCTCTCTTGTCGTAAAGGCTATCGCAAGATTGCAGTTGAGGTCTGGCGCATCCTCTTTGAGTCGGCGCAAAATACTTATAAGTATAGCGCATCCCACTCTGTCGTCGAGTGCCTTGCATTTCAGCATAGCCCCACCATCGCCAAAGATTTCAAAGTCAGAGGAAAATACTGCGCAGTCACCTATTGAGCACAGCTCTTCTGCCTGCGCCTTTGTGTTTGCGCCTATGTCAATATAGAGCTTGTCGCACTCTACGTGCTTTTTTCTTTCTTCGGCTGACTGAAGATGTATTGCCTTGCTCGCAATAACTCCGTCAAGCTTTTGTCTGTCGTGTCCGTAGAGTGTCACTCTCTTGCCCGACAGTACGCTTGGACTGATACCACCTATCTCGGCAAAGCGGAGCACTCCGCAGTCCTCTATGTGACTTACCATCATACCCACCTCGTCCATATGAGCGCATAGCATAAGAGTGGGTGCGTCTGACTTTTTACAGTGTATTTTTACAGTTATATTGCCAAGCGCGTCTACAGTAGTGCAGTCGGAAAATTCCTTGCACTCGGCAAGTATAAGCTCTCTCACCTCGTCCTCCATGCCCGATGGTCCAAAGGCGAGTGAGAGGCGTTTTATCAATTCTATCATTTCGCTTGTTTTCATTTTGAATACTCCTTTGCAAGAGCTTCATCTTTGACAAACGCCGTCAAAAGACCTACAAGACTGAGGCAGTCGTCAAGCGATACAGTTTCTACTGTTGTATGCATAGATGTCAGGGGAATACCGAGGTCAGCGCAATGCACGCCCGCACGGCATATTCCTATCACGTTTGCATTCATTCCCACGTTGTTGGGCTCGGCGATTATGCGATGAGGAATACGTGAGTATTTTGCCACGCCGATTATCTGCTTTGTCAGGTGTCTGCTCGTTACTGCAGAGAGGGAGATCGTGCATCCTCCGCCACGCTGAGCGCTTTGTGCATCTGACGTTTCGGGCGCCTTTGCAAAATTTACGTCGAGCGCTATCGCCACATCGGGTGTAATGTTGTTGAGCGTAGTCCTTGCCCCTATATATCCGCCCACCTCCTCGCGTACGGATAAAACGACGGCGACGTCAAATTCCATCTCGCCTTCGTTCGCGCGGGAAATAGCCTCCAGCGCACAGGCACAGCACGCCTTGTTGTCAAGAGAGGGCGCACTTACTACGTTGCTTGCAAGCTCGATGAGACTGCCCTTGAATTTTATAGGCGAGCCTATAGGTATTATTTCTTCAAGACGAGATTTTTCTATTCCTGTATCAATAAGAAGCTCTTCAGGTAGCTCAAGCTTGTCTGTATCGCCAGAAGCAAGATGTGGAGGAGTCGAGCTTATTACGCCGTAGATTTTCTCTTTTCCGTATATCTCCACCTCTGCCGACTGCAGAATATGAGCATCGACACCACCAAGAGAGGTCATGGTGAGAAATCCGCCCTCGCGTATTCCTGTCACCGACATTCCTATCTCGTCTATATGCGCATCAATGAGCAGAAGCGGAGCATTTTCACGAGAGGAGTTTTTTCTGATTATATAATTTCCCATCTTGTCCACGCTCGCCTCGCCAAACTCGGAGCATAGACGCAGAATTTCATTTCTGTATCTGTGCTCAAAGCCTGATACGGTCATTATATCACATAGACGGGCGATGGTTTTCTTTATGTTTTCCATATACTTTTACTCGGCAAATCCGTTTACAATATCCTTGAAAACGTTACCCCTTTGCTCAAAATTTCGGAAGGCGTCAAAGCTCGTGCAGGCAGGGGAGAGCACTACGGTGTCGCCCTCGTGCGCAATGTCACACGCCGTTTCTACAGCCCCTCGGAAATCTCCGTTTTTGTATATCTTAAGTCCACTGTCTGCAAAAAGTCTGCACTCGTGGATAGCTCGCTCAATGTCGAGCGCCGTCGCACCTGTCAGCACGACCGCCCTTGCACGTCGGCAGAGTGCCTCTGCAAGCAGCTCAAATGTAAGTCCCTTCGCTGCGCCTCCGCAAATAACTATATTGCCCTCGCCAAGCATGGAAAGAGTGGTCGAGGTGCGCATAGGCGAGGAGTCTATAGAAGAGTTGTAATACTTGACACCCTTAAACTCTCGCACAAATTCGAGTCGGTGCTCAACTCCGCGAAATTCTCTTGCCACGCCCGTTATTACATCAAGGTCTATAAAGGGAGAGACTGCCGAAATTGCCGCCATATAGTTTTCTGCATTGTGCAGACCTATGAGGCGTATGTCGGAGAGCGCAAGTACAGGAGTGCATACTCCGTCACGCTCGAAAATTATATCGGCACCGTCAATATACAGCTTGTCACAGTCGCCAAAGCGTGCATGCATTTCGTTTCTTGTCATATGTGCGGAGAAAACTGTCTTTCTGCCCGTTTTGTCGGCTATTTTTGCCGTCTGCTCATTATAGGCGTTGAGAGTTACATGTGTGTCCTCGCCTATTATGTGAGTTTTCGCCTCTATATATTCCTCGTAGTCCTTGTGCCAGTTGAGGTGGTTTGGCGTTATGTTTGTTATTATTGCTCGGTCGGGAGTGTAGCGCAATTGCTGTAGCTGAAAGCTCGAGAGCTCTATTACTGCAAAGTCGCCTTCCTTCATTTCGTGGACATGGGGAAGTAGGGGCGCACCTATATTTCCACCGACAAAGACGTTGAATTTGCCACATTTCTTTGCCTGTGACGAGAGTAGCTCATATGAAAGAGTAGTGGTCGTCGTCTTTCCATCGCTTCCTGTGACTGCTATCGTAGTAGCGGGGCAGAGCGAGAAAAACAGCTCCATCTCGCTCGTCACGAGTGCGCCTCTCTCTATCGCCGTGAGAAATTGAGGTATGTCAGGACGCACACCTGGTGAGCGGAAGATTACCTCCTCGTCAATGTCCTCAAGATAGGCGTCGCCACATATAAGGCGCACACCATCATTTTCGAGTGCGAGTATCTCACAGTCAAGCTCAGATTTGTCCTTTTTGTCACGGGCAGTTATTTCAGTCGCTCCACTCTGTAAAAGAAAACGTAAAAGCGGAAGATTGGATATACCAAGTCCGACAACTGTTATTCTTGAAGAAACTATATTATGTAAACAAAGCTTTGCATTTTCACCCATAGTAACGCCCTCGCAAAAATTATAATTACCTATTTTATATTATAATCCAAAACATGCGCATTTGCAACAGTTTTGTATGATTATTAACATTAAATATATAATATATACTTATAATATATGATTGTGCGCCCGCACAAGCGTAAAACAATGCAAAATGAGGGCGAAAAATAAAAAACGGGAGGCAAAAAGCCTCCCGTACGACACAAACCTGTAAGCCGGGTTCTGTGGACACTAAAGTGAACCGCAATCATCTATCTTTGCTATGCGTCACCGCATAGCTCGGAGAAATCTCCTGCCACCATCTCATAGGCGAGCAGCCGTAGTGCAAAAAGCACGTGAGAAGGTGTTGCTTCGGGTAGGGTTTACATTTGCGCATAGTTACCTATGAACGCCGGTGAGCTCTTACCTCGCCTTTCCATCCTTACCGTAAAAACGGCGGTTTATTTCTGTTGCACTTTCCCGGAGGTCACCCTCGGCGGACGTTATCCGTTACCCTGCTCTCTGAAGCCCGGACTTTCCTCATAATAATACCTTTCGGCAACATATTACGCGATTGCGCCGTCTGGTCGCCTATATATTATAAGGCACAAGTCTGCTTTTGTCAAGTTAAAGTTTGTTCTTTGTCAGTTTTAGTTATATCGAGCGTAAAAAGTCATACACATGCTCTGCAAGAATGCGTTGACCAAGTTCATTTGGATGAAGACCATCAGGTGCGTAGAGTGTGCGCTGTTTTTCATCGTTTGGATTTATGGGCAGAGTTCTATAGAGGTCGAGTAAGTATATTCCGTGCCTTTTTGACGCCTCAATTATTGCATCGACGTAATCTACAAGATGCCTTTCAATTCTGCTCAATGTGACCTCGTCATTGTTTCTTCTCATGGGTGTCATAAACACGATAGTCGCACAGGGAAAATCCCTCTTTACCATACCGATGAGGTGATTTACTGCGCCACAGAAGGTAGTCGGCTCGGTATCGTCGGGCGTGCCAAACGGAGCATCTCCATGACCGTAGTCGTTAGTACCGCCAAAAATAATGACTGCGTCTGCATCTCTGTCCATTATCTCTGCGCGTGTGTAGAATTCCCTACCGTCAAAGCTCGACGGGTGCTCTTCCGTCTGGAGAGCAATTCGGGTACCACTTACTCCGTAGTTACGTGTACATTCAAGCTGGCAGAGATTTTTCAGTACATTGTCGTATCTGTTTGTCATATCGGCCAGCTTCGCTCCTGCCGTTATACTGTCACCGAGAAAGTTTACTTTTTTACCTGTCAAATCCATAGCGCTACTCCTGTATTGTGGTTTTTAACATTATATCACAATCACAATTCGAAAATCAACTGTTATTCCAAAAAGCACCTTGAAAAATAGCGGTTTTGAGCTTAAGATGCCCTTATGCGAGCTTTATTTCGCTCTCTTTTTTCAGCCCGAGCAGTCCCCTCATCTTCGGCACTGCAAAAAGCATACTCGCCACAAACACCGTCAGTATAAGCTCGACACCGAGGTAAGAGCCGTTGTAGAGCAATGAATAAGCCCACTTGCCCAAGCCCTCAGGCGCCCACTGTCCCCATATAAATGCGCCTGTGATAAGGTGACATGTAAAGCGACAAAGAATTGCCGTGAATATACCGATGTAAATGCCGAAATCCCTGATGTAGACGATGTTGCCGTTCTTCTTCTCACGATAGAGGTGGTATCTCTTGAATAATCCCGCAAGGCAAAGAGCAGTAAATGGCAAAAGATAGTCAAATGCTACGCAAACCGCAATAAGCAAAGCCCCCTCGCAGTAGACGAAAACATCTCCCTCCATTACAGCCTGCATGAGCTGTATGAGTGAGTAGAGGAACGACGTGCCGAGCGCATAGGAAAAGCGATGCTTTACGGCAATGATGAATAAGGGCAGCATGCTGACAAGCGTCACAGAGCCGCCGAGAGGCATCTGCCACAGCTTTACAAAGCTGAGAGCAGTCGCGAGTGCAAGCATTACAGCACATTCGCAAAGTGAAATGATTTTGTTTCTCATAAGAAACCTCCGAAAATAAAATTAACCGCACGAGAGCTGTCGTGCGGTGTATCATTTTCGGTATGATAAAATGAAGATCTTCCTACGACGGCATTATCCGTATCAGGTAAAAGGGTTTGGGACATTCCCATCTCAGCTACGCTCTCGCTTCGCACCCCTGATATTCAGTTCTGTGTGGTCAAGAGAATAGTAGCACATATTGCTTTGTTTGTCAATAGAAAATTCAAAAATCGAGAAAAAGTTTTCCTTTTGTGTGAAAATGAATGAAAGGTATTGTATTTGTTAAAAACCTGTGATATAATATTTAGGTTAATTTTTGAATAAAAAAGAGGTAAAAACGTGAAACGCAGTGATTTGAGAAACATAGCGATAATAGCACACGTAGACCACGGAAAGACCACTCTCGTCGACGAAATGCTCCGTCAGGGAGGCGTTTACCGTGAAAATCAGGTTACAGAAGAAAGAGTAATGGACAACAACGCCATTGAAAAAGAGCGTGGAATTACTATTCTTGCCAAAAACACCGCAGTTCATTACAAGGATGTAAAGATAAATATCGTTGACACCCCCGGCCACGCCGACTTCGGTGGCGAGGTCGAGAGAATACTCAAGATGGTAAACGGAGTAATTCTGCTCGTTGATGCGGCAGAAGGACCTATGCCCCAGACACGCTTCGTGCTCGAAAAGGCGCTCTCTATGAACCACAGAGTTATCGTCGTTGTCAATAAGATAGACAAGCCCGACGCTCGTATCGAGGAGGTCGAGGAGGAGGTGCTTGAGCTCCTTATGGACCTCGACGCTACAGACGAGCAGCTCGACTCACCTATGCTTTTCTGCTCAGGCAGAGCAGGTACAGCGTCGCTTTCTCCCTATGAGGAGGGCAAGGACCTGACACCCCTTTTCGATACCATACTCGAATATATTCCCACGCCTGATGGTGACGATGAGGCAGAGCTTCAGCTCCTCGTTTCCTCTATTGACTACAACGACTATGTCGGAAGAATAGGTATAGGAAGAATTGAGCGAGGCACACTCAAGGTAAATCAGGAAATAGCTATTTCAAACTTCCATTCAGATAGCGTGAAAAAGAAGGCGAAGATAGTTTCCATATACCAGTTTGACGGACTTGCAAGGACAAAGGTCGATGAGGCAAAGGTCGGCGACATCGTATGCTTCTCAGGCGCTGAGGACATCAATATTGGTGACACGGTTACCTCCACTTCATGCGTTGAGCCCCTTGAATTTGTCAAGTTAAGCGAGCCTACGATGGAAATGACCTTTTCCGTAAACGATAGCCCCTTTGCAGGCAGAGAGGGAAAATTCGTTACCAGCCGACACCTGCGCGACCGTCTCTACAAGGAGCTTTTGAGAGACGTTTCGTTGCGAGTTTCTGATGGCGAGACCACCGAGAGCTTCAAGGTGGCAGGACGTGGAGAAATGCACCTCTCTATCCTCATAGAAAATATGAGACGAGAGGGATACGAGCTTGCCTGCTCCACTCCCCGCGTGCTTTATCGTGAGATAGACGGAGTAAAGTGCGAGCCTATCGAAAGAGTAGAGATAGATGTGCCCGAGGAATACGTAGGCTCCGTTATGGAAAAGCTCGGCTCGAGAAAGGGAGAGCTTCTCGACATGCAGCTGAAGGGCTCACGCCAGCGCCTTTACTACCTCATTCCGTCACGTTGCCTCTTCGGTTATAGAAGCGAGTTTATGACCGACACTCGTGGAGAGGGAATACTCAACACCATCTTCGAGGGCTATGAGCCCTACAAGGGCGATATAAACGTGCGCTTCACAGGCTCACTTGTAGCAAGTGAAACGGGCGACACCACAAGCTACGGACTTTTCAATACACAGGACAGAGGACCTCTCTTTATCGGTCCTGCAGTCCCCGTTTACGAGGGTATGATAGTCGGCGAAAACCCCAAGCAGGGCGATATAGTAGTAAACGTGTGCAAGAAAAAGCACCTCACCGCCATTCGTTCAAAGGGCGCAGACGAGGCGCTCACCCTCATCACTCCCAAGCAGATGGGACTTGAGGAGGCTATCGAGTTTATCGCAGAGGACGAGCTTATCGAGGTAACTCCCAAGAGCATCCGACTCCGTAAGAGAGTGCTCGACGCCCCCACGAGATTAAAGGCAGAGGCGGCAAAGAAGAAGCTCGTACAGGCTTAACGTCGCCAAAGCAATAGAAAAAACACAGTAAAAAAATAAAAGGGTTAAGTTATTCGCTTACGTAAGAGAATGACTTACCCCTTTTTTATTGTCAGAAATTGATTATGCCGAGATGCTCGAGCAGAATCTTCAAGCCGATGAGCACGAGTGCGCATCCACCGAATACCTCTGCCTTGGTCTTGAAGCGAGCGCCGAAGATACTGCCTATCTTGACACCGACTGCCGAGAGTGAAAACGTGATAGCGCCTATGAGGATTGCCGCCACGAGAATATTTGCCTTTGCCATAGCGAGAGAAATTCCTACCGCCAGAGCGTCAATGCTGGTCGCAATTGCCATCACGAGCATCTTACGGGCAGAGAGGTCAGCACCTCCACACTCACACTCGCACTCACATTCGTCACCTTCAAACGCCTCCTTCAGCATATTTGCGCCGATTATAGCAAGAAGCGCAAATGCTATCCAGTGGTCAAATTTTTCTATGTAGCTGTAAAAGCTCTTGCCGAGGAAATATCCTATGACAGGCATAATAGCCTGAAATCCTCCAAACCATGCGCCTACAAGCGACATATGAGGCACGCTTGCTTTTTTCAGCGCAAGCCCCTTGCACATCGCCACGGCAAAAGCATCCATAGCAAGTCCTATTGCCAAAATTATAAGCTCAAATAACGTCATTTTATCGTCCTTTTCTTTACTCAATTTTCATATTAACTCGTATAGTGTACCATATAAGAGAAAAAAAGTCAACAGAAAGGTAAAAATAGACGCCAAAACCTATTGTAAATAAATAAAGCGTGTGATATAATTCAAGATGTGTGATATTTCTATGCTTTGATTGCATAATAAATAAGACAACGAATATAAAAGGCGGTGCTAACAATGAAGACATTGGGCTACTACAACGGTAAATTTGATGAAATTGAAAACATCAGCATACCCATGACGGATAGAGTGTGTTACTTTGGTGACGGCGTTTATGACGCTACCTGTAGCCGTAATTATAAGATATTTGCTCTTGACGAGCATATTGACCGTATTTACAATTCTGCCGCGCTTTTGAAGATAGAGGTAGCACAGACAAAGGAAGAGATGAAGTCCATTCTTTGCGAGATGGTCAGCAAAATGGATACGGGCAACAACTTCGTTTACTGGCAGCTCACCCGCGGTGGCACAGGTATCAGAAATCACGTTTTCCCCGACGATGGCTCAAAGGCAAACCTCTGGATAATGATTTTCCAGAAGGATATAGCCGATATGAGCAAAAAGGTAAACCTCATCACTATGGAGGACACGAGATTTTTGCATTGTAATATCAAAACTCTAAACCTCATTCCCGCAGTTATGACATCGGAAAACGCCAAGCGCAACAACTGCTCTGAGGCTGTCCTTCACCGAGGCGACAGAGTCACCGAGTGCTCACACAGTAATATCCACATCTTAAAGGACGGTATATTCGTCACCGCTCCCACAGACCACCTCATCCTCCCCGGAATCGCTCGCGCTCATCTCATAAAGGCTTGTAAAAAGCTCGGCATAGGCGTTGACGAAACCCCCTTTACCGTCGAAGAAATGATGAATGCCGACGAGGTCATCATTTCCTCCTCCAGCCAGCTCGGTCTTGAGGTCGGCGAAATAGACGGTAAAAAGGTCGGAGGAAAGGCGCAAGAGCTTCTCCACGCCATACAAAACGAGGTCCTTTGCGAGTTTATGGAAGCGACTGAATAACCCCCCCACAACACAACCAAAAAGCGATAGCCTCACCGAAAGGTGAAAGCTACCGCTTTTCTTTTTACGCTATTCTTTACTTGTCAAAGCTCGGATTATATGCGTAAAAATTCTTTGAATTAAGCCTATCCTGAGTCAGTCCAAGCGCATCGCCAAATCTCTGGTAATGCACTACCTCGCGCTGACGCAAGAATTTCAAGGGATCGCGTACGTCAGGGTCGTCAATAAGCCTGAGCAGGTTGTCATAGGTGACACGAGCCTTTTGCTCTGCCGCAAGGTCCTCGTGCAGATCGGCGAGGGGGTCGCCCTTGACACCGATATACTTTGCATCAAAGGGCACGCCCGCCGCAGCGACAGGGTAAGTGCCGTTTGTGTGATCCACAAAGTACACGTCAAGTCCTGACTTCTTTATTTCCTCAGGCGAGAGGTTTCTCGTAAGCTGGTGAAGCATGCTCGAAATCATTTCCACGTGCGCTAATTCTTCCGTGCCAACATCAGTTAGTATACCTGCAACACGAGGGTCGTTCATAGAAAAACGCTGGGAAAGATAACGTGTCGAGGCAGCAAGCTCGCCGTCGGGACCACCAAATTGTTTTTAGATACAATTAGGAGTGGTGTGACGGTGGGTTATTTTTTTGTAGAAATGGCGAAATTTATCGAAGGGAGGAAGTGAAAAAGAGCGAGCTGTATTATAATGTGTGAAAATATGTAGAAAACTGTAAAAATACCAAGAATAATCCGTAGACCTACCACGCCACTTCTGGTAAAATTTTATTGACCGAAAAGGAGCAAAAAAATATGCCGGAAGGAAAAATTTTAGCACAAAAATCAAGAGAAATCCGTCGTGAGATGAAGGAAAGCCAGATGGAGTTTGCCTATCACTGCGGAATTTGCACAGAAACCTTGAGTCTTATTGAACGCGAGAAGGCGGACCCACGCTTGAGCACGGTCCAAAAAATCGCAGCGTACGTCAACAAGACGGTGTCTGAGCTTCTTGAGATAAAGTGACGTTAAAGGAGGTACATAATATGGATTATGAGTACAGAGTACGCACGGACATCGTGCTTGACGAGGACAAGCAACCTCACACGGTGTATGGCGTTGAGCTGCTCGCCGGTGGAGAGGTGAAAAGGGCAGTGCCGGACGTCTTCTTTGACAGGCAGAAGGCTGACGCATTCGTGGGAGCGTGTAATACACTCCACCTCAGACCGATGCATTTAGATGATGTGGTTGAGGATGCAATTATATTATAAAAAAAGCGGGGCGCTAGCACAGCACCCCGCTTCCCCTTTTGACCAAAGGGAGCAAAAGTAAAGGAGATACATCCTTTACGCTCGTATTATATCACAAGTTTTGCTCGAAAAAAGTATAATTTTGTCATTTTTATAAACTTTTTTCTGTTTCTTCGGCTTTTTCTCTATTGCCCCACGCTATGCACTCGCGAAGCAGGTATATTCTCGCCTCGGCGCACTTGACGTGACCTTCTACGATATTGTAATAGCCGTTCTGATATCCTTTGACGGCGTTAAGTATGATGCAGAATACCTTTATCATACAAGCCGTGACAGTCGCAAATGACAAGTCCTGCACGACCTCAATTACCATTGACGCGGCGAAAAAGGTTGATGCAAGTGTCGGTACAAGAAATGTCAAATCCTTGATACGCTCACTCCTTGATACAGAGAGCATAAGCTGTGCCTCTCTCTCGTTGTCTACGGAGAATATAAGGTTATCCTGCGACAAATACATAGGCTTAAGTTTGTTTGCTTTTTTGATGCATCTCTTGACCGCACAAGGAAGCTCATCAGGAAGGTTTGTGACACCCATATACTTGCTTGCATAATCGGCGTAAGACACACCTACCTGCTTTAACAAGGTCGAGCGACGGCGTATAAGGTCTTGCTCGGCATAGTCAGCACAGAAAGCCATAAGTCCATGCACGCCTACCTTTGACTGACACTCTGCGGACACTTCTTTATGCTTTGCTATAGTTTCCATGTATACCTTTTCTCTCTTGCCCTCTTTAACGCCCATCAGCTTCGTTGAGTAGTATTCGACTACACAACAACAGAAAAGCACCACGAGCGAGGTTGAGAACGATGCCGTAAAATTTAATCCACCGTCAAGATCGGTGAAGAACACCATCGCTGCGACAACAATTGCAAGCACTGCTACGATAAGCGAGCTGTTTGATGCTATTGTTTTCGCCGCCTTTTTCATGCCTAAATCAAAGTTTGGGACTTTGAAATCAAGGTCTGTTCCTATAGTGTCCTTTTCATTCATTGCCTACACCCTCTCTCGCTTTGATACGCTTCTCAAGACGGAATATAAAGCCTCCTGCAAGGTTAGACAGCACACCCATAAATGC
>JAZRQS010000015.1:0-6748 GCA_045649925.1 Eubacteriales bacterium | reverse complement strand
ATAGGCGGAACCTGGAAGCTTGAGTCCATTCAGCCTGACCGTATCAAGCTTATTCGTACTGCGTGGGGAGGCACTATTCCTCCTGCGCCCGGTGTGCTTCATCACGAAAGTGGAGGAACAAATCACGCAGACATCGTCTACCGTGAGGCGACACGCGCAGAGGCAAATCCCTTCTGGGATGTTAAGCTTGAGCGAAACAACTTCCGTGCATACGCCGAGAAAATGGGTGTTGACCACATAGACGAGGTATTGATCCTTCTCGGTGGTAATAGCTCCAATATGACGGAATACCCCTACAAGCAGTTGGTACGCAACTTCCTTGATAGTCTTTTCGCTGATTTCCCCGACTGCCGAGTAACGCTCGCAGGTAGTCTTAATGTGCCTGGCCGTGACGGAATGGGACACAACTACGGCATCACTTGGAAGTGGCACGAAAAACTCAACTTTGCATTCAATCTTGCAAAGTGGTATATGGATATATCGCAGGAGTCGGCTTATCGTGGTCGTGTAGAATTCATGAACATTTCCGCACAGTTTGACACCGACAATATGCTTCCTCGTAAGGATATACCCGTAGACGAGCGCTCGTCCAAAACCGAATCGGTCAACACGAATGCGCTTCACCCGACGAGCGAGGGACACCTGCAGATAGCAGACGCCTTCTATCGCCGTATGGTATCACACCTTCAGGGCGAGGAATAATGCATCATAGCTTATAAAACCTATAAATATAAAAAAGGACACGCCTCAGAGTTCTCCAAAAGGCGTGTCCTTTTTTCTTTGATAAGACTATTATTCCTTTTCCAATATTATCATCATGTCGGGATAGACCTCGGATACATAATATCCTTGGTCAATGTAGTTATAAAGCTGTGTCTTGCTCACCGAGTATCTCGAATCGAAAATTACGTAGTCTGTATCTCCCACGTCTCCGTGGAAAGATGTTTCGTATATTATCTCGCGGTCTGCAATATGAGGTAGCAAAAATGTGTCACAGCAGACGGAAGCGTCCTCTGGAATGGTGTCAAGAATGCTTTCCATTTCAGTGTAGGTATCTTTGTTTTCCTTCCACGTGTTGTGATAATACTCAAATGTTGGCATAACTGCACTTACGTACAGGCAAAAGCCCGCTACCAGCGCTACACACAGCACGTTTCGCTTGAAGGTGGGCTTCATTTCGGGCAGGTTTGCTATCATAGCATACACGAGAAACGCCGCAATGCCGAAGTGATACTGAAAGCCTGTGTCATACTGATACGGATAGTCTGTAATAAGGTTGAGCAAAATCGGAGTGATGAGCAGATAGCGAGATGCCCTCTTTGTGAAAAACGGAATGAATCCGACGGGTAACAGCATCTGTATGAAATAGCGTAGCTTTTCAATTCCACCACCTGATGTGCTGAACAACTGTATCAGTGTGTAGCCGGGATTGAGCAGCAGGGTTTTCACTGCCCCAAAAAGACCATCATCAAGGTTGTGTATCATAGTGCTGAATCTATACACCATAGGTCCTGCGATGACGGGATTTGGGGTGTCGGTGGCGTAAAGCTCCGAATAGTGCGCCCCCATTTTGTCGAGCAGAGTCAGCGCAGTGATAAAGTAAGCACCTGCCATAATGGCAAGGATAAATGCGTGGAGAGGTTTCTTTTTCGACAGAATAGCAAATACCGCAAACACTATTATATAAATTGCGGCATCCTCCTTGACAAACAGTGTCAAAGCGGCAAACAGATAAGTAAATACCCATTTTTCCTTTTCAAAGAAGTAGAACACCCACAAGAGCAGGGGGGTGAGGAAGCAGTTTTCGTGTATGTCGTAAAAGCACCCCGTTGTCAATGCAGGATACAGACAGTAGATGGCAGAAACGGCTACAGTAGTCTTTCCACCAAGCTTGAAGTGACGACACAAAAGTACCACAGGCACGACGCCCGACGCCAGAATCACCGCCTGCGCTATCTGTAGCGTCAAGGGCGACGGGAATATACAGTAAAAGGGAAGTATAAGGTAATATATCGGAGACAGATGCACCACAAAATGTGAGAGAAGAACGTCTCGCTCACAGGTACAGAGAGGCGCACCGCTTGTCCTCATATTGTGGAACATATTCACAAATATTCCAAAGTCGAAGTTGGGCGCGGAGAATGTCAGGTATCTGTAGCTTCCTATAGCCCCGATAAAGAAACAGCAGAGCAAGCCTATGGCAAGAGAGCATATCCACACGCCTGCGCCGTTCAGCTTCACTCCTTCAAGAAAATCTTCGTTCTTGTGAAGAAAGAAGGCGAAAACCATAGAAAGCACGATTATTACGGCTATTGAGAAAAGGAAGTTAGAATACGAAGTCAGCCACATAGATGCGCACACCACTGTGCCCGCCAAAAGAAAATACGTGTCAGTCGCATAATTGACTAAAAGCATTTTCACAAGCGAAAATGCGATGAACGCCAATCCTATCCACAAGAGCACGAGCCACATCTTTGAGTCCTGTGCATAGCTTAATGCAAAGAAGTCACTGTCGCCTATCAGCTTTGCAGCAGTAAAGCATAGCCACGCGGCGAGCAGTCTGCATAAGACATCGCCAAGCTTTAAGCTTGCTCCTGTTTTTTTAAGTATGTTTTGTATATCCATTTTACTTATCCTTTTAAAGAGAGTCATTCGTTATTAGAATTATAAGCACTTTACAAGGCTTTTAAGCTCTCTGTATTGTATTAAGGCATATTCGTGATTGTATTTTACCATATTTTTGGAGCTTTGTAAATAAAATTTTTTGATATTAACCAAAAGACTGGATTTTCCCTTGACTTTCACGAGTGATTATTCTATAATAAAATTGTTAAAAAACAAGACAAGACAGGAGAAAAGCCATGGATATAACCAAGATAGACCCCAACCTTGCCACGATTGCTGTCAGCGATGAGGATGACGTGCAGTGGATAAGCGCGCATGACGAGCGACTCACACTTTACGGCGTGTATTATGACAAGAGCGAGGGTAGATACAGACGCATGCCCGCTACCGATGCAGAAAAAGTGTCAAAGGCGGTAGCAGGACTTTCTACTCACACATCAGGCGGAAGAATACGTTTTGTCACCGATTCCAAGTATATAGCTATCAAGGCGGCTATTCCCACTGCGAGACCTATGACTCATATGACGATGAGAGGCAGTATGGGCTTTGGTGTTTATGCCGACGGATTTTTTGAAAACAGCTATTCACCTGATGCAAAGGCGCATATTCAGGACCTTGCAAACTCGACGACCAAGAGCTATTTTGCGACGAAAAATATGCTCTGTCACAAGATTTCACAGGGCAATGACGGCAAGAGCGTGATAGATGTGTATTTTCCGCTTTATGGCGGAGTGCTCGAGCTCTATATAGGCGTTGCTCGTGGCTCAGTTGTTGAAAAAGGACCTAAGTATAAGTATGAAAAGCCGATGGTATTCTACGGAAGCTCCATCACTCAGGGCGGATGTGTTTCCCATCCTGGAAACGATTATACCGCTATAATCAGCCGACGCCTTGATGCAGACTATATAAATCTCGGATTTTCAGGAAATGGAAACGCCGAGGATGCTATGGTGGATTACCTCAATGCCATTGACGCATCGCTTTATGCATTCGACTATAACATGTTTGCAAAGTATCCCGACAGAGTGCTTCCCCCTCACTATTCCATCTATCAGAGATTAAGAGAAAAGCATCCTGATGTGCCGATACTTCTGTACGATAAGCCGGCATATGACTATACCTCCTATCCCGAGAGGGAGGAGATAATACGCTCCACCTACGAGAGAGCCGTTGCAGAGGGCGATAAGCTTATAGCACACGTGCATGCGCGCGAGCTTTTTGGCGACGAAAACCGTGACATTTGCACAGTAGACGCTTCACACCCCACCGATTACGGAGCATTGAAGATGGCAGACGCTCTCACCCCTGTGATAAAGGCACTCTTTGAAAAGGCGTATAAATAAAAACGAGGCGCAATAAAATGTCAGACAATCAGGAAAAAAACGAAAAATTCATAAGAAGCGAAAAATTGCTCGGAGATGAGGGAATGCGCAAGCTTTCTCGCTCCTGCGTTGCCATTTTCGGACTTGGCGGTGTAGGTGGCTATGCCCTTGAGGCGCTCGTGCGCTCGGGCGTCGGTAGCTTTGTGCTTGTGGATTTCGACAGGGTAAGCGAAAGCAATATCAACAGACAGATATTGGCGACAGTCGATACCGTTGGGATGCTCAAGACCGACGCGTCGGAGCAAAGGGCGAAAAAAATAAACCCCAACGTCGTAATTCACAAAATATCGGAGTTCGTCGACAGAGAAAATATTTCACACATTCTTGAGAGCTTTGACGTAGATTATATCATTGATGCCATTGACACCGTCACCTCAAAGATAGAGCTCGTAAGGGTTGCAAAGCAGTTGAATATTCCCATCGTTTCCTCAATGGGAACGGGAAACAAGCTCTGCCCCGAACTGCTCTCGGTGACCGATATAAAGAAAACGCACACCTGCCCACTCGCAAGAGTAATGAGAAAAAAGCTGGCAGAAGAGGGAATAGCCCACCTCGACGTGCTCTTCAGCCCCGAAAAGCCTGTTCAGGTGAGTATGGAGGAGGAAAACGGAAGACACCCACCCGCGTCCGTTTCCTTCGTGCCGTCGGTGGGTGGACTTATCCTCGGTGGCTACGTAGTAAAAAAGCTTGCTCTAATGCTGTGAATTTTTCGTGTATCAAATCGCACCGTTGTATTTTGACGGTGCGATTTTTGACAAAATCACATTTTGATAAACTATTTTTTCGCGCAGTATTGACTTTTTTGAAAAAATGGTATATAATTGTAAGGACCGAAATTATAATCGGAAAATAACATTTGTAAGGAGAACATAAAATGAAAAAGTTATTTGTGGCTCTTATGCTCCTTTCACTCGTCCTTGCGCTCGTTGCTTGCGGCGGTGAAAAGACACCTGAGGTTACAACCGAAGCGCCCGTTGTTACTACTGTAGCTCCTGTTGCTTCAAAGTACACAGTCAAGTTCGTTGATGCTGATCAGTTCGGCGGTACTGTTATCCACGAGGAGCAGGTTGGACGCGGCAAGTCTGCGCACGCTCCTGTTGATCCCTATCACGATGGCTACATATTCTACGGTTGGGATATAGAGGATTTCAGTTCCATTATGTCCGATACAGTTATCACAGCTGTATATCGTCCTATGGATAAGTATACAGTTACCTTCTATGATGAAGACGGCACACAGCTTGGAGAAAGCGTTGTAGTTAACGAGGGAAGCCCTGTTGAAGCTCCCGTTGAGCCTGCTGAGATTGCAGGTAAGATCTTCAAAGGTTGGGATAAGCAGATTGGCAAGGTAGACCGTAACTGGCCTGACTTCGAGCAGTATGCAAAGCTCTCCATTGAGGAGCTTTCTGCTACCACCATCAACTACAAGGTTACTGCTACATACGATGAAGTTCCTGTAGTTCCTTATAAGAAGGGCATCTCTATAGAATTCACGGAAACAGTAGATGCAAACGGCAAGAAGGCATACGAGCCCGTTGACGCTATCTTCGCAACGACTCCTGCAACATTTGTTTCAAGTCAGGAATACTATACAAAGGGTAAAACTGCTGAGGACAGTATTCTCAATAACGCCAACTTTTATGTTGCTTGGGATGGCGACTATATCTATGTGTATGCAAGAGTTTACGACCCCACTATTTGTTCCAGAGGAGAAAATTATTGCCTCAACGGCCCTACTCCTGACGCAAAGCCCTACAAGGCAGAAGAGGTTTTGAATCCTTGGAGAAACGACGTTCTCGAGCTTTACTACTGCTTCGAGAGCAAGGCGTCTCCCTTGACAAGACAGGCTGTAAAGGTCGATGCATACGGATATCGTCACTTTGCTTCTAAGACAACTCCTGTTGAGCACCCCGAGATGTCCGTGCATTTTGCTGAGATAGAGTACAAAACTGCTGTATCAAAAGAAGCTAACACATATTATATAATCTTCAAGATTCCTGCAAAGACAGAGGCAGGCGTGGCTAAGACCGCAAACGACGCAGTTTCCTTCGCGGATCAGATCAACGACCTTCGCTCAGATACTGATTTCTACAACACATATTGTTCAACAAGCAAGGACAACTATGCTACTTGGGCTTACTTCACACTTGGCGCAGCTGAATAATTAAAGGCATATAGTGGGACTTTTTCCACATAGCAAAAAGAGATATGATGCGGTTTTTCGTTCATATCTCTTTTTATTTCAGGCGTCTTTTTTATCCCATCAAGCGCCCACTATACAAGTGCCCACTATACAAGCATAAAAAGGTATATGTGGGGCGGAGCAAGGAGGCGGTAGCACATCGAAACTACGCCATACCAAACAAAAAAGCCATCCGATAGGATGTGTAGAAGCTGGGTATTCGCCTATGGCGAAGATACCCACTCCCTGCGCCTGACAAGCGAGCTTGTCGATCTTCGGTCGGGGTATGCGAAGTAGGTTCTTGCTCTCTGTAAAAGCATAAAAAGATATATGCAGGGCAGAGCAAGAAAGCAGATACGAAGCGAAACTACGCCATACCAAACAAAAAAGCCATCCTATCGGATGCCTTTTTTGTTTCGTGGGGGAAGCTGGATTCGGACCAGCGAAGTCAGTGACAACAGATTTACAGTCTGCCCCCTTTGGCCGCTCGGGAATTCCCCCAAATAAGTGGAGCTGGTGGACGGACTTGAACCCCCGACCTGCTGATTACAAATCAGCT
>JAZRQS010000014.1:0-7018 GCA_045649925.1 Eubacteriales bacterium | reverse complement strand
GGACAAACTCTCCGTTTGCATAGAATACGTCGTCAACAACGCCACTTGCGCCCTTTACGAGCTTTCTATCGTAATTTTTCTCGTTTGCGCCTGCGCCGATAAGGATACCGATGGTAATGCTCTTATCGGATTTTTCAAGCTGATCAAGTTTTTCAAGGTTGAGCTTAAATACGGCTCTTACACCATGGTAGTCTTGCATTCTTGCGGCATATCCATCGGATACCACAAGATTTTCAACCAACTGTTCTTCAGTCAGAGCTGTCGGGTCTTCAGCGCTTGCTGCAACGGCGATAGCACCGATAATCAGCATCAAGCACAGAAGGAATAAAGATAATTTCTTCATAATAAAATCCCTTCCAAAATTTATTTTATTTGTTTTTAATTATAAAGATACATTATGATTATATAACATTTGGATTTATATGTCAATATATTTTTTTATTTTTTTCTTTTTGCGGGCAATTTTTACATAATTTTTTTACTTTTCTTCATTTAATTATATTATAATTATATTATATTAGTGAGTCATACTATAACTTGCGCAAATGTTGGTTGATATTGCAAAAATCACTTGACAAAATAAAAAAAATCTGTTATCATACTATACAGTCGATCACTTGGAGTGATGCGAGCGTATTTACATGTTTAATATGGAGGCATAGCTCAGTTGGTTAGAGTACTTGCTTGACATGCAAGGGGTCGTAGATTCGAGTTCTACTGTCTCCACCAAGAAAAAGTCTTAAAATCTTTAGGTTTCAAGGCTTTTTTCAGTTATGATTGCCCTTTCGGGTGTAACAAATCGCTTTCGCGATGAAATCCGACTCGACGGCGGGTGGATTTGGTTATTGCCCTGAAAATCGCAAAAAAGACGGAGTGGCGTTAGCGTGTTATCCTTAACGGAGAACACGCAGTCAAATCCGTCTTCGACGGATGAAATCCACCTGCGGTGGATGAAATCGCTTTCGCGATGAAATCCTGCTTCGCAGGGTTTTATTTAGACGGATTTGATTTCATCCAAGGGCTTGCCCTTGGATTTCATCTGAACGAAGTGAAGATTTCATCGTTGCTGTGCAAGGATTTCATTAAACCAACAGAAAAAGAGGAAACTTTTCGGCTATAAACCGATTTGTTTCCTCTTTCTGCTTATAATATGGGTTTGGGCTTAGCCTATTTACATTTGACTAGTCAAATGCGATGCTTGCACTTTTGTCAAAGTATAAATTCTCCGCTAAGGACATCACCCATTTGGTGGCGCTGTTCCGTCTTTTATATTTATTCCATTTATTTCAGCTTTGAGATAACATCGTTTACTATCCACTCAAGCTCATCCCACTTGCGCTCTATATCCTTTGCGAGAGCGAGCTGACAGCGGGTGCGAACGAGGTTGTGCTTGGGGTATTTGCATCTGAAATATTTGTCGCCTGTGAGGTAGTCGTCGAGGAAGCGTGAGGCAAGCTCGATGGTGATGGAGAATGTGGCTTTTACGAGGTTTTGTATCTCTACAGGCTCAAGCGATGTGTGTGTCGCACCTATAAATCCCTTTGCAAATGCACGGAACTTGGAGGTGTCGAAAAAGACCTTGGAGATGTCCGGCTCGTCTTCAAGTGCAGTGTTCGCCATAAAGCGAACGGCGTCTGCAAAGTCGTACATGGACATACCTGGCATTATTGTATCGAGGTCGATGACCACGATAGGCTCTTTTGTGCGCTTATCAAAGAGAACGTTGTTGCACTTCGTGTCGTTGTGGGTAACGCGCTTGGGAATTTCGCCTTTTTCGAAACGGACACTCAGCTCCGACGCCTTTTCTCGTACCGAAGCTATGTACTCTACTTCTCTTTTCACCTCGCGCACTCTGTTGTATTCATCACGCTCAATGCTATCAAAGAGGGTGTCGAGGCGTTTTTTTGTGTTGTGGAAGTCGGGAATTGTTTCATACAGTACAGATCCGTCAAGGTCGGAGAGCAGGGTCTGGAAATTACCAAACGCCTTTCCTGTCGCCTCGATAACGCTCCAGTCCTCTGACGAATTGAAGGTGACGGAATCGACATAGTTTACCACACGCCAGAACGAATGCTCGTCGCTGACATAGTAGTTTAAGCCCTCGTCGGTGTGATGATAGTGCAATGCTATCTGGTTGGGGCATTTCTTTCGTATATGGGTGGTGACGCAATCGATGTTTTCCATAATTTCGACCGGATTCTTGAAAACGTGAGTATTTACCCTCTGGAACAGGTAGGGCTTCAGGGTATCGTCCTCACGCTGATAGGTGACCTTGTAGGTGGAGTTGATGTTCCCCATCGTGATCGCCTCGTAGGAGTAGATCTCGCCCTCAAGTCTGAATTTTTTGCCGATTTCGGTTAACGTGTTGTACATAAAGCACCTCTTTCTTGCATTAGAGTGTTCAGAGCTTCAAGCTTCTAAACATATTTTCGATTTCTTTATCTTTTTCGCACGACATTGCCGTAACGTAGGCGAATGCCGTTCACAGTAATATTATATTATTACAAATGCTGTCATATTTCTTTTGTTTGTAAACTTTTATTTACTTATATGTCAAAGTCGCACTGCCATGCTTCGACGCCTGATGCGCCAAAGACTTCGGTAAGGCGATTCTGGAGCTGTGCGAGTGTGACGCCCTGCTTCATAATTACCTGAAAGAATCCTCCGCCGCCTGCGCCACATATCATCTTGCCATCGATGAGATCTTCTATTGTGCCGAAAATCTGGTCGATACAGGTGTTTGTGCAGTTGGCGTCTATCTTCTGTGAGAGAACCCAATGGCGATTCATATTTGCTTTTTTGGTATAATCAAGGGTTAGAACAGAATATTCCGAATGATTTATAGCAATTTTCGCATACTCATCAATCGTCTCTACTGTTCATAAGGGTGGCAAAAAGCGAGGTACAGCCGTCGTAGATATCTCGATAGGCGATATCAAAGTCTCCACTATACCACGGGTCTGCGACATCTCCTCCTCTTTCGGTAAAATCCATCAGCTTACATATCTTACCCTCAGGATCGCCACCGAATATTCTGTGCATATTACGAACGTTTGCGCTATCCATACCAACGAACAAATCGTATTTGTCGTAGTCGGAGGATTTGAGAAGCGTCGCCCTTTTGCCCTCGCAGGATATTCCGTGCAAGGCAAGCTCTCTTGCGGCAGGCGGATATACGGGGTTTCCGACGTCTCCCCATATCTCCTCCGAGCTTGTAGCGCTCGACGAAATGGTAAATATTTCTTTACATTTTGACTGTTTTACTATGTTTTTCATAACAAATTCTGCCGTGGGACTCCGACAAATATTCCCGTGACAGACGAACATTATCCTCACTTTTTTACACTCCATTGCTCACTTTTATTGGCAAAAATCCCCTTCGCAAAACATCGTTTTTGTTGAATTTTGCTCACTTTTGTGGGCAATTTTTCAACGAGCTTGGTGTCATTTTGCGTAGTGTATATAGCTTTCTTTTCTCTCTGCGGCTACGGGATATTCGCCCGAGCGATAGCCGAGAGCGACGTGGCCTATGCCGACATAGTCGCCATCGATACCCCATTTTTTGAGCAATTGCTTGCCGAATTCGTCCTCAAATTCCTCTTTTGCTCGATGTATCCAGCAGCTATCCACGCCGACGGCATATGCGGCGTTCATTATATTTCCCATCACAAGACAGCCGTCCTCAAAGTGTGTGGGAATAGCTTTATCCGACAGGACTATGAGCACAGTAGGTGCGCCGTAGAAGGGATCACGGTCAGGCGCACCCATTATTTCGGCATTTTTATGCGAGATTGCCTCAATCGTTTCCTTATCCTGTACTACTATTATTATAGGTGACTGCCTGCCTCTGCCTGTAGGCGCATAGGTCGCCGCCTTCAATATTTCTTTGAGCTGGGCGTCAGTTATCTGCTCGTCCTTATACCCTCTTACGCTTCTGCGCTCACAGAGTGACTTTATCACTTGGTTTTCCATTGTACTCTCCTTTGGTCTTGTGTGACTGTATTGTACGCGATTTTGCTTTTATAGTTATATTTTATCACGAGACGCCGATATTGTCAACTGTGCTTTCAATTCAAAAAGCAGTCCGCTTTTGCGGACTGCTTTTACGTGGTCTTTTAATATTGGGCTTTTAAAAATCCCTCTCGGTTACTTGCTTTCGTCCACTTCAGAATGATCCATAGCAAAATCTAAAAGCATATTTATCAAATCGTTGCGCGAGCGATTTGTTCTTTTAGATATAGCATCTAACCTTTCCACAGTCTCATCCTTCAATCTTATAGAGAAAACCTTGTGTCCGTCCTCGCCCTTTGGCTTTTTTGTTATAACAAGTCTTTGTTTTAGATCTTTCATTTGTTATATCACCTCACCTAAATTATAACTTGACATATAACCTAAATATATGTTATAATTTATAACATATATTTGATGATTATCAGAGGTGAATTATGACAAGAAAACGACGGACACTTTTAGCAATATTTATGTTTTTAGTTATTTTCTTAATTTCCTTTGGAGTGTCTGAAAAGACACAAACGGAATACATAACACTTGAAAAGGCAGAGCCACGTGTTTTTGTTACCAAAAGTGGCGAGTGCTATCATTCCTGCTACTGTCATTATCTGACCTCAAGCGCTCGTGACATAGGTCTTTACAAGGCAATATCAAATGGGTTTCGAGCTTGTAGCTACTGTCACGGCGTAAGTGACGAAACAATAACCGTTCAATATATACAAAAATATGAGAAGGATAACACGTTATACGTTTTTATTTATTGCCTCGGAATAAGCTTGGGCTTATCGGGAGGCGTTTACCTTATCCTAACGAAAGCAAAGCTGTGTGAATAAAAAATCACCACCGATTTCTCGGTGGTGATTTTTTATATGCTTTTTGGAATTACTTCATTTCCTTAATAGCTGCCTGAGCTGCTGCAAGTCTTGCTATCGGCACACGGAAGGGTGAGCAGGATACGTAGTCAAGACCGATCTTGTGGCAGAACTCAACGGAGGAGGGATCTCCACCGTGCTCGCCGCAGATACCGCAGTGGAGAGCAGGATTTACGGGCTTGCCGAGTGTGATAGTCATATCCATGAGCTTACCTACACCGTTCTGGTCAAGCTTTGCAAAGGGATCGTTTTCGTAAATCTTTGTTTCATAGTAAGCGGAGAGGAACTTACCAGCGTCATCACGGCTGAAGCCGAATGTCATCTGTGTAAGGTCGTTTGTTCCAAAGCAGAAGAAGTCAGCTTCCTTTGCGATCTCGTCAGCTGTGAGACAAGCTCTGGGGATCTCGATCATTGTACCAACCTCGTAGTCGAGCTTGATGCCTGCTGCTGCGATTTCTGCATCTGCAGTTGCAACAACGATATCCTTAACGAACTTGAACTCCTTAACCTCGCCTGTAAGAGGAATCATGATCTCGGGCTTAACGTTCCACTCAGCGTGAGCCTTCTGAACGTTGATAGCAGCGCGAATAACTGCCTTTGTCTGCATCTTAGCGATTTCGGGATAAGTTACTGTAAGACGGCATCCACGGTGACCCATCATGGGATTGAACTCATGGAGAGAAGCGATGATGTCCTTGATATCCTGTACGCTCTTGCCCTGAGCCTTTGCGAGAGCCTCTATGTCCTTTTCCTCTGTGGGAACGAACTCGTGAAGCGGGGGGTCAAGGAAACGGATAGTAACGGGGTTACCCTCGAGTGCTACATAGAGCTCCTCGAAGTCCTTCTGCTGATAGGGAAGGATCTTTTCAAGCGCTACTTCTCTTTCCTCTACTGTGTCAGCACAGATCATCTCTCTGAATGCAGCGATTCTCTCTGCCTCGAAGAACATGTGCTCTGTACGGCAAAGACCGATACCCTCTGCACCGAGCTCACGAGCCTTCTTTGCATCGCGAGGAGTATCTGCGTTTGTTCTAACCTTGAGCTTTCTGTACTTGTCAGCCCAAGCCATGATTCTGCCGAACTCACCTGCGATAGTAGCATCAACGGTTGCGATGATGCCGTCGTAGATGTTACCTGTAGAACCATCTATGGAGATGAAGTCGCCCTCGTGGAATGTCTTGCCAGCAAGCTCGAACTTCTTGTTCTCTTCATCCATCTTGATCTCACCGCATCCGGAAACGCAGCAAGTACCCATACCACGAGCAACAACTGCTGCGTGAGATGTCATACCACCACGAACTGTGAGGATACCCTGAGCAGCCTTCATACCGGTGATATCTTCGGGAGATGTTTCAAGTCTAACGAGAACTACCTTCTCGCCTCTTGCCTTCCAAGCCTCTGCATCCTCTGCTGTAAATACAACCTTACCGCAAGCAGCTCCGGGAGAAGCGCCGAGACCACGTCCGATAGGAGTAGCTGCCTTGAGCGCCTTTGCGTCGAACTGGGGATGAAGAAGTGTGTCAAGGTTTCTGGGATCGATCATTGCAACAGCCTCTGCCTCTGTCTTGTGTCCCTCGTCAACGAGGTCGCAAGCGATCTTAAGAGCAGCCTGTGCAGTTCTCTTACCGTTTCTTGTCTGGAGCATATAGAGCTTCTCGTTCTCAACGGTGAACTCCATATCCTGCATATCGTGATAGTGGTTCTCAAGAAGTGCGCAAACCTCTGTGAACTGCTTGTAAGCAGCAGGGAATTTGTCAGCCATTTCCTGAATCTTCATAGGTGTACGAACACCAGCAACAACGTCCTCGCCCTGAGCGTTTACAAGGAACTCACCCATAAGCTTCTTCTCACCTGTTGCAGGGTCACGTGTAAATGCAACACCGGTACCGCAATCGTCACCCATGTTACCGAATGCCATTGCCTGTACGTTAACTGCTGTACCCCAAGAATAAGGGATATCGTTGTCGCGACGGTATACGTTTGCTCTGGGGTTGTCCCAAGAACGGAATACTGCCTTAACTGCGCCCATAAGCTGTTCCTTAGGATCAGAGGGGAAATCTGTACCTATCTTGGACTTGTACTCAGCCTTGAACTGATTTGCAAGCTCCTTAAGGTCGTTGGCGTCAAGCTCGATG
>JAZRQS010000013.1:0-60697 GCA_045649925.1 Eubacteriales bacterium | reverse complement strand
TTGCGCTTGGCGATAAGATATTCAAAAATCCTGAGCTTGGATACAAGGAATATTCGACTGCCACTGAAATGAAAAATGCTTTCCAAAAGCTTGGGCTATCCTCTGACGATGGACTTGCGCTTACAGGAGTGCGCGCAACTGTCGGCCATGGCAAAGAATTTCACCTTGCAATAATGGGAGAGCTTGACTCCGTCGTTTGCCCTGCGCACAAGTCGTCAAAGCCGACAGGCGAGGCTCACGCCTGCGGTCACGCATATCAGCTTGCCGCTATTTACGGCGCGGCGTGCGGTCTTGTGGGAAGTGGCGTGTCAGACACGCTCGACGGCAAGGTGTCGTTTTTGTGCACGCCTGCGGAGGAATACATAGATCTCGACTACAGACGCAAGCTGCGCGAAGAAGGAAAAATTAAATATTTTGGTGGAAAGCAGCAGCTTATATACGAGGGTGTATTTGACGACGTGGATGCCGCAATGATGGTACACGCTCAGCCTAATTCGAGCGACAATGCGATGAATATCCATTCCGACAGTCTCGGCTTTATGGAAAAGCAGATGACATTTCACGGCAAGGCGGTACACGCCGCTACCCCGCATGACGGAGTGAATGCTCTTAATGCGGCGGCACTCGCCATAATAGGTATGCATGTAAACCGCGAGCGCTTCAGAGAGCAGGACAAGATAAGAGTGCACCCGATAATAACAAAGGGTGGCGACGTCGTAAACTCCGTGCCCGACAATGTGGTAATGGACTGCTTTGTACGAGGTGCATCTATGGAAGCAATACAGTCTGCTTCTATTGACACAGACCGCGCAGTGAATGGCGCCGCTCAGATGGTGGGCGCTACAGCAGAAATACATACAGAGATGGGCTACCTCCCATTCTGTCAGGACTATGCACTCGGAGAGATGTTTGCCGAGGTGGCAGAGGACATTTCCCCCGACGTTACTATAAGACGTGACGTCTCTATGACCGGCTCAAGCGACGTAGGTGACCTGTGTCACCTTATCCCCTGTATTCAGCCAATGGTAAGTGGCTTTACAGGCGACCTGCACAGCGCAGACTTTGGCGTCGGTGACAAAAATTCGGCAATACTCTTGCCTGCAAAGATATTCGCTATCAGCGCATTGAGACTGCTTGAGAACGGTGCAAAACGAGGCAAGGAAATAAAGGCAGGCTTCACACCTCGTCTCACCAAGAAGGAATATCTTTCTATACTTGACAACGCTTAATGCAAACCATTGTTTACAAAAGGAGTTTTGATATGTGGACTGAAGAAAAGCTTAATGAAATGTTGACAGAGCCATCACAAGCTCTTATTGACGATGTAAAGAAAA
The DNA here is from genome assembly GCA_045649925.1 of Eubacteriales bacterium. Lineage (GTDB taxonomy): Bacteria > Bacillota > Clostridia > Oscillospirales > CAG-272 > UBA1740. The sequence goes on along the minus strand of JAZRQS010000013.1, from coordinate 59,363 downwards.
TAAATGGCGACGTGCTGGTGCTTGGTGCAGGTGGAAAGATGGGCTCATCCCTTTGCGTGCTTGCAAAGAATGCGTTCAAGGCGGCAAGAAAGGACAATCGCATTATTGCAGTTTCCCGCTTTACCGACCCTATCGCAACCGAATATTTAAAGAGTCAGGGAATCGAGATAATCTCCTGCGACCTTATGGACAGAGAGCAGTTCAACGCCCTTCCCCTTGCTGAAAACGTAATATTTATGGCGGGAAAGAAGTTCGGCACAGACGGAGACGAGTGGAGAACATGGGGCATCAATGCAACCCTCCCTGCATTTGTAGCAGAAAAGTACAAGGCCTCAAGCATTGTAGTGTTCTCGTCTGGAAACATTTATCCTATCGTGCCTATACACACAGGTGGATGCAAGGAGAGCGACCCCGTCGCACCTATCGGCGACTATCCTATGAGTGTGCTTGCACGCGAGAGAGCGTTTGAATACGGCGCTAACACGTACGGCACAAAGGTGTTCATTTACCGCCTCAATTTTGCAGTAGACCTCCGTTACGGAGTTCTCAACGATATTGCGACAAGTGTCATTAACGGCACGCCTATATCCCTCTCGACGCCTGTGCTCAACTGCATCTGGCAGGGTAGCGCAAACGAGTATGCCATTCGTGGTCTGCTCCACGCCACCTCCCCTGCGACAAAGATGAACATTACGGGCCCTGAGATACTCTCAATCCGCAAAGTAGCAGAACAGCTCGGTGAGTATCTCGGTCGTGAGCCTATATTTGAAAACGAGGAAGGAAACGACGCTTACCTCAACGATGCCTCGCTTTCTGCTGAGGTTTTTGGTTATCCTGCAGTATCTGCAAACACGCTTATTCGCTGGCAGGCAGAGTGGCTCCTTGACGGCGGACGCAGTCTCGGAAAGCCCACTCACTTTGAGCAAAGGAAGGGTAAATATTGATGACAAGACACGAAAAGGCCCTCGAAATACTTCATGCGGGTACAGTAATTCCCGCTACCCCTCTCGCTCTTGACGAAAACGGCAATTTCGACGAGCAGGGACAGCGACTTCTTATGCGCTACTACCTCAATGCGAATGCAGGTGGTATAGCAACGGCAGTTCACACGACACAGTTTGAGATAAGACTGCCACAATACAACCTCTTTGAAACTGTATTGAAGATAGTAAAGAGCGAAATAGACGAGTACGAGCAGAATACAGGCAAGGTCATAGTAAGAGTGGCAGGCGTATGCGGTCCTACAGAGCAGGCAGTCAAAGAGGCTCTCCTTGCAAAAGAGCTTGGCTATGATGCGGTGCTCCTCAGCCCCGGAGGGCTCGGCGACAAGGACGAGAAGTATCTGCTTGAGCGCGCACGTGCTGTCGCAAAGGAAATGCCCGTCATCGGCTTCTATCTGCAGGAAAAGTGCGGAGGCAGAATTTTCTCCTACTCATTCTGGGAGCAGTTGACAGAGATAGAAAACGTAGTGGCTATCAAGTGTGCTTCATTCAATCGCTATCAGACACTTGATGTCGTACGTGCTACGCTTCTCTGTTCTCGCAAGGACGAGATAGCGCTTTACACAGGAAACGATGACAATATAGTAGTAGACCTCCTTACAAAGTTCCGCTTCACAAACAAGGCGGGAGAGAAGGTGGAGGGCGGATTTGTCGGTGGTCTTCTCGGTCACTGGACACTCTGGACACACAATGTAGTCGAAATGTTCTCAACTCTTATGGAGGCAAAGAAGCATGACAAGATAGATGCCTCTCTTCTCACACTTGCCGCGGAGGTGACCGATGCCAACGCCGCATTCTTTGACCCAGCTCACAATTTTGCAGGCTGTATCCCCGGCGTGCACGAGCTTCTTCGCCGTCAGGGACTTATGAAGGGCACTCGCTGTCTTAACGAGCACGAGGTGCTTTCAACAGGTCAGGCAGAAGAAATTGCGAGAGTGTCAAGAGAATATCCCCATCTTACAGATGATGAGTTTGTGTTTGCAAACATTGACGCTTGGAAGAAATAACAACTACAAAAAGAGCCTTTATCTTTCAATAATGGCTCTTTTTTTATTTGACTTTTTTAATTTGTTGTGATATACTTATTTCAAGGACACCGAGTTTATATTGTTGTCGCAGAGCGAATTACAGATTAACGAAAAAATGCTTTTGCGAGTGATTGAACAATATAATAATTGCAAACAATAAAATTAACATAAAAAGGAGATTTTACTATGAGCAAGTATTCAGGAACAAAGACAGAGAAAAACTTGATGGCTGCATTCTCAGGCGAGAGTGAGGCGAGAAACAAGTACACCTATTTCGCATCTGTAGCTAAGAAGGAAGGCTACGAGCAGATTTCAGCACTTTTCCTCAAGACTGCTGAAAACGAGAAGGAGCACGCAAAGCTTTGGTTCAAGGAGCTTGGTGGCCTCGGCGATACTGCAAACAATTTGCTCGCTGCTGCTGAGGGTGAAAACTACGAGTGGACAGACATGTACGAGGGATTTGCAAAGGATGCAGAGGAAGAAGGCTTCCACGACCTCGCTGCTAAATTCCGTCTTGTAGCGGCTATCGAAAAGCATCACGAGGAGCGCTATCGCGCACTTCTCAAGAACGTAGAGACTGCGGCTGTATTTGAGAAGAGCGAAATCAAGGTATGGGAGTGCCGTAACTGCGGACACATTATAGTCGGCAAGAAGGCTCCTGAGCTCTGCCCCACCTGCGCACACCCCAAGAGCTACTTTGAAATCCACGCTGAAAACTATTAATCAGAGGCAAATATGCGCATAATTGCGCAATAATAAGCACCCCGAGGGCATACGCTCCCCGGGGTGCTTTTTTGTCATAACAGTGAGCTCGGTAGCAAATTTTATTGACATTTTTTTCGTGGTGTTATATAATGTTATTGTTAAAAAATGTGTCGATGAGATGCTTTTTTGCATAGAAAATCACGATGGGAAAGGAGGAGAGTGTATGAAGCTGATGCTGAAATATCTCAAGCCTATGATGGCGCTCGTGCTTACAGGTCTGTCAATAAAAATATTCGCTACAGTAATCGAGCTTGTAATCCCCTACATACTCAGTCACATTATAGACAATGTAGTGCCTACACAAAACGTGACAATGATAGTCCTGTGGGGCGTGGTAATGATGATATGCTCTGCCCTCGCCCTTATAGGAAACACAGTGGCAAACAGAATGGCGGCGCGTAGTGCAAGAAACTGCACACAGGCGATAAGACACGACCTCTTTGCAAAGACGATGTACCTTTCCTGCCGTGACTGCGACAAAATAACTATCCCAAGCCTTGAATCCCGACTTACCTCCGACACGTACAACCTGCATCACCTTTTGGGAATGATGCAGAGAATAGGCGTGCGTGCGCCTATTTTGCTTGTAGGTGGTGTAGCGGTAACGATGATACTCGACTTCAGGCTCAGTCTCGTTATGGTGGCGATACTCCCCCTGCTAATCTTGCTCATCACATTCATCTCCAAAAAGGGAGTACCGCTCTACTCCGTCGTGCAGGAGAAAATCGACGGCATGACTCGCGTGGTACGCGAGGACTCGCAGGGCATACGTGTAATAAAGGCGCTCTCTAAAAAGGACTACGAGATAGACCATTTTGACAAGGCGAACACCGAGCTCGTCAAAAACGAGAAAAAGGTCAGCTTTATAATGTCAATATCAAACCCCACTATGCAGATGCTACTCAACATCGGTCTTGTGGGAGTCGTTCTGCTCGGTGGATTTCTCGTAAACGAGGGACTTTCAAAGCCGGGTAAGATAATCGCGTTTTTGCAGTACTTCACACTCATTTCCAACGCCATGCTCGTTATGACGAGAATATTTATGATGTATTCAAAGGGTATCGCATCGGCAAACCGCATATCCGAGGTGTTGTCTACTGAAAGCGAGCTGGATATATGCGACAAATCTCTTTATCCCGACACAGACAACGGACATCATATAGAATTCAAAGACGTAAGCTTTGGATATAATGTAAACAAAAGTGTACTCGAAGGCATCAATTTCTCGTTAAAGAGAGGTGCGACACTCGGTATTATAGGCGCAACGGGAAGCGGAAAGAGCACTATAGTCCAGCTCCTTATGCGCTTTTACGACGTGAACGGCGGAGCTATATATATCAATGGCGAGGACGTAAGGACTATACCCGCAGACGAGTTGCACAAGAAGTTTGGCGTTGCGCTACAAAACGACTTTATATATGCTGACACTATACGAGAGAACATCGACTTTGGCAGAAATCTAACAGACGAGCAGATACGCTCCGGCGCTACTCGTGCGCAGGCGATGGAGTTCATTGATGAATTCCCAGACTCATTTAACCACGAGATAAGCTCGAAGGGCACTAATATAAGTGGTGGACAGAAGCAACGCCTGCTTATCTCACGCGCACTTTCATCAAGCCCTGAAATACTCATTTTAGACGACTCCTCGTCTGCCCTTGACTACAAGACCGACCTTCAGCTACGCCGCGCGATAGGTGAAATAAACGGCGATATGACAGTCATTATAGTGGCGCAGAGGATAAGCTCGGTCAAGAATGCAGACCTCATCATAGTAATGGACGAGGGTCACATAGTTGACATGGGCGACGACAAGCATCTGTTATCTTGCTGTGATATTTACCGTGAGATAAGCGAGTCACAGATGGGAGGTGCTTTCGTTGAATAGAGGAATGAACAAAATTCTTTCTTATAACGACACCGAAACAAAGGGCTCTCGCTCAAAGGTAATTCGCCGTCTTATATCCTATATACTTCAGCACAAGGCTCTCGCTCTGCTTGCGCTTTTGACCATGCTTACGTCAAACCTGCTCGCACTTGCTGCGCCCAAGCTGTCGGGTATGGCAATCGACGCGATAGAATTCGGTGAAGGCAAGGTGGACTTGCCCTCTGTCATCTACTACTGCTCACTTATGGCGCTGTGCTATATTGTTTCCGCACTTCTCGCATACGCCTTGTCGGTCATAATGACGATATTGAGCAAAAAGATAGTTTACACAATGCGAAAGCAGGTGTTTGACTCGCTTATGCAATTGCCTGTAAACTACTTTGACACACATGCGACAGGCGATATTATAAGCCATATATCCTATGATATAGACGTAATAAACGGCTCGCTGTCAAACGACCTGTTGCAGATACTGACGAGTATTGTCACGGTGGTAGGCTCGCTCGTTATGATGCTCACGATAGCCCCTGCACTCATCTGTGTATTCTTCTTTACTGTACCTGCATCAATTCTGTTTGCAAAGTGGAAAAGCGAGAAAACCCGTCCATTTTTCCGTCGTCGCTCAAAAAAGCTGGGCGAGCTCAACGGATATGCAGAGGAGATGCTGTCAGGTCAAAAGACCATCAAGGCATACAACCGCGAGCAGAATATAATCGCATCGTTTGACAAAAAGAATACAGAAGCGGTCGATGCCTATTACGATGCCGAATACCAGAGCGCTCTTATGGGCCCGATGGTAAACTTCATCAGCAATATTTCAATATCTCTCGTTACCATTCTCGGCGGCATATTCTTCATGCTGACGAACAAGATGGGAGGCGCACTTCCCTACATTTTCCGTATCAAGCTTGGTGATGTTTCCTCGTTTATTCAGTATTCAAGAAAGTTTTCCGGCCCTATAAATGAGTTTGCCAACATTCTTCACGAGCTTCAGTCGGCGTGTGCGGCGGCAGAGCGTGTGTTCAGAATAATCGACGAGCCGAAGGAAAAGCCCGATGACGAAGATTCTCTCCCACTCTGCGACACTAAAGGCGCTCTTTCTATCGAAGGTGTGCGCTTTGGCTACGTAAAGGAAAAGACAATAATAAAGAACCTCAATCTTGACGTCAAGGCAGGTCAGACGGTGGCTATCGTCGGGCCTACGGGGGCAGGAAAAACCACGATAATAAACCTCCTCATGCGTTTTTACGATGTAGACGAGGGTGATATTAAAATCGACGGCAAGAGCATCTACAAGCTACAGCGCGACAGTATGCGCAAGGCGTACACGATGGTCCTGCAGGACACATGGCTATTTTGCGGCACTATACTTGACAACATTCGCTACGGCAAGGAAAACGCCACTCGAGACGAGGTGATCGAGGCGGCAAAGGCGGCGAAGATACACTCGTTTATCGAGCATCTTCCCGACGGATACGACACTCTACTGTCCGACGATGGAATAAACATTTCAAAGGGACAAAAGCAGCTTATCACAATCGCACGAGCGATGCTCGCCGACTCGCCTATTCTCATACTTGACGAGGCGACCTCAAACGTAGATTCACGCACAGAGATTAAGATACAGGAGGCGATGAATTCGCTTATGGAAAATCGCACCTGCTTTATCATAGCGCACCGACTTTCTACCATAAAGAATGCCGATGTTATACTCGTGTTCAAGGACGGAAACATAATTGAGCAGGGTAATCACGACTCTCTTATGGAGCAAAACGGCTTTTACGCCTCACTTTACAACTCACAATTTGCAAAGTAATTTAAGCACAAAAAGCACCCAAGAAGCTCTTGGGTGCTTTATTTATTTTGTCATCCTTATTTTACAGGAGAGAGCTTGAGTATCGCATAGCCCTCCTGTGTTGTCTTTACTGTAATGCCGTTTTCTACAGTATCGGAAAGCACGCTAAAGGACGCAGAGCTTTCGACAACGGAAATCTTCATTCCGTTCATATATTCGGGGAGTACTGTGACGGTCTTATCCACAGCCTTTGAGGTGTGGAGCGAGAGGTAGATGTCATCGCCTACCCAGTACCAGTTTATAGCTACAAAGTCGCTATCCATAATATATGAAGGAATACGATATGAGATATAACTTATAGTTGAGCCAGCCTTCAAGCTTGCCTTACTTATAAGGGCTGGATACATCTTGTAGGAGGAGTTGTTGTAATTACCGAGATTTTCCTGCCCCCTATTGCTCAAATACTGTCTTCTCACGCTATCGACTGCAGTACCGAACTCAGTATTAAATCCGACGTTCATCGCCTTCGTGCCGTTTGCGTCGGTGAGCTGGAAGTAGCTTGAAACAAGCACATCGGGGTTTGCGAGTGTGTCCGTACCGACGAAGGTATTCTTCGTTCCTCCCTCGTTCTTTCCTATCTGGAGAACAGGCGTGGAGAGGTTTGTCGAGCCAGGCACGTAAACATAATGCTCTTTTTCGCTGAACGGACCTGCCATAACTCCAACACACATGCTAAGCTCAACATTTTTATGAAAACCATAAGATACATAGGCAACGCATGCGCCGTTCTTGTGGTAGCGATATGTAGCGCGATAGGTGAAATATGCCCCCTCTATTGCTTCATCGCAATGGCTCATATCGGTATTGTTTCCCACATTTGCGATAAGGTAATTGAGCATATCGGGGAGATAAATAACGTCATACTCATCGTAGAAGTCGATAAACTCCGCCTTGTAGGTTTTTGATTTTGAGAGATCTATTTCGATATTTCCGTTGAGAAATGCTGCACAGCTGCGGTGATTTACGGCAATGCGAAGCTGCTCCTGCTTTGATGTAGCTGTGACGGATATGCTATCGGTGTGTGTAGCGCCCGAAACATGTGTAAGGGTGGAGCCTGCAGCTATCGGCTTGTATTTAAACACGCCCGTATTCATAGAAGTGGTATCATAGGGGCAGAACCAAAGAGTGTTTCCACTTGAAGTGGGATTTGTTCTTACGAGCACATACTGTGTGCCGTCGCTACCCTTCCAGATAGAGCCGATGTCTGCCTCGGTCATCACCTTTTTCGCATCGGAAATAGCCGAAATCGCGTAGTAGCCGTGATTTCCTCCTAAATTAGTGCCGTTTATCATAATAGCGGGAATATCGTCAGCGCTTGCCTTGTATAGCGTCGCTCCGCCTGTATAGGTAATTGCATTTTTTGATGGAATTTCGCCGAGTTTGTCAATATTGAACACCTTATTATACATCTCACCGTAATTTGCGTCCATTACAAAGTCGGTGCCGTCCTTCCACTCGCGAGCGCGGAAGCGCAGGCTTTTATTTTTTACTACCAATACAGCACCGTCGCCCGTGACCTCACCCGTCTTGCCTATACCGAGGATTTCTTGGAGCTTTATAAGGGGAGTGACACCATCTCCCAAGTCAGAGCCGTCTGCAGAGCAAAGCACCTGCCAGACGCTCTCGCCCACCTTTTTCCACTCGAGTGAGCCTTTGCTTTCACGAATATAAACCACACCGGGCGCTTTTGCTATACCAAGGTGCTGATTTGCTATGTTAATATCTGCGCTATCAGTTATTGACAGCAAAAGCTCTCCACTCGTCGCATCAAGAGTGTACTCCACTTTTGCGCTGTTGTAGCCCTCTCGGATAGGCAGACTACCGAGATTAAGTGTTGTTGCATCGTTGTAGGTAATCTGAATTTCACCTGTAGACAAGGTCATCGCCTCCTTAATGTAGTTAGCCGACAAGGTCGGCTCTGTTACAGCAGGCTCTGTCACTGTGGGCTCTGTTGCACCAGGTTCTGTAGTAGCAGGTGTATCGCCTGTATCGCAGGATGCGAGCGCAAATATCAGCGCAAGGCAGAAGAGCAAAATTAAGGTTTTCTTCATGGAAAAATTCTCCTAAATAAGCATTAATAATAACAATCTCAGTATAGCATTAAAACAGGCAGGTGTCAAGGTTTTTACATTAAAACTAAAGTCTGTCCGCCATTTCGAGAAGGAGCTTTTCGGTCTTTTCCCAGCCAAGACAGGGGTCTGTGATGGATTTTCCGTAAACACCCTCGCCTATCTTCTGGCATCCGTCCTCGATATAGCTCTCTATCATCAAGCCCTTTACGAGCTTTTTAATATCGTCGTTGTGTGAACGGCTATGCAATACCTCTTTTGCAATTCTTATCTGCTCAAGATATTTTTTGCCCGAATTCGCATGATTTGTATCTATAATGACGGCAGGGTTTGCAAGTCCCGTCTTCTCGTAGATCTCGTTTAAGCGTGCGAGATCCTCGTAGTGATAGTTCGGGTACGAGTTTCCACGCTCGTCGACATATCCTCGAAGAATGGCGTGAGCGAGGGGATTACCCTTGCTCTGCACCTCCCAGCCACGATAGATGAACGCGTGAGCGTGCTGAGCGGCTGTGATGGAGTTCATCATAACGGATATGTCTCCGCTTGTCGGGTTTTTCATACCGACGGGAATGTCAAATCCACTTGATGCAAGTCGGTGCTGCTGGTTTTCTACCGAGCGTGCGCCGATAGCAACATAGGAAAGAACATCGTTGAGGTATCTGTAGTTTTCGGGATATAGCATTTCGTCTGCGCAGCTGAAGCCCGTTTCCTTCAAGGCACGCATATGAAGCTCACGAATAGCGATTATTCCCTTGAGCAAGTCGGGCTTTCCCTCGGGGTTTGGCTGATGCACCATACCCTTGTATCCATCTCCTGTCGTACGGGGCTTTCCCGTATATATTCTCGGCACTATGACGATTTTGTCCTTTATCTTATCCTGCAAGACACGAAGTCTGCCGATATAGTCAAGCACAGGCTTCTCCGAATCTGCCGAGCAGGGACCGATAATTACGAGAAACTTGTCGCTCTCGCCTGTGAATATATTTTTTATTTCCTCGTCACGCTCACGCTTTATCTGCTCCATTTCAGCAGTAAAAGGATAGAGCTTTTTTATCTCCATAGGTATAGGTAATTTGCGAATGAATTCCATATTCATTTTAAGTCACTTCCTCTTGTCTTACTTTTTGTCAAATAGCGCCCGTCTTTCGGTGGAGCGCCTCATCATATCTCGAAGCCCTTCTCGGTCATTTGTCGCCAAGAGCATTCGCATTTTTGCAAGCTCTGTTTCAAAGAGGCTCATCTGGTAGACGAGCGCATCCTTGTTATTGAGAAACAGCTCGCTCCACATTTCGTCGTTTAGTCGGGCTATTCTTGTGAGGTCACGGAATGAGTCTCCCGTATAGTCCTCAAGGTGCTCTGTGCGCTGACATGTCATAAGTGATATTGCTATACAGTGTGTCAGCTGTGATACAAATCCGATTATCTCATCGTGCCTTTCGGGTGAAAGAACGGATATTTTTGCAAAACCAAGCGTTTCGCCGAGGCTCTTGCAAAGCTCTATTGCGCTGTCGGTGTTTTTGTCGGTGGGAGTGACGATATAGTTTGCCTGACGGAATATAGCGTCATCGCTATTTTCTACACCGCTGACCTCCTTACCTGCCATAGGGTGTGCAGGTATAAATTCCACATCCTCGCGCAAAATCGACTGTATTTTACCTACTATACAGGTTTTTACACCCGTTACATCGGTTATCACCGAGCCACTTTTTAAAAGGTGCTGATTTTCCTCTATCCACTCAAGAAAAACGTGTGGATAGAGTGCGAAAACGGTAACGTCCGCCTCGCCTACAATATCGGCATCAACAAATGCCGCACCCTTGTCTATCATATTGTTTTTAAGGGCATATTCTATAGATTTATCGTCCTTGGTGATGGCGCTGACATAGTAGCCCTGTCGCTTTAAGGACATGGCATAGCTACCACCGATAAGTCCAAGACCTACTATCAGTATTTTTTTATTTTTGTCAAGCTTCATAAGTTATTTTTGCTCCTATTGATGTCATCATCTCAAAAAATTCAGGTAAACTTTTGTTTACAGCGCTTATTCCGTCGATTTTCCCTCCCGTAAGCGATAGCAGCACGCAAAGCGACATAACTATGCGATGGTCGTTGTGTCCTTCAAGCACGCAGTCGGGGGTGTGGAAGGATGCGGGATATACGATAACAGAGTCGTCAAGCACAGTAACCGACACACCAAACTTTGAAAGCTCCTGTGCCATCGCCTGCGCCCTGTCACTCTCCTTTATCTTCAAGCGTCGTGTGCCTGTAAACACTGCGCCGTTTTTGGCAGATGCTACCGCCATAAGAACAGGGCCAAGGTCGGGACAGTCACCGATGTATATGGTGGGAGTGCCTCGTCTGAGCATTTCAAAATATCTGATGTATGCTCTGTCGCCCTGAAGGCTGTCTGGGCAAAGCCCCTCTATTTCAACATCATTTCCAAAAAGTCCGAGCGAAGCAAAGAATGCCGCATTTGAATAGTCGCCCTCGACTGTCAAATTCTCTTTAGCCTGATATGACTGACCTCCCTTTATAAAGAGCGTCTTATCGTCTGTCCACTCAACACAAACGCCAAACTCCTTCATAGCGCTTATAGTAAGGTCGAGATATGAGCGGCTCTCTATAGGCGGGATAATGGAAATAGTGCTATCGCCCTCGCACATAGGAAGCACGAATAGCAATCCGCTGATAAACTGACTGCTTATATTTCCTGCTACCTTGTACTCTCCCGATTTTATCCTGCCACAAACAGTAACGCTGTCTGCGCTTTTTTCAAACCTGAAGCCGTTTGATTTGCATATATCCTCGTAGACGCTCAAGGGACGGCTTATGAGCTTTTCTGTGCCGTATAGCGTCTTTTCCGTATCATTCATCATACACAAGGGTATGAAAAATCGCAGGGTGCTTCCGCTCTCGTTACAGTAAAGGTTACAGCTGCTTGCTTTTCTTATGTCTGTGCCGTGCAGAGTGACTGTGTCTCCGTCCTTTTCATAGGTAGCGCCGAGTCGGGTGATGCAGTCGAGTGTCGCCTTTATATCCTCTGATGAGGAAATTCCACTTATTTTGCTCTCGCCATCGCAAAGTGCGGCGCATATAAGAAGTCGGTGCGCCATACTCTTTGACGGAGGAGCATATATTTTTCCCTGCAAAGTGGTAGGTGTAAATTCTGCTTTCATTTCAATTTCCTTTGCTTTTGTCAACAAGAATATCTATTGCGTGGAGATATCCCTTTATTCCCTCTCCCTTTACTGTGGCAATGCAAGCCTCTCGCACATAGCTCATATGTCTGAAATCCTCACGTGTGTCGGGGTCTGATATGTGTATTTCAACTGTAGGCACGCCTACTGCCTTTACGGCGTCGAGGAGTGCGACACTTGTGTGAGTGTAGGCGGCAGGGTTTATGACAATGCCGTCAAAGCTATTATAAGCGGACTGAATATAGTCCACGAGCTCGCCCTCGCAGTTTGACTGCTTGCACTCCGTATATATACCCTTCTCACCTGCATATGCGCTTATCATATCGACAAGCTCTGCATATGTCGTCGAGCCGTAAATATCGGGCTCACGCACGCCCAGCATATTGAGGTTTGGTCCATTTATAACAAGTATTTTCATCTGTAGAAATCTCCTATTACTGCTTTTGCAGTCTTTTCTATACTGTCAAAGTCGATTATCACACAATCTGATGACGAGTGATAAGCTCCATATCTCTCGTTGTATCTTTTTTCGAGCGCTTCCCTATCCTGTGAAAGAGGTCTGTCGAAGCTTGGCCTTATCTCATCAAGAGGACGGTCAAGGAAATATATTCTGCCGTTTCTTCTCAAACGATGAACATTTTCCTTTCTCAATACTGCTCCACCGCCTGTAGAGATGATAACTCCGCTTTCACTCGACAGCTCTGCTATTACTTCGCTCTCAAGGTCACGAAAATGCGCTTCGCCGTATTTTTCAAATATCTCGGAGACAGGCATACCTGCACGCTCTACTATGAGCCTATCGGTATCGTATGCGCATCTGCCAAGATCTTTTGCCAGAGCCCTTGCTACTGTGCTTTTTCCGCTACCGGGCATGCCGACAAGGACTATATTTTCCTTTTCGCACACTATCTCATTATATATCTGTATATTTTTTTCTTCATTCAACCTTTTGTCCATAAAGAGCTCGTATGCGGCAGTCGCCTGAGCGACAAGCATATAAAGTCCGCCGTCTGCGACTATTCCCCTCTCGCGTGCATCAAGGATGCTATTCGTGCGCAGGGGATTGTATATCGCATCAAAATACGCCTCTAAGCTCTTAAAGTCGGAAATATCTATCGCCCTCGCAGACATCTCCTCCGCTCCGTCTGCATATGGGTACATTCCACAGGGCGTTGTATTTATAATAATCTGCGCATCTGAGTGGAGGCTTTTCGCCTTTTCATAGCTGATATATCCGTCACGCTCGCTCCTCGACACCACTACTATCTCACCTGCGCCGAGGTGTGAGGATACTGCCTGCGCCGTCTGTGAAGTACCACCTGTGCCGAGAATAAGCACCTTTTTGCCCATCAAGCTCACGCCATTTTTCTTTATAAGCTCGCACATGCCGTAAAAGTCGGTATTATACCCAAACAGGCGTCCGTTTTTGTTTACTATAGTATTTACTGCGCCTATTTTCCTTGCCGCATCGTCTATTTCGTCAAGGTGTGGCATTACAGCCGCCTTGTAGGGTATTGTAACATTTATCGCATTGAACTCACGCTTCTCAAGAAATGGAGCAACCTCATTGTGACCAAGCTCAAGAAGCTCATAGCTATATGGCGCTATTTTTGCATGTATTTCTCGCGAAAAGCTGTGAACAAGATGCTCACCTATCAAACCGTATTTCATATTTTTCCTTTTACTGAATCGTCATGAAAGAAAATCTGTACCATAGCGAAGTGAAAGCGCATCGCACAAAACGAGTGCAACGGCACTATCAGCGACCACCCTCGCCCTATGCACTATAGCAGGGTCGTGGCGTCCTCCTACGGAGATTTCCTCTATTCTGTTTTCCTTTATATTCACAGTTTTTTGTGACTTTGCAATTGACGGGGTAGGCTTTACGACGCATCTCATAATTATGGGCATACCATTTGAGATGCCACCAAGTATGCCTCCCTGATGGTTGGTATCTGTTCCTTGTAAATTAAAGTTGTCATTTGACTGGCTTCCTCGCATATCTGCGAGTGCAAATCCGTCGCCAAACTCTACACCCTTTACAGCGGGAATACTGAACATCATATGAGCAAGTCTGCCCTCCAAGGTGTCAAACCAAGGCTCGCCCACACCTGCGGGCAGTCCTGTTATAACTGTTTCAAGCACGCCTCCCACGCTATCGCCGTCCTTACGAGCGTCTTTAATAGCGTTTTGCATCTCGACAGCCCTATCTGCATCAAGAACGGCGAAGTCCATATCTGAAAGTGCCTTTATATCCTCATCGAGATTTCCAAGTCCGCGGTCCTTAATGCCTGCGAGTGAGTGTATGTGAGTACCGATGTATATTCCCTTTTTCTTCAAGACAGATATCGCTATTGCTCCTGCAGCGACAATGGGGGCGGTGAGTCTGCCTGAGAAGTGCCCGCCTCCACGATAGTCGGAAAAGCCGTGGTATTTCGCATTTGCCGTAAAGTCGGCGTGGCCTGGGCGCATAAGATTTTTCACTTCACCGTAGTCGGAGCTTCTCGTGTCCTCATTTTCTATTATAAGAGTTATGGGTGTGCCTGTGGTCTTTCCCTCAAACACGCCGGATAATATCTTTACCTCGTCCTTTTCCTTGCGAGGAGTACAGAGAGAGGGGACAGAACGGCGCAAGCCCATCTGCTTTGCGATAAATTCGGTGTCTATCTCTATACCAGGTGCCATTCCGTCAAGAATGGCGCCGATAGCTGTGCCGTGGCTCTCGCCAAACAGCGTAAGGGCTACACTTTCACCAAAGGTGTTTTTCATATTCCGTTTTTCTCCTTAAGCATTTTTACGAAGTCGGAAAAGCCCGATGTACGCTCCGAGAATGTGCCTATCTGTTCTACATATATGTAACGGATATTGCCACCGTCACACTTTTTATCATGCGACATCGTCTCTGCAAGCGTGTCGATGCTCTCATTACATTCTATGGGGAGCTTTGCCTTGCTTAATACCTTGACGAGCCTTTCTCTTGTGTCCTTTGAGCAGAGGTAAAGCATTCCGAGAGCGACACACTCGCCATGGAGCATACCTGTCACACTTTCAATGGCGTGACCTACTGTATGACCAAAGTTGAGCACACGGCGAAGTCCCGTCTCTCGCTCGTCTTTTTCTACTACGCTCTTTTTGATGAGGAGCGAGCGATATATGATCTCTTCTATATTGTTCTCTATGCTATTTTCTTCTATGAACGAGAAAAGCTGAGCGTCGCTAGTAGCCGACATCTTTATAGCCTCGGCAAGTCCCGACGAAAGCTGACGGCTGTCAAGCGTCTTTAGCGTATCAGGGTCTATCAGCACTCCCTTCGGCTGATGGAATGCGCCCACACAGTTTTTTACGCCTGCGAGGTTTACTGCTGTCTTTCCGCCGATAGAGGAGTCAAGCTGAGAAAGCAGAGTGGTGGGGATATTATAAAAATCTATCCCTCTCTGGTAGCAGGATGCGACAAATCCGCAAAGGTCACCGACGACGCCTCCGCCTACTGCGAGGGCGGCATCGGTGCGGGTAAAGCCATGTGAAAGCATCTCTGTGCATATCTTTTCCACGCTTTCAAGGCTCTTGCTACCCTCGCCTGCCTCTATAGTGACAACAACGCTTTCCTTACATTGTGAGGCGACAGTGTGCACGTATTTTTCCGGCACTCCCGAATCGGTAAGAATGAGCACCTTTCTTTGCAAATTGAAGTATTTATGCGCATTTTCAAGCTCGCCGCTGCCGACGATTATATCGTAGCTCTTTTCTGCGAGGTTCATAGTTAGTTTCATATCTTTTCTCTTTTCTTCAGGTAAGCTCTGACGGGTACTTGAATGTGCCGACAAGCTTGAGCTGGTCACAGCACTCACGAAGTGCGTCCATCATATGCTTTCCGTTTTCATTTGCGATGCTTCCCTCAAGCTCTACATAGAAGTAATACTGCCACAAAAGCTCCTTCATAGGTCTGCTTCGCAGACATCTCATATTATAACCACATTCGCCTATAATGCTCATTGCCTTTGCAAGTGAGCCTGCCTCGTTTCGCACAGTAAACATTATTATAGAGTGCTTATCGCGGCTTATTCCGTCATCGGAGTGCGCTCGTGAGAGCACTGCAAAGCGTGTGGTGTTTATCGCACTTTCGTTTATGTTGCTATCAAGCATTTGCAGGCCGTACAGCTCTGCCGTCTCGCACGAGGCGATGGCAGCGATGGACTTATCGTTTGCCTCTGCGACATACCTTGCCGCCATAGCGGTATTCTCAAACTCACGCTTTTCGAAGCCCTTTGCCTGAATGTATTTCGAGCATTGCATAAGCGCCTGTGGGTGACTGATAACTGTCTTAATATCGCCTATGCTTGCGCCCTTTACCGACATAAGATTGTGGCTGACGGAGAGGTCGTACACTCCAGTAACATAGAGGCTTCCCGAAAACAACATGTCAATGACCTGCGAGACCTCGCCTGCGGTGCTGTTTTCTATAGGAAGCACAGCGACGTCGCACTCGCCGTTTTGAACGGCTGAATATGCGCTGTCAAAATCGGGGTACGGCACGTGGTTTGACGTGGGAAAAAGCTTTCTTGCGGCTACATGGGCAAATGCGCCCTCCACGCCACAAAATGCTACTCGCTCGCCCTCTGCGAGCTTTCTCTGATAGTCGCAGGAAAGTCGCATATTGTCGCGCAGATACTGAACGTAGTAGGAGCGAAGCTCATCGTCATCAATAAGCGAAGAATTGCGCTCTATGACCTCTGCCTCTCGTACAGGGTCATGCACAGGCAGACCAAGCTCTCTTTTATGCTCGGACACTACCTTCACCGCATTCATGCGGCGGCAGAAAAGCTCTGCCATCTGCCTATCTATTTCGTTTATTTCAAGTCTTGCTTTTTGAAGCTTGTCCATAATTCACCTTATTATTTGCCGTATTCCTCGGCAAGCTTTTTAAATGATGGCAGAGAGCGTTCTATCTGCTCTGTCTGCACACAATATGCAATTCTGACATATCCAGGGAAGCCGAAATCGTCACTCGGCACGAGAAGAAGCTCGTACTTTTTCGCCCTTTCGCAGAATGCATAGGCATCATCTTCAAGCGCCTTTACAAACAGATAGAATGCGCCATCGGGATTTGCACAAGTAAATCCGTAAGAGGTGAGCGAGTCGTAAAGGAGCTTTCTGTTTCTATCATATATGGAAATATCCGAGGTCTTGCCGAGGCAAGCGGGAATAAGATACTGGAACAATGCGGGAGCGCACACAAATCCGAGCGCTCTGCCTGCGCCAAGCACTGCGGCGTAAACGTCACGGCACTCCTGCGCCTTGGGAGAAACGAAGATGTAGCCTATTCTCTCTCCGGGGATAGAAAGCGACTTACTGAACGAGTAGCATACTACTGTGTTGTCATAATAGTTGGGCAGATAAGGTACTGTAACGCCACCATACACGAGCTCACGATAGGGCTCGTCAGCGACAACATATATGGGGTGTCCATATTTCTTCTGCGCATTTTCCAAAATCTCGCACATACGGATAATGGTGTTCTCGCCAAGCACGACACCTGTCGGGTTGTTAGGCGAGTTGATGATAACTGCTCTTGTCTTTTCGGTAAGAGCCTTTTCAAAGCTGTCAAAGTCTATCTGGAAGTCGGGCTCTGTGCAGGGTACTATCTTGAGAGAAGCTCCTGCCGCCTCTGCAAATACTCTGTATTCGGGAAAAAACGGAGCAAATGCGATTATCTCCTCGTCCTGACCTCTCGTGATAAGCGCATTGAATGTGATAGTGAGAGATGCCGCCGCGCCTACTGTCATATATATAAGGTTAGCGTCAGAGGGGGCGCCGTATGTCTTTTCTATGTACTGCGCAATAGAAGCTCGCACGCCTGCATCACCCTGCGCCGAGGTGTATCCATGGAGCTGTGTAGGCTCCATTGTGGAGATGAGCGAGGTAAGTGTCTCGTTTACTACATCAGGGGCGCTGACGCTGGGATTTCCTATACTGTAGTCAAAGACATTCTCTGCGCCTATCTGCGATTTTCTCGTCTTTGCATACTCGAATATTTCTCTGATTACGGATTTCTTTACGCCAAGGGCTTTCATTTTTTCTGATACCATTTTAAAATTTCCTCTTTATACATTATTTTCATTATCTGTTTTATATTGGTTATCACTTGGTTAACAGTGTTAACTTTTATATAATTATACACCCAAAAACGAAAAAAGTCAAGTCAAAAAGCGAAAAAAGTCAGGCTTTTCAGGTATTTTCTATATAAATATTGAAATTCGGTAAAAAATATGTCATAATATACGAGTAAGGAATTATTGTCGTAGGCGCGACATGTACAAGGAGACGGATATGGAAAATTACAAGGAAAAGGAATCTCTGCGCGACAGACTTATAATAGCGGGAATTGACGAGATAGCTGAGCGTGGTGTCTCGGATTTTTCTCTGCGCCGAGTAGCCGCCGCTTGTAACACCTCCTGTGCCGCCCCGTACAAGCATTTCAAGAACAAGGACGAGCTTATACTCGCCATAATAGACTATATAAACAGTCAGTGGCTGCTGCTGAAAAATCAAATACTTGAGGTATTCTCCTCCGACTTGCAGAAGGCGCTGACGGAGGTGTGCATCGCGTATATACGCTTCTGGATGACAAACCCGAATTATCGAACTGTGCTATCAAGAGAGACACACAACTTTCTCTCCGACCGCTCACAGATAGGCGAGCTTGTCGGCGCATACTGCGACAAGGCGAATATTGTGCAAAATGAGAAATCCCAACGCATATATGCAGTTACAGCTCTTATTTACGGCACTACCTCAATGCTCGAAAACGGAGAGCTGCCGAATGACGAGAGCACATTTTCCATGATTCGTGCATCTATAGCAAAAATACTGTGATAGCTTGCAAGGCAAAGCAATTTACTCCCATCAAAAAATTTATAATCAAATCAACAGCTATAATATATAACAAAAACGCGGTGTCGCATTTGCGACACCGCGTATGTTTTTATGTTTGTAGAAATTAACCTACGATACCAGAGCGTTCTATACCCTGAACGAGATACTTCTGACAGAACAAGAACACTATAACGAGAGGCATAATTATCATTATACCGCAGGTGTTCTTGATAGCCATATAGTAGAGAGACTGTCCCGCATAAGATGTCGTAAGCGACTTGGGAATCTCAACTATGTGAGGCATAAGAACACGTGAGCTTGCTGTCGGGAAGAACACGTTTGTATAGAAGTCGTCTGTCCACTGCCATGAGAATGAGAACAAGAAGATTGTTATCATCATAGGCACGGAAAGGGGTATGATAATCTGGAAGAATGTTCTGAATACGCCTGAGCCGTCAACGTAAGCGGACTCCTCAAGCTCATCGGGAACACCGTTGAAAAACTGTCTCATCATGAATATGTACAAGCCGTTCTTGAAAGCAAGACCTGTCATTGAAATGATGAGCAAGGGCCAGAAGCTGTTGAGAAGGTTGAAGGTCTTTCCACCTGACAACATTGCCATAAGGCCGGGGATACCGATACCCTGTATACCACCAAGGTCAAAGTAGCGGAAGTGCATCGTCAATGCGAGACGGAGAGTGTCGTGAGGAACTATCATCGTGAGGATAACAAGTGCGAACACGATACCTCTGCCACGGAACTTAAACTTTGCAAGACCGTAACCGATAAGGCAGGATACAAACGTCTGGAGAACAGCGCATGAAATAGAGAGTATGGTGGTGTTCAAGAACGCCTCCATATACTTATTTTCAAGGAATATCGCCTTGTAGGTGTCGAGTGTGAAGTGCTTCGGAATGATACGTACTGTTACATCGACAAAGTCTTCAGGTCCCATGAAGGAGCCTGCTATCTTTGAGAAGAAGGGGAACAAAATTACGTATGATATACCTATCATAAGTATAATACGGAAGAAATACCATACTACGTTTGTCCAGAAGTACGAAGAAAGAAGCTTTTTCTTCAAACGCTCTTTGAGAGGGGTTCTGTCTTCAAATTCGATACGAATTTTGTTTTTGGTCTCTTTTGTTACTTTTGGCATTTCTGCAAGCTTTTGAGCATCCATTATTCACCCCTCCTTATCGTTTTTGATAGAATATCTTCGAGCTTGCAATCAGAGCTACAAGTCCGATGATCAACATAACAACTACAAAGTAGATCCATGACATCGCTGTCGCAAGCTCACGACCGAGGTCGTACTTACCTGCGATATAGGTCATAACCACGTTGGACTCAGATGTGAATGAGTCGATGATGGTGTATATACCATTTACGAGTATCATAGGGCTTATCATAGGGAAGGTAATCTTCCAGAACGTTTCCCAAGCGGTAGCACCCTCGATATCGCACGCCTCGTAGATGGCGGGAGATATGGACTGCAAGCCTGCCAAGAAGATGAGCATCTGTACGCCCGAACGGTTGATAATCTCGTAAATGTTGTTTACAAGATTTACAACGTAGGTAACGAGCTCTGCGCCGACCTTCATGTTTTCGAAGAGGAACTGAACGTCCATAACGGAGATGATTCCTTCTGTTGTGCTTTCGCCTGTACCTGTTTCGATATCTCCGCTTGCCATAGAGTCAGAAAGTGTATCCTGAGCGTTGATGGCGTCCATAAGACCTGTAGAAAGAATAACAGGAACGAAGAAAATCGCACGGAAGGCTGCACGGCCTACCATCTTCTGATTGAGCACTACGGCAACAAACAGAGAGAAGATTACTATTGCAGGAACCTCAAGAACGAGCTGTCCGATACCCTGAACGAGCGTCTGAACGAACGAAGCGTCAGAAAGGAGCGCTGTCTTGTAGTAGGTGAGTCCTGCGAAGTTGAGGGTGAAGCCACCCCCACTCACAGTCTTGATGGTGTTAAAGCTGAAGAGCAAGGAGTCGATTATCATAGGAAGGTACAAGAAGAGTATTCCTATAACGAACGGAAGAACGAACAACCATCCGGAACGAGCCTTTCTCTTGTCAAGTGAGGCTGTGCGCGCAAGGCGGGGCAATTTCAAGCCTTTTGCCGATGAAGCAATATTCATTATTTTATTCATCTTTCTCTCCTCACTTATTTATCAATTCTGACAAAGTCATAAGACGGGATGATGTACGTTACGCCATCGAGTGTTACG
This sequence comes from Eubacteriales bacterium, assembly GCA_045649925.1. Classification (GTDB taxonomy): domain Bacteria; phylum Bacillota; class Clostridia; order Oscillospirales; family CAG-272; genus UBA1740. Next base: position 38,444 of record JAZRQS010000013.1, on the reverse strand, counting down.
CTTACGTCAAATATGTTGTAGTTAAGAACGAATACTACGTCCTTTGCGCCCTTTTCGTATGTAACCATTACAAGTCTCTCGTCGCTGAGAGTGTATGCAGTGGAAACATAGTTTTCAGCATCTGTAGCCTCGGAAGAAGTGCGGTTGAAATCATAAACAACCTCAACAGTTTCAGCAACGACGTCCTCGTCACCATGATAAATGCAATCAGCAAATACAGCTGCGATCTCAGCGATGTCTGTGTCGGAGATAAGAAGCTCCTCTACGATATCTGCATTGAGTATCTCGGGCAATTTTGCCTTGAGCTCATCCTCAGTTGCACCTGCAACAATGAGGCGTGCTACCTGGTATATCTTATCTTCGGTCATTTCGATACGCTCGATAAGAATACGCTTGCCGTTTATAATATCAAGAATTGTATCCTCGATATCAACTGTGCATATGCTTTCTGTAATAACGAGATTTATTACGTCCTTCTGCTCCTCTGTGAGAGCCTTGCCTGTGAATGCCTCGATAGAAGCATACATCTTTTCAAGGTCTACTACAGCGCCGACCTTCAAGCCGGTCTGCATAAAGAACTCAGAAGAATCCTTGCCTGACTTGTAAGCTGCAGCAATCTCCGCAATCTTCTCTGCAGAATACTCAGAATAGTTCTCTGCGAGGTATGCGTCAAGCTCTGCGCCCTTCTTAGCGAGTGACTTCAAGGTAGCATCGTCATACTTAAGCTGCTGATAGAGCTCGAGTCTTGCTCTGAATTCCTTGAGCTTTGCATCCTTTGCAGAAGCGATAGCCTTTTCAACAGCGACGTAGATAGCCTCAGAAAGCTCATCTTCGTTTTCAAGAACCTCTTCTGCATCAGGAATACGCTCACCCATAAGGAAGCGATGGTCTACTATAACTGCAGTCTGGAGGTCAGCCATAGCGTCGTTAACTCTGTTGTACTGCTCAATAACCTCATCAAACCAGATGTCGTATCTGATGGAGTAGTACTGAGGCCACAAGCCGGTCTGCTTCATAGCCGTAGAATTGCGGTATGAAAGGAGGTATGAGAGAGTTGCACCATTTTCAATAGCCTTGAGGATATTGTAGCTTGTGTCACCCGACTCATTGAGAGGTGTGCCTGTGAAGTTAACATAGCCGTGGAGTGTCATACCCAAGAAGGGTACTGCTGCCGCCTCGTATCTGTAGTTACTTGCATCAAGCGGAATGTCAAGAATGTGGTCTGCATATGTTACCGCATAAATGTTACCGCCCTCTGTCATTACAGAGCCGAAGTCGTCCTTAATCTGCTTGAGAAGGTCAACTATATTTGACTTGGCATCATCACGAGTAAGCGGATTGTCCTTGTCAAAGTTAGAGTTGAGGTCGCTACCAAGAGTACCAACGGAAATTCCGATAGGATCGTATTTGAGATACTTCTCTGCGAAGTTTTCGTAGTAGCCCTCTATCATATTGGTAGCTACACAAAGGTCAAAGTTTGTTATATATGACTGATATACTGCGTCGTAGACACGTCTACTTGTATATCTGTTGTCAACAGTCTTAGCACCGAGCTTCTTCAATGCGATACCGTCGCCTGCTTCTCTGTTTGAAATATAAGTGAAGTCAAAGTCGGGGTAAACACCGAAGTCGTTTTCGCGCGCATATTCGACAAGTGACTCAAAGCCCTTTGCTCCGCCGACAGCCTTCTGCCACTTGAGCTTAGCAGGATAGTTGGAAATCATACCACCATTTGCAAAGCCTGTGAGCTTGAAGTTGAGGTTTGTAACTCTGTACTCCTCGTCGACAAGGTCATCGCCGTTCTTGTCAAAGTTAGCCTTGAGCTGTGCGAGAAGATCCTCATCCACAACACCGTTCTCGTCTGTAGCGACAGTAGTGATAGGCTCCTTGCCTGCCAAGAGGTTATACATTGTCTTGACATCCTCGAAGGTGGTAAGAGGAGTATCAACGGTTATGGGCATTGAAAGTATCTTTTCTGTCGTTTCTATAGTACCGAAGGACTCAATGTAAAGCGGGATATCCTCTTTTACATCGTTTTCGGTAAGTCTTGAAATAATACCCTTATTTTCAAGGTACTCACGATAAGCAAGTGCCATACCTACCCAGGATTCTGCGGAATGGTAGGAATCGAGCTTGCCCTCTGCAATAAGGCTATCGCCCAAAGCAGGATCCGTGAGCATGATTATCTTTGTTCTGTAGCTTCCTGTATACTTACGATCGGATACTACAGTCCAGAGGTTGCTGCCTGAGCCGCTTGAAACGCTCGCACCTGTGATTTCATACGAGTCCTTAGGTCTGGGATAGTATGTGGTGAATACTGATGCAAAGTTGTGTCGTGCCGCACCTGTATCGACCGCGATATTTGCGAGAGCGTCACCCTCCTCAAGTATAGCGAAGAAGCCGCCACGCTGAACATGCTTGGTCGTACCTGTGATAACTCCCCACTCGTCATACTGCCATGAAAGGCTTGAAGTAGATGAAATCATACCATAGACGGGGAGTCTGATAGCACTCTGGCCCTGACCTGTAATCTGGTAATAAGCATAGTCCTGACCATAAACCTTACCTGACCAGGATACCTTTGTCTTTACGTCCTCATTGTAGAGCTCCTTAAAGTCAAAGAGTGTACCTGAACCATCAGGATAGAATATGTAGCCTTCCTCGTTCATATTACCTGCACCGAAGTAGGTGAGGGGGCTGACGTATTCTATAGTAAAGAGAGTTTCATCATATCTGATGCTGTTTGCAGGCAATCTTACATTAAGAGAGCCGTCAGTCTCATCTATGGTGTACTCTATAGCCATCTTGAACAAAGGAGGCGTTTCCTCGTTTGCTACATAGCCTGTCTTTGCATGGTCCTCTTCAAGATCGTCGTATCCGTATTCGGGAGCGTAGTTCTTGATGTAGGATTCAAGAAGGTTCTTTGCAGGGTCCTGAATCTGATCGTCAAGAGTATATATCTCGTAGAAACGACCTGTTTCGGGATCCTTTTCCGCTGTTATCGGGAATGCCGCCTTGATAGCCTCAAGGACATTGGGGAGCTTGCCCGAATCAGCGTTTGCGTTCTGAAGTGTGTAATAGCTCTTGAGCTTGGTAAACTGATACTGAATATTGATGTATTCAGGAGAAGCGTAGCCGTACTCGTCTGCAACTGTCTGAACGTAAGCCTCAAACGGCTCAAGAATCTTGGTTTCGAGGTCCTCCTTCATTATCCAACCGGGGAGAAGGTAAGATGTATTCTCACGACCGATAGTATACTGGATTCGGATACCATTCTTGATATTCTTTACGATTATCTGTCCACGCTGTGCAGCCTCCGTAAAGCTATACATCTGCTTGATGTTTCCGTCTGCACCTGTATAAGCTACGGAGATCTGTGAAAGCAATTCTGCCTTTACAGAGTTTGAGATAGCACCCTCCTCGTCAAAATTGTAGGGGTTTGTAGAAAGTGCCTGACCTGTAGCGAGGTTGTAGTAGATTACTTCACCTGTGTAGGGGTTGCAGTAAAGCTGATAGCCTGCGCAAGTGAGGTAAAGCGTCATATAGGGGTCATTCTGAATCTTTTCAAGAGCGCTTGAATACTGCTGTGTAAGCGCTGCGTTTGTCGCCTGCTGATATGTAGGAATAGCAGCTGCAGGCTCTTCTGCCGTCGCAAACACCGAGATGAGTGAGAAGGCAGAGGACATAACCATAAGCATCGCCAGCAAGGTTGAAATTATTCTTTTTGTTTTCATATTCAATTACCTCACTTTCTTATAGACGATAGCTTATTTCTACTATAATTGAAGATATGAAGGAAATCATCTTTCCGATAAGTCCTGAGAAGAGTACTGTAACGAAGATGATAATTACCATACCTACGATAGTAAACAATGTGATAAATATGTTTTTCTGCATTGTGTAATCGTGTGTTACCATCATTCCGAAGAAGATGAGCATACCTGCCCAAACGTAACCGATTGTAACAAGCAGAGTCGCGATAGCAGCCTCGTTTGCTGCAACAACGTTGGACAACAATGTCGAGAAGAGGAGCATGATAGGCATAGGCGTAAGCGCATAGCCAACTGCTATAAAGATGTCCTTGAAGGAGCCTTCTCCGTCAAACAATGTTGTAAGACACCAGTTTGCAACTATCCAGAGGAATACAGGAATCATAACTGAGATTATCTGTACCCAGATAGTAAGATATTTGCCTTCAGGGTTCATAATATATCCCTGACCTACTGACTGATAGAAGAACATCAATACAGTAGCTACCATTATGGTGAGAGCTGCGCGAACGGATCCGCGTTTCTCGTGCTTGAGGTCCCAATATCCGTCGAAGGGATGGAATATCAGGTGGAAGCAATATATAAGCTCCTGACCATAGGTGCGCTTTCCTGTCTTCAATGCAACAGCACTGTTGACCTTTCCTGCCCAGCCAAGGAACTTGGCAAGTCCGAAGAAGAATGCAGCAACGATTATTACTATCCAGAACAGGTTAGGAATTCCTATAAAGCGGTCGGAGATCCAGTTCTTACGAACTTCCTGGTATGAACGAGAGTAGTTCTCGGTCTCATACGCCGCCTTGAAGTAGTTCATAGCCTGATCGTAGTTAGCTCTTCTGTAATGAGCCTTACCAACTCCGATATACGCTGTATCGAAGTTGTTGTTATACTGAAGAACTGTGTTCCACGCATCTACCGCGTCAGTATAGTTACGCTCATTTTCAAGTCTGATAGCGTCTACGAGGTAGTTACCGTAGTCGGTTCTTCTATAAACTGTAAAGGAATCGGTAGCGTTGTCAAGGAGTATCATATAATCTCCCTGATATGTGATACCTGCGAGCGTCTTTATCTGACCGAGCATTTCACCGACGTCACCGAATGCGAACAAAAGGTTACCATTCTGGTCATAGGTAAATGTCTTACTACGCTTTGCGTCGATGATAGTCCATGTGTTTTCAGGACCTACTGCAACGTCCTTTATCTTGGATGCGCCTACAATGGCGTTCTTGTGCTGAGAAATTACGGCAGCACTTACTTCTCCACCGGGATCAAAGAAGCCGTTACGCTTCATTATCTCGGAGCCCTTGGAGTTGAGCTTCTTAACAGGAGAGTAGTCAGAGGACTTGGACTCAATAGCGCCGATCTGCTTGGATTCCTCGATAGCATCGGTGGTTACGTATATAAAGCCCTCGTCATCAACTGTAATGTTGTTGAACTCGGTAGATACGTAGGACAGCGAAGCTGCTCTCTGAGCATCACTCATAAAGCGGCGCCATACCATATCGATAGCGCTGTAAACAACCTTCTGAGCTCCGATAAAGCCTGTGAAGGTTCCGTCCTCTGTCATAACGATGATACCCTGATAGGTACTGGAGGAAACTACGAAGATTCTTCCGTACTTATCAACTGCCATCGCAACAGGCTTATATGTAGCGCTCTTTCCGAAAAGCTCGGACTCGGGCTTCGGAATGATCTTGACGAACTCGCCGTCAAGGTCGAATACTACTATTCTGTAGTTTGAAGTATCGCAGACATAGATGTACTCATCGTTTACAAATACACCCTGAGGTGCATTGAGTGAGTCAACTGCGCCGTACTGGTTTGAAAATTCATCGATAGTGAACTTGAGCTTGTAGAACTTGTCAGTTACTACTACTCTGCTGTTGACGGTATCGGTGATATAGATGTTTCCACGCTTATCTGCAAAGATGTCAGTGGGATTGTCTATAGCAACACCGTCGCCATCAAGCAAGCCGATGTACTTGGAGTCTACTGTCATAACGGGGGAGTATGCCGCAGGAGAGTAAAGGGCAATTCCGTCAATGGAGTAGGTATAAGTTTTGTAAGGTTCCTCCGCCTGTGATGCAAAGGGAACGGCCATAAACACCGTCACAACGCAGATGAAGAGGAGCAGGGCCTTAAATATTCTGTTTTTCATTCTAACTCCTCCTTAATCCTTCATACCACTGGATCCCATTGTTTCGATAATTCTACTCTGTGAGAATATGAACATACAGATCGGAACAGACATCATTACAACGGTAGCGGCTGCACCTGCACCTGCACGTGCAACACCACCTGTAACTATCTGCTGAATAGCGTAGTTGAAAGTCTTGAGCTGCTCTGAATGGATGTATATGGATGCACCTGTGTTCCAGAGTCCCTTGAATGTCTCAATGATAAGAGTAAGCCAAGCGGGCTTAACCATAGGCATCGCGATAACCCAGAAGGTTCTGAACTCGGACGCGCCGTCAAGACGCGCACTTTCAAGAACTGCATCGGATACGGAGCTTTCCATAAACTGCTTCATAAGATAGAGACCGAGAGTACCTGCAAGGTGAGGAACTATGATAGCGAGGTAAGTATCGACCCATCCGAGAGTACTGAGTATGATAAAGTGTGAAACCTGGTTAACCGTAGAGTGGAACATGAGCGAGGTAACTATAAGCTGGAACATAATGTTTCGTCCGGGGAACTTCAGCTTGGAAAGAGCGTAAGCCGCCATGGAAGCGAAAAGAAGGTTTCCGACAGTACCTGCCGCTGTTATAAACACGGTGTTGAATATGTAACGTGAGAAAGGAACCCACGACTCGTTCATAAGTGAGAACAGGTCGGTGAAGTTTGTAAGCGTAGGCTTAATAACGTAAAACTTCGGGGGGAACATCCACAACTCATCAAGAGGCTTGAGCGACTGCATGATAACATACAGCATAGGGAGGAACATGAATGCTCCGAAAAGCACAAGCACGAATGCAATTCCTGAGTCGCCTCCTACAGAACGGTTGAGGACAACTCTATGATTTCTTGTTCTTAATTTCTTTGCCATATTACTGTCCCACCTTTGCAAGAGCCTTCTTTACAAGGATGTTGGATCCCAACATTATTATAAAGAGAACAACCGCGATTGTTGAAGAATAACCTACCTCGTAACGAGTTCCACCATAGTCGTCAAGATGGTGCATTATAGTATGCGCCGCATAGTCAACTGAGGGGAATCCGCAGAGTGCTGTAACGACAGCACCAAATCCGAAGGACTGAGTGATGGCAAGCACCGCACCGAAAAGCATCTGAGGCTTCATCTTCGGGAGGGTGATATACCAAAGCTCCTGCCAACGATTCTTGATTCCGTCAACGGCTGCAGCCTCGTAAAGACTTCTGTCAACTGTCTGCAAGCCCGCGATAAACGAAAGGAACGCAGTTCCGAGCGAGGTCCAGAGAGCCGCAACTATACAAAGTCCCATTACGGTACTTGCGTCCTCGAACCAGAGCTTAGGTGAGTCGATAATTCCCATCTTTATAAGTGTTCCGTTTACCCAACCATAAGAGTCGCTGGAGAACATCGTTTTCCAAACGAGATAAACGTTACCTGAAATAGAGGGAGCGTAGAATATAAGTGTTACTACCGCACGGATCTTGGGAGGAAGCTCGTTGATGAACCATGCAATAAGCAACGAAAGAAGATAGGACACAGGTCCTGTAACTGATGCGAAAATAAGTGTGTTCTTGATTGCCGTTATAAATATATCGTCATCCAGGAACAGACGTATATAGTTGCTGCCGCCAACCCAGTTGGGCATCTGAAGCATATTGAAGTCGGTGAAGCTGAGCAATATTGAAAGTCCAACGGGGAACACAGTGAATACGAGGAAGAGGATCATGAAGGGGGCGACCATGACATACGCGGTCTTGTTCTTCTTCATTTCTTTCCATGTCCACTGCGCACGTGTCATTTCAGTGCGAGCCACCGGGCGTTTTGACGCCGCTTTATTTGACATATACCTTTTCTCCTTGTTATTGTTAATTAACTTCGCCGAAAATCTTATTTACCTTCAGCTCTTGCCTGTTCGGGAGTCTGACCGAGCTCAAGCGTCTTGAGGTCGAACTCTTCACGCTTACGGGTAAGCTCCTTGTTTATCGTCGTTATGTAGCTCTGAAGCTCGTCTACAGGATCTGCATCCTCGTTTACTGCCGCAAGGAATGCGAAGTCCATATAACGTGCGATAATGTAGCTTCCGGGATAGTTAGGAACTGCAGCAAGGTTATCAAGCTGAGCAATAAGCTCTACATACTCAGTAGAGGTCCATGAAAGGTCCTTGATAGCTCTCATGTTCGCAGAAGCGTATTTTGCAGCAGGACCTACGAGAGCAACCATCTGGTTACCATAGGATGCCTGTACATCAGCACCTGACTGCCACTTCATGTATTCCCAAGCGGAATCGTAATTCGCGTCATCCTTGTAAAGCATAACGGTCGCTGTGAGAGTCGCCATTGAACAGTTGCTGAGTTCTCCGTTTTCACGGATAACACCGGGGACAGATGTGAACTTCCAAAGTCCTCTGATCTCAGTAGCAAATACCGTCAAGGTGTTATACAAGCTACAGTAATCAGTAATAACGAGAGGCATTTCACCTGTTCTGAAACGGTTTGCAGAATCAAATGCTACAGGGAAGGAATAGTCTGTAAAGAGTCTTACGCAGAATCTGAAGGAGTCAAGCGCAATGTCGGTATCAAGACCTATCTGCGCACCTGCATATTCATCGTCGTCCTCATACTTCCAACGGCTTCCACCATACTGATAGAGCATCATGTTGGTAGCTGTTCCGTAGGTAAGACCGATTTCCATATTGTTTGCCTGAAGAACAGGAACAGCCTCAAGCATATCGTCCCATGTAACCGGAACATCGACACCAACATCTGCCAAGACGTCCATACGATAGAACATCATGGGGAAGTTTGTCGTTTCGGGAACACCGTATGTCTTGCCGTAAAGTGAAATCGGAATTGTGTTTGCATAGTTGAAATTTACTTCGCTTATGTCAACCTTTGTTCCGTCACTCTTATAATAGTTGTAGGTATAAGTGTCTGTGTTGTATATTGTCTTGGTTATATCGTAACCGAAGATTTCCTCAAATCCCTCGTGATCCTGAACGTCCTTGATAGCGCCACGAATAGCGTAGTTGATAACGTCAGAGCTTGCGAGACCGATATATACGTCAGGTCCCTGTCCTGCAAGAACTGAGGGGAGAAGTGTGGTAGCTGTAACGAGCTTGAGGTTTACAGGTATACCTGTCGCAGGAGTGAACTGGCTATCTATCATGTTTCTCCAGATAAGCGACTGGTCACGTCCGTATGCAAGCCAAACGTCAACACTGTCTCCGGTGAGATTTTCCGACGTAACTCCGAGAGAGTTGTAGTCAACGAAGAAGCTGGACACGAAGGAACGCATCTCAAACCAGATGGAAGACCATGCAGAAGCCTTTGCACGAGGAAGCTCGCTTCCTGAGGGCTGAACATTTATAAAGTCGAGTGTAAGCGCCTGAGCCTTGGAGGAGTTAAGCCATGTACCAAGTGTACCGATGTTGGACTTAAGGCTCGAAAGGTTTGCCGCTATCTCGTCCTCATCGCTTCCCATACGATTGAGAAGCTCTGCTACCTTATCAAGAGTAGCAACGTGAGATCCCTTTGTTCCACAAAGCTCAACTATGGAGTTTGATACCGCGTAGAGCGTTCTTGATTCAACGTTAAGCGCTCTGACTGTCTCCGGCATGATGTCGAGGAAGCCGTAGTCACGGTACTTATCAGGGCTTGCACCTGTAAGCTTCAATATATTAAGATAAGAGTTGTTGATAGACTTAAGTGAGTTCTGTACTGTGCTGATAACGTCTGAAAGCTCACCAAGACCAACCTCTACCTGAATGACGTAGTCAACGCCCTCCTTGAAGTACAGCTGGTAGGTGGTCTCACCGTCACCCATTGCAGAAACCTGCCAGTCCTTCGAGAAGTCAAAGCGTATTCCGTTTGCCTCTTCAAAGGGAACTGTAGGTGTTCCGTCGGGAAGTCCGTACATTCCGTCACTACTCCAGATCTTGATAACACGGCTGACGAACATACCCTCAAGTGAGTTCTGGCGATATCTGAACACAATGTCGTAAAGGCCTGTGTCTGTAACTGTGAATTCATAGTTTGCCCACTGTCCGACTGTGCTGTAGCTGTTTGCACCGATTACATTGTAAAGCTGAGCATCAGGAACGTTGGGGGAGTTTATGGAGGAGGAACGATCGTTTGTAGGAGAAATAGCGTTATCGGACACAGCGTTGGGAAGCTCAGCCTCGATGCGAATTACCTCGCCCTCAGCAGGCTTTGCGTCTGCGAACTGTGCTCTGTATTCCTCATATGTAAGGATGTCAGGAACAGGAACAAACTTGATGGACTTAAGCACGAGCGACTCTCTTACACCCTCAAGTGTAATGGTGTGCTCACCTGCAGAAAGATAGAACTCAAACGGATCGGAATAGTATCCGTCGACGTCAATGCAGTAGTAGGTACGCCATTCGGGAGTCTGCTCAATATTGTAACGGAGGTCGTTTCCGTTTATGTCCTGTCTGAAACCGCGCTTGCCGTTTTCATCAATGATATAGTCGTATACTCTCTCTGTTATGGGGTTGCCTGCCTCATCGGTGGTCTGCTCATCATAGTAGTATTTCCAGACCTTTGAGAATGCAAGTGAACGAGCTTCAGAGAAAGGAACTGCTCCATCGATGTAAAGCATACGCTCTATAGTGGACACGTTGTCAACTATAGGGTAGTACTCGAACACGAGGGCATACATACCTCTCTGCTCCTCTGTAATTGTGAACGTCCAGCTCACCTGTCCGTGGTCGGGCATGTAGATGGACTGATCCGCACCCTCAACTCCCTGCATTTCGGGAATCTCTGACGCAACGTAAACCTCATCAGCCTTCAAGGTATTGGGGTCGATCTGGAAATCGAATATGTTCATAACGATTTCTTCAGTACCCTTCTTCTGCTTTGTGTACCTTGCGCTGTAGTCGGCATACGAATCGGAATTAAGAACGCTAGCCAGCGCCTGTGACGAATTGTTAGATGTGCTCTCCGCTGCAGAAGCGCTCTGCGGCATCACCAAGAACACACCAAACGCCATAACGAGAGCAAGCATCATAGCCGTAATTCTTGTCAGCTTCGGTTTTCTCATGTTTGTTTCCTCCTGATAGATCTTAACTGTTTTTAAAAGCATAATGAATTAAAAATATAATAAAAATGAAAGAAATCAGACGCCGCAAAGCCACATCGCAACACCGAAAAAATCATTCGAATATCACAATATGGTCAAAACGGCATATATCGCCATTTTTAGTAAGTACCATAATATCATAAATTATATAAAAAGTCAAGCATTTGGAGTTTCCATAAATTGTAAAATAAGCATTTTGCCACGCCATCGTCAGCTGCAAAAGCATGTCTTTTTTTGAGTTTTTTAGTCTTGTAAACTTTAGTTTACGTGTATTTTTACTTACAAAACAAAAAGGGTAAAATAAATTTACTCGCATTTTTCGTTATAAAATAGGCTTTTTTAGACATATTTTATGCCGTTTTCTGCATTATGGTAAATTTATTTTACCTTTTTTCGTTTGTTACTCTAATAAATTATTATTTTTTGTTATGTGCAATATGCACAAAAGTGCGGCGCTTTTTTCTACATTATGACTTTTTGCACAAATTTCGTTTTTTTCGTGTTTTTGGGTTGTTTTTTAGTCAAAAAGGCGTGTTTTCGGTTTCACTTTGTTCACAAAGTCAGTCTATAAACCCACCGAACATGACGACATCATCACGATAAAATACCGCTGACTGCCCGGGAGTGACCAGTTTTGCGTCCTCTAAAAAGCGCACCCTGGCGCGCTCACCCTCAAAGGCGACCTCTGCACGACACAAGGGGGCGAGGTAGCGTATTTTCACGTCAAGCGTGATACTTCCCTCTGTCATTTTCTCCATCCCTGTAAAGACGAGGTCGGAAATTTCAAAGCTCTGTTTGTGTCCGTGTCCCTTTTGCGAAAGAGTGATAGTATTAGTATCAGCATCCATTTTCGTAATGAACATTCTCTCTCCTGCGGCAACGCCGAGACCTCTGCGCTGACCTACTGTATAGTGCAGTATTCCCTTATGCTCGCCAAGTATTTTTCCGTCCTCGGAAACAAAGTGTCCCCGCTCGCATTTTCCATAGTTTTCTTCGATATAGGTGGGGTAATCATTGTCGGGGATAAAGCATATCTCCTGACTTTCCTCCTTGTCGGATGCGTGCAACGATATTCTTGTCGCCTCTTCCCTTATATCGCTCTTTTTCATATGTGAAAGCGGGAGAACAAGCCGTTCAAGTATATCCGTCGATACTCTCCAGAGCATATAGCTCTGATCCTTTTTCAAATCGTGACCTCTTTTTATGGCATATGACGAGGGCGTTTTCACCACGTCAGCATAATGCCCTGTCGCTATCTTATCAAAGCCATTTTCCATCGCAAATTCATAGAGAGCTCGCATTTTGACATCGGAATTGCATATAATACACGGATTTGGCGTCCTTGCGCGCAGGTATTGCGCGGCAAAGTCGTCTATTACGATATTTTTAAAGCGTTCTCTGCAATCTATTACCTCAAGAGGTATGCCAAGCGAGTCTGCCGCCTTCTGCGCCTCCCCCACCTCGGTATACTGATGCATAACGAGTGCGCCTCCAACGACCTCATGTCCCTGTTCTATGAGAGCGCGGGCGGCGTAGGTGCTGTCAAGACCTCCGCTCATTCCGAGCAATATCTTCATTTTTATTATCTCCTGACACTTATCTTTTGCTTTATACACTTATTTTAGCACTTTTTTTACAGGATATCAAGGATATAAGCAAAAAAGTGCTCTTATAATGAAAAAAGTAATTTTTGAGTGATAAGCGAGCATTATAAATATTGACAGAGATAATTAAATGGTTTATAATATTTACAACAAAGACCTCACAAGGAGAAATTTATGTATTCGATAGGTATAGACCTCGGCGGCACGAATATCGCCGTAGGAATAGTAGACGAGAGCCTGAAGATAGTGACAAAGGGCACAGTCCCTACGTTTTCAAACAGAGACGGTGAGCTTATTATCAAGGATATGGCAAAGCTCACAAAAAAGCTGATGGACAGCCTCTCGCTCACTGAAAAGGACATTTCCTTTGCAGGAATAGCCTGCCCTGGCTCTGTAGACAGGGAAAACGGAGTTATAGTGTATGCAAACAATCTGCATTTTCACAACTTCCCCATTGCGCAGATATTCCGTAAATACCTGAACATTGAAAAGATATACGTGGAAAACGACGCTAATGCGGCGGCACTTGCAGAGGCGCTCATCGGTGCGGCAAAGGGCACGAACAACTCTATAATGATAACGCTAGGCACAGGCGTCGGTGGTGGAATTATCATCAACAAGAAAATATACGTAGGCGCAAACGGCGCTGCAGGCGAGCTCGGTCATACTGTTATCGAGTTTGGTGGCAGACTCTGCTCCTGCGGAAGACGAGGCTGCTGGGAGGCATACAGCTCTGCAACGGGACTCGTCAAAATGACAAAGGAAAAGATAAGACAGTGCCGTACACTCGGTATCGAGTCGCTGATGGTAAAGGAAGAAGACGAAAGAGGCAGAGTGAACGCGCGCACTGCATTCAATGCTCAAAAGGCGGGCGACATCTGCGGTCGTGAGGTGGTAGGAGAATATATCTATTATCTCGCTTGCGGTATCACAAATATGATAAACACGTTCCAGCCCGATGTACTCTCCATCGGTGGTGGAGTATGCGGTGAGGGAGACAATCTCCTCGGTCCTATAATGAAGATAATCTCGCACGAGCAGTACACTCGCTCACTCGCCACAAAAACACAGATAAAGATAGCCGAGCTTGGCAACGATGCGGGAATTATCGGCGCGGCGGGACTTGGCCTCTAAAGTAAAGGCAAAAAAACAATATCAAAATGCTGACTTGCAAATATACAAAAGAAACAGAAAAAGTGGAAATGGCTCTGCCATTTCCACTTTTTTGCAAACATTTATTTACATTATTCCTCTTTCGGCGATACAAACAGCTGTGTAATCATTACAGCCGCAAAGACTATGACGCATCCGATTATCTGATACCACTTCATGAGGTCTGCCTCACTTCCGCCTATCACGCCAAGTATTATAGCGCCACCTACAGCACCAAAAACGGACTCAAGGCTGAGGATAGCGGTAGCGGCTACGGGGTGGCATTTTTTCTGTCCTACTATCTGCAGAGTGTACGCCACGCCGCAAGACAGAAATCCTGCATATGCGATAGGGAGCCAGGCGTTCATTACAGAGGGAATCTCGGGACGATCAAATATGAGCATTCCAGGCAAATTTACAAGAGAAGCGACAAAAAACTGTACCATCGACATACGCACGCCGTCTGTGCCTGTCGAAAACTTATCTATAACGATGATATGGAATGCAAAGCAGACGGCGCATATAAGCACGAGCAAGTCACCGATACCTACCGAAAAGCCCTCGCTGAAGTTAATAGAAATCAGGGCAACTCCGCCAAGCGCCATAAAAACGCCGAGCCAGACGCGAGCGTCTATTTTTTTACCTCCGAAGACGGAAAGCACAGGCACGAGCACTACGTAAAGCGAGGTGATAAACGCCGCCTTGCCTGCCGTAGAGCCGAGTGCGATGCCGTATTGCTGGAGAGATGACGCCACTCCAAGCACGATACCACACACAATACCACCGACAAGCTCTGCGCGATTGAGCGAAAGCGACTTTCTGCCCGTCTTGTTTATTTTATCAAGCAAAAATATGCAAGGGATAAGGACTGCTCCACCGAGGAAATTTCTCGTGCAGTTGAAGGTAAAGGGCTGCACATCGTCCATTGCGGCTGACTGCGCAACGAATGCTATACCCCATATCGCCGCCGCCAAGAGCAGCATCAAGCTGTTTGCCGAAAATATCTTCTTGTTCATACATAACCTCTTATCGCTTTTATCAAACACGAGTGATTATACACAAATTTTGCGCCAAAGTCAATAAGGGAGTCGCATTATATTGACTTTTTTTGCGCCGTATGATAAAATTTTACATAGAAAATATCTATAAAATATAAGGAGGGCGAAAATGAAATACTCTATTGAAGACAACTGCATAAACGTTTTCTGCGACGAGCTTATCGTTACTGCCCTCGACACGTCAACGGCAAATGACCATCAGCAGTATTCCGTTTTTGCCGCAGACACTCATACAAGGTCGGAGCATGGCTGTGCAGGAGAGGAAATTTCGTTTTCCTATACTGCCGAATGTGATGACTACAAGCTGAAAATAACGGCAAGCGCAGACAAAATAGAGCAGACGCCCGATGCAGAAGAGCTGACGTTTTTGTTTCTGTGTGATGCCGACACTCATTCCCTGCCACCTCGTGTGAAAAAACACATGAGGGCGAGGGCGTTTTGCGCCGCATATATATACGGCGAGGCAAACAAAAGGGACCGGCTCAGCCTACGTATAATCTGCTGTAACTACGAAAGCGGAGAATACGATATTTTAAGTGAAAAGCCGACAAAATCTTCTCTTGAAAAGTTTTTCTCCCGTCTTTTGTCGAGCTTTCGCAATAATGCGCAATCAGAGATAGACAGAGTGCGCAAAAGACTTCCTACAATGAAGGCATTGAAATTTCCATACCCTGCCGTGAGAGCAGGTCAGAAGGAGTTTATGTCCTGCTGTTACTCTGCCGTCAAGCGAGGCAAGGTAATAACGGCGTGTGCGCCGACAGGCACAGGTAAAACCGTGTCTGTGCTCTACCCCGCTGTACGAGCGATGGGCGAGGGAGAGTGCAGTAAGGTATTTTACCTCACGCCAAAGGGCACTACCGCACTTGCGGCGGCACAAACTCTTCAAAAAATGCGAGAAAGTGGCGCAAAAATAAACTCCGTCATCATTTCCTCAAAGGAGCGCATCTGCCAAAGTGGCACTCTATGCCGTCGTGGTCTTGAGTGTAGCAAGAGATTTTTCTCGCACGAGCAGATGACAGACGCATGTGCAGAGCTTTTATCTCTTGACTTATCCACTATAGACAAAAAGCAAATACAAGCAGTAGCACAGAGATACGAGGTGTGCCCGCACGAATTAAGCCTCAACTACAGTATGATGTGCGATGTGATAATCTGCGACTATAACTACCTTTTCGACTCAAAGGCGTATCTGCGAAGATACTTTGACAGAGGTGGAGACTACTTCTTCCTCATCGACGAGGCGCACAACCTCCCTGACCGCATACGCGAGGGATATTCCTCAAAGATAACGCTCACCGAATTGAAGCAGGCGAGAAAGCTTTTCGAAGGGCACGAGGGACTTTTCAACATTCTTAACGATGCGTGCCACAAGTTTGCAGAGCTTCTCTACCCCTTATGCAAGCAGGACATGAAAATATCCTTGTCAGGCGAGCGTGTTGGGGGCGTATGCGAGAGCGAATTACCATCAGGACTGCATCAGTTTTTTGCCTCACTCAAGCAGAAATGTGAGCGTGCTTACTTTGCTAGGCGTGCAGATTTTTCGCGTGAGGAATACAATTATCTACGTGAGTTCCTCGACAAAATGCGAACTTTTGTTGACATTTGCGCAATATATGACAGGAAATTCAACACTATAATACAAATTGTCGAGCACGAAATAACTCTTAAGCTGCTCTGCATTGACCCGAGCAGTATAATAAGCAACCGACTTTCGCGCGGAAAGGGCGCTGTAATGTTTTCTGCGACACTACAGCCCTCCGAATATTACAATGCTCAGCTGACCGACACACGAAGCTCTCAAAGCGTGGAGATACCATCGCCGTTCGAGCGGGAAAATTTGTGTATTGCAGTGCTCGACAGTGTGAGCGCACGCTATAACGACAGAGAGGCAAACGCCCCTGTAATATGCGACGCCATATATGCGACTGTCAGTTCAAGAGCAGGCAACTATATGGTATTCTGCCCCTCATTCTCGTATATGGAGAGCCTGTCGAAATGTTTCAGCGTGCGATACCCGAAATTAAAAACCATAACCCAGAAGCAGTGCATGACACAACGCGAGCGCACAGAATTCCTCGCTATGTTCAAGGAGGGCGCAGACGACACCCTGGTCGCATTCTGCGTTATGGGAGGAATTTATTCAGAGGGCATCGACCTTGCAGGCGACAAGCTTATCGGCGCTGTAATAATAGGAGCGGGAATGCCGACGCCTACTCCTGAGCGAGAGGCAATGCGCGAGTACTATCAGCAGTTATATGAGGCAGGGCACGAGTATGCCTATATATACCCGGGAATGAACCGGGTGCTTCAGGCGGCGGGACGAGTTATTCGTCGTGACGAGGACAGAGGCGTCTTGCTCCTCATAGACGACAGACTTCGCGAGCAAGTGTATAGAAAAATTCTGCCTGAGCACTGGCACTCACTTAAATATACAGGTGACATTCGTTCACTTTCCGCTCTATTTGAGAGGTTCTGGAAAAAGGACAAATGACAACATTTATTTACAAAAAAGGCTATCACGTTTGAAAAATCAAGCGTAATAGCCTTTTTATTTTGTTTTTGTCGTTTTATTTGTTTTGGTGCTGTTTATCGAACTTTATAAAATCAGTTAGGTGCGTGATAGAGCTTTTTGGTCTGATATTTCGGCTCGCAGGTAATATTCACTCCAAGCTTTTTGAAGGTTTTTTCATCTATCTGTGCCAAAATGACAGAGGAGTGCGCCTCACAGCCACGAAGCTTTTCAAGCTGCTGCATAGCGAGCTCGGCAATAGGGTCGGTAGCCGCACAAATGGAAAGCGCAATAAGTATCTCGTCTGTGTGCAGACGGGGATTGTGATTTCCGAGGTGGTCTACCTTCAGGTGCTGTATAGGCTCTATGATTTCGGGAGCGATAAGGTGTGTGTTGTCGTCTATTCCTGCAAGCGCCTTAAGCGAGTTGAGGAGCAATGCGGCAGATGCGCCGAGAAGCGCTGACGTCTTGCCTGTTACAATTCTGCCATCGGCAAGCTCTATCGCAGTAGCGGGAGAATTTGTCAATTCTGCCTTTTCGTTTGCTCTTGCGATAACGGGACGGTCATCAGGTGTGGTGCCAAGCTGCTTCATAAGCAATTCCAGCTTAAACACGACGTCGTTCGATACCAAGCCCTCCTTTTGTCCACAAAGGGCGATGTAATAGCGACGGATTATCTCCATACGCGACGCCTTGCTGACAAGTGCATCATCGACTATACAGTTTCCTACCATATTTACGCCCATATCTGTCGGCGATTTATAGGGAGAGGAGCCGTATATCTTCTTGAACATCGCATCAACTACGGGGAAAATCTCAACATCGCGGTTGTAGTTTACTGTAGTTGTTCCGTATGCTTCAAGGTGGAAGGGGTCTATCATATTTACGTCGTTGAGGTCCGCTGTCGCCGCCTCGTATGCGAGGTTTACGGCGTGCTTGAGAGGCATATTCCATATAGGGAAGGTCTCAAACTTAGCATAGCCCGACTTGATGCCTCGCAGGTTTTCGTGGTAAAGCTGTGAAAGGCATACTGCCATTTTTCCACTACCCGGGCCAGGGGCTGTAACGATAACGAGCTTGCGCGAGGTTTCGATATATTCGTTTTTACCATAGCCGTTTTCGCTTACTATGGTTTCTATATCAGAGGGGTATCCAGGGATAGTGTAGTGACGGAACACCTTTACGCCCAGGCTCTCAAGTCTCTGCTGGAACTTTATAGCCGCCGCCTGCTGAGCGAATCGGGTAAGCACCACGCTACCGACATAGAGCCCTACGCTACCGAAGGCATCGATAAGGCGCAATACGTCAAGGTCATAGGTAATTCCGAGGTCACCACGGACTTTGTTTTTCTCAATATCAGAGGCATTTATAACTATTACTATCTCCGCTTCGCTCTTAAGCTCCAGAAGCATCTGTAGCTTACTGTCCGGCTTGAAGCCGGGCAACACGCGTGAAGCGTGGTAGTCGTCAAAAAGCTTTCCCCCAAATTCAAGATAGAGCTTTCCACCAAACTGTGAAATTCTCTCTCTTATCTTCTCAGACTGCAATCTGACGTATTTATCATTATCAAAGCCTATTTTTGCCATAGCCATCACTTCCCTGTTTTTAATAACAAACAATTATATTATACCAAAGTCTTTACATTTTTTCAACAAAAAAGTGTAAAGAATATAAATTACCTCAAAGAATATGAAATTATTTTGCTTCGTCTGTGTGATCTGCGTGACGATTGAAATGCGGGAAGTGGATCTTTCCGCGAGAGCTCGTTTTTCCTTCGGGCTGAATTTCGCCAGCCTTGAGAAGCGCAAGCTTGGTGCACATAGGGCCAAAGAGCTCGTAAACGAGAACTGCGAACAAGGTGATGTTTGATACTATCATACCTGTTTCGCCAAGCGCAGACGCCTTCATAGCCATACCGAGCGCAACGCCTGCCTGAGGCAAGAGTGTAACACCGAGATACTTAACTATAGTGTCGTCGCATCCTGTGAATCGGGCACTTGCATAAGATCCTGCATACTTACCTGCAGAGCGAGCGATAATGTAAACAATACCTATCACAACGATAGCAATATCTCCGAATACGGAGAGCTCAAGCTCTGCACCACTGAGCACGAAGAAGAGCACGAAGAGCGGCGCTGTCCAACGGTCGACTCTTGCCATAAGCTCCTCAGAGAAGTCGCACACATTGCAGAATATAGTACCGAGCATCATACAAACGAGCAAGGATGAGAATGCTACGTGAACTCCGAATATCTCAAACTTGAGCATTGAGATACCTACAGTCAGCAATACGAATGTAACGGACATGGAAAGTCTCTTTGAATTTGAATGGAAGAATTTCTCAAAGTAGTTAAAGAGCAGTCCCATTACTGTGCCGAGCACGAGTGAGAAGATTACTTCAAGCAAGGGCTCGATAAGTACGGACTTAATGTCTACCTTTCCCACGCCAAGCGCCTTTGCAATACCAAAGGAAATAGCGAATATCATAAGTCCTACGGCATCGTCAAGAGCAACGACAGGGAGGAGTATGTCGGTAAGAGGTCCCTTTGCCTTGTACTGACGAACTACCATGAGAGTAGCGGCAGGGGCGGTAGCAGATGCGACTGCGCCGAGAACTATAGCCGCCTCAAGTGAGAGCTTGTCGGGCATAAGGAAGTGCATTCCGATAAGAGCGGCGTCAACCAAGAGAGTAGCTACGACTGCCTGGAAAATACCGATAATGGTAGCCTGCTTTCCTATCTTCTTGAGCTGTGAGAGACGGAACTCATTTCCTATCGAGAAAGCGATAAATCCGAGCGCTATGTCGCAAAGAAGAGAATATCTTTCGACATCGTGCATACTGGTAAATCCTATTCCCTCGACACCGAGAGCACCGATAATGTAAGGACCTACGAGAATTCCCGCAACGAGATATGCGGTAACTGCAGGCAGAGCCAATTTCTTTGCCACACGGGAAAGAAGCAATCCTGCCATAAGTGCAATTGATAAGCTTAAAAGAATTTGCATGGTTTTTCTCCTGAAAAAATATATATTTTTTATTTATTTTTTACTGTTTAATATGGGTTATCTGCTTTTACACATAGTTCCACCGACCGTACCACGCGGCACGATCGGTGTCGTGTTATATGTATTTAATAATTAAGCTTGGTAGTCAAAGCCTTGTCAGTCAGCCAAAGCCTCGTATTTGCTTTTTATCTTGTCGATGTAGTCATCCTTCTTTTTCTCTAATGCCTTGATGTTTTCGTATCTGTTAAGGTCGTAGTCATAGCTCAACGAGGCAAGAGCTGTCTCGCCCTCGCTGGCAATAGCGGTTATCTTATCCTTGTCCGATGTCTCTGATAGCATTGCGACATACTTATATGACTCCGTTTTCAAGGCGCCAATGCAGGATCTGACATTTGCCAGATATACTCGAAGGTCAATTCCGTCATCTATGTCGTTATATGCCGCGACAACATCGTATGAACCCTTGTTGTTCTTCACAAAAGCATCGTAAGATGCCTTGATTTTGGCCTTTGTGTCATTCATCTCGTCGAGCATCTTGTTGTAATTTTCATCGAGCTCAAGACCGTCGGCATACTCGTAAAGCTCTGCTATCGCATCGAGAATTGCTTTCGCCTCTGACACAAGAGCGTCATATTTTGCTCTTATGTCGGCGAGCTTTTTAATATAGTCCTTAGAAGAGGTGTTTATATGCTGGGTGGCAAACTGTGCGCCGTATGTATCTATCCACTCGGCGTATTCCTCCTCGGCTGATACGAGGTCGTCGCCGATGCCCTTTTTGCCGTTGGAATAAATTATTCCGTTTTCTTCAATATCGTCTATCCAGTCACGGATCGAGAGCGCATCGGTCTTTGCCCTTGCAGGCATGCCGTCAAAAGTCTTTTCTGCCGCTACAAGCGCGTCGTAATTTGTGATAAGCTCTATGTTTGCATTATCCGCATCAACGGAGTACTTTTCGCTCCACTCGGAAAACGCCTTTCTTGCCGCCTTTATACTATTTTCGCTACCGAGATTTACCTTGCCTATAGCGGTAATAGCGGATATTACCTTGGGTGCTTCCTCGTTTGCCTTCTTCAAGGTTTCATACTCGTCTATAAGCGAGTCTGTAGCCTCAAGCACGCTCCCCTCTCTGAATTTGTCGAGCGCCAGGACTGACGGGAGCGCCTTGTAGCTATCGCTAAACACAACATCGCGCACATCAATTCTGTCATCGCGGTTTACATCCTCGACCGTCACGCCGTCTATTCGCTTGACGAATTCGATTATCGCCTTGCTTATATCGTCTATTGCGCCCTTGTGAAGAGTAAATACCACACCACTCTCTGCGAGCTCGTTACAGTCATCGTAAATAGTAGCCACTATATCAGGCATATCAGGGAGCTTGATGTCGAAAAGCAGAGTTTCTGTCGCCTTCATACCATCAAGAGAATCCTTTTCTCTTATAATGGATTCATACTCGATAAACAGGCGCACAAGCGCTGTGTACTGCTCCTCTGTGTAGTAATTCTTCTTTATCTCGTACTCGTCGGCAAAGCGCTTTTCAAGAGCTGAAATAAATTCGTTTGCCCCATGAGAGCGCATTCCATCTATTTTCTTTTCAAATGCGGAGTAAAGCGCATCTATCTCGTCCTTGGTCTCGGAGACTGCTATGTCCTCGCGGAGCTTTTTTATATTCGCCTCAATCTGCTCCTTATGGTCCATAGAAAATACGGAGAGGTCGAGCTCGGCAATAGCCTTTTCGACTACCTCCTCACGAGTGTCTCTCGCGTCCTCGCACACCTTGATGGAGTAATACTCCTCGACAAAGGCTTCAGCCACTGCAAACACCGACTTGATTTCATCAAGTGTGGCGAGGGAGGATATTTTCATCTTTGCGTCTGCGATAACCGTAAGAGAGGCATCGTCTGCAAGCTCATCTCGTGAAAGCTCGTCAAGGCGTGAATAGCAATGAGCGCGATAGTTGTCTGCATCATCGCCGACATATATGTAGTACTTCGCATACATGCCCGAATACGAGAGTGTGACTGCCTTTTTCCCCGATGAGGTCATTTCATCTCCCTCAAAGATTATATCGCTCAAATTTTCCTCGTCAATGCAGTACGATATCATATCGGCTGTCATATCGACAATCTTTTCCTCGCCGCCGAGCACCACTCTTAACTGTCCGCCCGTCACGTCGATGACCTCGCCTATGTAGAACACACACTTATCGGGAGTTTTTATAACCTCTATACTGTCTCCCTGACAGCCTGTGCACAAAAGGACAAGTGCGACAAGTATAATAATCGATAATGTTGCCGTTAATCTTCTCATTTCTATCTCCATTTAGTTCTTGTATGTCGTGATGCTCCCTTATATCTCGCCCTCAGAGGTAAAATCTCTGCCGTCAAGCGAGGCGAGTCCTATGCGAAGTGCCTGTGCGGCAATCTCTCGCTCCTCAGGCGTGCCCTCTGTAAGACGAGGCAACAAATACCTGTAAAGCTCGCCCTTGAGTGTCATATCAGCCATAAGAGCGCCTGAATTGTAGGTAGGAACAGTATTGTTTCGTATTTCAAGCTCCTCAATACCGAAGCTCTTTTTGTTCAATTCTCCAAGAGAAAGGCTTTCTCCGACCTCGCCTGTAAGAACAACCCTTACACAGCATTGAGGAATATTGACAAGGTGCGAAAGCGATGACTGAATTTTCCCTGAAGCTGATGCGATGTCGTGCGCACCTGTTATGTCGACTGTTACTATTTCGTGACGGCGTCTGCCAAAGTTAAGACGGCGGCAGTCAAGTCTGCACTCTCCGTCTGCCTTTTCTATCTCGACAAGCCAGGCTCCACCCTGCCCCTTTTCATCAAAGCTGCGGCTCTCAAGAAATCCGCTGTAGGCGTAGGTGGTGTTTTTCACCTTTTTGATTTCGGGGGTGTTGTGTATATGCGAGAAGGCGACATAATCCGCTCCAAATGCAGATATATCCGACTCGCTGACAGGACAGTATGAAGAAATAGGCGACTGCGTGTCACAGTGACCACACACGAGGTTTATCCTGCGCTCATCGTCCACTCGCTTGCCTGCGAGAGGGGAAAAGGTGTGAGAAATGTCTGTAAACGCCCAGCCGTAGACCGTAGTGTTAAGCTCTTCAAGCGCAAAAGAGGAAAGCTGCTCGTTCGAGAAAATGTGCACATTTTCCGAAAAGCGAGGAGAGGCGTAGATGCTCGCACTCTTGTAGGGGTCGTGGTTTCCGGGGCTAATAAACACCTCGGCACGACATGACGCAAGCTCACGCACAAGCATTTCGAGCGTGTCAGGCGTCGAGCACTCGCCATCAAATATATCTCCCGACAAAAGCAATATATCCACTCCTGACGAGCGAGTGTACTGTATCATTTCCGTAAAAATAGCGCGGAGCTCGCGTCGCCTTGCCTCACCTGTGGCAACGCCAAAGCGAGAAAAGGCGGAATCAAGGTGAATATCGCCCGCGTGAAGTATTTTTATCTTACTTTTGTTTTTGCCACTCATCAGGTAATCTCCAAAAAAATACGGTTTTCGCCATCATTCATACAATTCAGACATAGTTATACGTATGCATTATATCACAAAATTCTGCACTGTGCAAGAAAAAAGAGCAAAAATATATAAAATATATTTTCAAATTGTGCAAAAACCCTTGTTTTGACAGAAAAAGTATGTTATAATTAGGCAGACAAAGAAAGGAGCAAGGAACAAAATGCTTAATCTTGCCGTAAGAAACACAAACAAAGTTATAAGAGAGAAATCCAAGACAGAAAATATACGCTTGGGACGCACGTTTACCAAGAAGGATGCGGCGCGTCTTATGGCAAAGCTGTGTGATATCCCCTCAAAAGAGGTCATCTATGTGCTTGATGCAGGCGCAGGCACAGGCATACTCAGCGCTGCTATCGTAGAAAAGATATGCCGTGATATGTATGATGTTACAAAGGAGATACACCTCGACTGCTACGAGAACAATAGTGAATTCACGCCTATGCTCAAAAAGAGCCTTGAGGCGATAAGAAAGATGTGCCGTCGTGAGTATGGCATCAAGCTTATCTACACAATTCACGAGGAGAGCTTCCTTACTGCTTGCGTAGATTCCTATCGCATTTCGCTTTTCAGCGAGAACATGCAGAAATACGACCTTGTAGTAATGAATCCTCCCGAGGAGCAGCTTGAAAAATCAAGCCCTGAGGCTGCTGCATTTGAGGATATATGCACCTCCGACACAGAGGCCTCCGCCCTCTTTGCTATGCTCGGCGCTGTAATGCTCACAGAGGGCGGACAGATGTGCTCCCTCCTCCCCATACAGACAGCATACGGAGCATATCTTGCAAAATTCCGTCGCAAGATGCTCGCTACACTCTCTCTTGAAAGACTTCATATGTTTACAAAGAAGCCGAAGGGGAAATATGACGCCGACATTTTGCGCAAGTCCATGATATTCAAGTGGAGAAATGCGCCCCAGTGCGAGAAGATAACGCTTTCCGCCTCCTACGACTACGGAACTGACGAAAACGTGAGAGTGCTTCCTCCCCTCGACTACAACACGATAGTACGTGGCGAGGACAAGAGCATACTCCTCATCAAGAGCGAGGATGAGCTTGAGATATACAATTACGTAAGCTCACAGCCTGCTACCCTTTCCTCTCTCGGACTGAAGATGAAGACAGGTCTCACGCTTGAGTCGAGATACCCTGAGCTTGTGCGCGACACCTACTCAGAGGATACTCTCCCTCTCATCACCCCCTCCAGCATCAGCGGAGGAAGAATCAAGTTCCCCGTTCCAAACCGTAAGGGACAGTTTATTATACCGAGAATTCCCTCTCTTATGCAGAAGAACAAGAATATGCTCTTTATAAAGAGAGTTCCTGCAAAGTCTGACGGAAGACGCTTTATTTGTGGTCTTTACCTCGCGTCACAGTTCCCGAAGATACGCTACATAAGCACCAACAACAAGCTGAACTACCTCGACTACGAGGGAGATCGCGAGATGGATGCGAAGATGCTCTACGGAGTATACGCGGTGCTTTCATCTATTCTTTATGAAAGATATTGCGCTATGATAACCAACTCTACGCAGATAAATGCGAAGGACTACGCAGACCTGCCCATGCCTTCAGAGGAAACTCTGCTTGCAATAGGCACGAAGCTCGCGTCTGTAAACGACCTGTCGCTCCGTAGCTGTGACCTCATAGTAAACGCCGCAATCAAAAATTCAAAGACAAATATGATCTACAAGCTTTAATGCAAAGCAATAAAAAAGCAGAGAACAAAACGTTCTCTGCTTTTTTTATAATCTCTTTCCAAAAATCATACCCCCCTTTTGCAAGGGCTTTTGGAGGGGAGCTTAGAGGGGAGCTTGAGGGGGGCTTTTTGCAAAACGCCCCCCTCATATCCTTATACTATTCTTACCTTTTCGACATCTGTACAGCACGAGAGCGCATTATCTCGTTTACGAGTGGCTTGCCCTCGTGAATGAAGCCGTAGCTTTCTGCCAAGAGGTCGCATGTTATGTACTGTCGCATATCCGGCGTAGGTCCGCCCATATGAGGCATTATAAACGCATTTGGCAGTGTGCGAAGCGGGTCGTCTATGTCGATAGGCTCCTTTTCCAAAACATCAAGGTAGGCGTAGAAATTCCCCTTTGCAAGATGCGAGGTAAGGGCTATCTGGTCGACAACGCCTCCACGTGCGGTGTTGATAAACAAGGCGTCACGTCGCAAAAGCGACAAAAGGTGGTCGTCAATGAGATGATAGGTGTGGTCGTTTAGTGGTGTATGCACCGAAACTATGTCAGAGCTTGCAAACACCTCTTCAAGCGAGCATTGTGTTATATTATATTTTTCCTTATCCTCTTCAGGAATATCCACTATATCGTAGGCAAGTATCTTAACATCAAACATTTTGAGCATTTTGACAAGGTGCTTTGCTATAGCGCCATAGCTGACTATACCCACTGTTTTATAGAACAAGCCCTCTGATTTATCGCCGTTTGCTCTCCACACGCCCTCGTTCCTTATTCTGTTTGTGAAAAGGGGTATTCTGCGAAGACCGCTGAGCATATAGGCAAGGGCAGCCTCGGCGACCGAACGGGCAAAATATTCGTTTCCTGAAATGACTTTTATCCCTCTCTCCCACATCTCGTCACTTACGACGGGAACGACAGTGCCACAGAGGTGGCAAAGGAGCTTGAGATTTGGAGCGCAGTCGAGCAGAGCGCTATCAAGGGGATGCGCACCCCATGTAGTCACATAAACATCGCAGTCCTTTATTTTTTGCTTCAGCTCCTCCTCGGTAAACTGAGCTTCACTTTCATTCCACACCACTTCTCCGAATTCTTCGGCAAGCGTGCGATTTTTCTGAGTAAAAAATGTATCAAAAATGGGACCTTGTGGAGTAGTTACGAGAGCCTTCATTTCTTTGTCCTCTTTGTCCTTTCAAAGCTTTATTTTTCGTTCTCTTGGTTATTGACAAGTCAGGTGACGCAGAATGACCTTTTCAGAGTATTTTTACTCATCACCTGCAAGCTTGTCCCTGAACTTCTTGGGTGAGACACCCACATTTGCCTTGAACATTCTGCAAAAGTATGCAGTGTCGCACATTCCGACAAGCTCGGCGATTTCCTCCACGCTCTTTTCGGGGTGCTCGCAGAGTAATTCCTTCGACATAACTATTCTTCTGCTTATTAAATACTGATGAGGCGATACCCCGTATTCGCCAACGAAAAGCCGGCGCAGGTGAGAGACGGAATATCCACTCATACGGCAAAGCTCGTCTATGGAGATTTTCTTGTAGTAGTTTATGTTTATATGCTCCACCAGCTTGCTGATGCGGAGGTCGGTCTCAAATTTTTTGTCAGAGGAGAGCTTGTCCGTAACAAGCTGATAAAGGAGCTCCAAAAACATCGCCTCTGCCTTTATAAAAGAGGCGGGCGCACCCGAAAGGTATGCATCGTTTATGTCTATAAATCTGTGTCGGTAGCCGCCCTCGCCACCTCGCGAGTGCATATCTATCCCAAGCTCGCCGACAGAGTGTCCGTCCTTCATATAAAAGGCGATATAAAACAGCTCTGCCTCCTCGTCTGAGGAATTTTTGAGCATTGCGTGCTGATTTTTTGAAAGCAGGACAACCTCGCCCTTGTGAGCGATAAATTCACAGGTGTCGAGCGTAAAGCTTATCTTACCCGAATTTATATAGTAAAGGCTGTCGTTGTCACAATTGCGCTCCCAGCGGAAGCCCTGACGATATTTGCAAAACCCCGATTTGACAAAATTCTCTACGGGATTGCAGTCGCTAAGAATGTTTTTTATCTCTGACATAAAACCTCTCAAAACGGAAATTATGTGCATAGTTTTCCTGCCTTTATATTAACAAAAAGCCTATTGAAAGTCAATAGTAAAATCCAAAAAATGAGCGATTTATACAATAACATGAGCATCTATTCAAATTAGTCTTATTGCATACAAAAAAGAAATGTGATATAATTGTGCTGTGTTCATATAAAGAAGACAAAAGCGCCTTGATTTTTACAAGGCGGGCATTCATTTTTTGCACGAATTATTTAAGAATTTGAGAAAAGGAGCAAAACAATGCTGAACTCTCCATACAACAAACCGAAAATAGCTCCCCCTGCAGAGCACCCTCGCCTTATGCTTCGCAGAAAGGATATACCGAGAATAAAGGAAAACCTCTCGCACCCCGAAAACAAGCGCGCGTATGAGCTTTGGAGATACTTGTGTGAGTGCGATGTGTACCAGTTTGAAAACGATATACAAACAGGCTACTACAACTCCCGTCTCATCTACTTGATAGAGGCGAGAGCCTTTGAGGCTCTCATTTACGATGACAAGAAAAAGGCAAGAGAGGTCGTGGAGCTCGCCCTACGAGTTATGCGCAATTACGACAGCAGTCTGCTCCCATTGTCAGGAGGACGCCTGACAGGTCACTACATATTCACGATGTCTCAGGTTTACGACTGGCTATACGACAGCCTTTCCGCTGATGAGCGTGAGGAGCTGATAGCTATTATTGAAAAGAGCGCAAACGACCTTGAGATGAATTATCCCCCCTATGCGAATAAGCCGAGAGAGGTAAACGCCGTCTATGGCCACGACAACGAGGCTCAGCTTTTGCGCGACCTTATGTCCTTCTCTATCGCAGTCTACGACGAGCGCCCCGACATATACGACTATTGTGCAGGATTTTTCTTTGACAAGTATCTGCCTACTTACAACATAACAAACGACTGCAGAATGCACTTTGACGGCACAGACTACGGAAGCTATCGCACCGCATTTATCTACTGGGTAGGACTGATTTTCCTCTCAATGACAGGAGAGCGCATATTCACAGAAAATACGGAAAACATAGCGGAATGGCTTTTGTACACGATACGCCCCGACGGACAGTCACTCAGAATAGGCAACGCGTTTATCGAGGACAAGGGTGGCTATACCATGGAGCATCCCTATACTGTGCCTATGTTCCTTGCAGGCGCATTGACAGGAAATGAAAACTACAGAAAATACTATTTCGACAACTATGTCGACGAGTATATGCTCCCCACTCGCTACAGGGGGCGTGACTACTATCGCGATGGTGGATTTGGCGAAGGAATGTACACTCCGACTGTCCATCTTGTTTGGAACAGAATTACAGAGCCTAAAGAGGTGCCCGCACTCCCGATGGCAAAGTATTACTCATTCCCTGCAGGTGCGACCTTCTACAACAACAAGGACAAGAACACGCTTGTTTTCATGTATGGAGACGAGTGTGGCGGAGTAGGTCACGACCATATGGAGCCAGGTAGCTTCCAGATATACCACAGGGGCATACTTGCCTCCGACTCGGGCTCATACCATCTCTTCGGCTCAGAGCCATTCTATATGTACTCTATAAGAACGATAGCGCACAACTGTATTCTTATAGAGAGCGGCGACGAAAAAATATATACTCGCTACGGAATGAAGATGACGCGCGACGGTGGATGCAAGGTGATTGATGCAACTGCCAGAAGAGCCGAGGATATTTTTGAAAAGCACCGTATGTCATATGTGCTTGAGCATCGAGAGGGAGACGACGGATGCTATATGAAGGTGGATACTCTCCCTGCATACGACGATGTATGCGACAAAATGATACGAGAAATGACCTACGATGCGACAAAGGGCGAGTATGGTACATTCACAGTACACGACGAAATAGAAACAAAAAAAGCAAGCTTCACAAAGAAGTTCTTGCTCCACTGTCAGCAGGAGCCTAAGCTGGAGGGCAACACCATCACTATCGAAAACAAGGGTGGACGCCTCGTATGCCGTGTAATTGAGCCTGCAAATGCCAAAATCGAGCTTATCGGTGGCGAGGGCAAGGAATTTATGGTAAACGGCGTCAACTACCCAGACGATAACCTTGATGGTAAGGAGTATGGCTGGGGCAGAATTGAGATTTCTCCACCAGAGGCAAATATCCGCGATGTATTCCATGTAGAAATGGAGATTCTCGACAGGCAGTAAGTCAAAAAATCCGTATATCGTCAAGGCAAAAAAGCCACGAGCTAAAAGATTTTTATGTTTTTTGAAATTTCCTATTGCTTTTTTCGTTTGTTTGTGATAAAATAATATGTACTTTGCGGATAATGGTTTATTGTACCATTTAAAATGATTATTAAAAAAGCTTAACATAAAGCAAACAACGACAAGAAAGGAACCCATTTGGGTATAAGTAAAACAAGATGATTAACTATATTTTGATTGGTCTTTTGTTGGTTTCAGGTCTTTTCCTTATAATAGCTGTTCTTATGCAGCACGGTAAGTCTCACGGCTTGTCCGGCTCCATCGCAGGTGGCGCAGAGACATTCTTTGGCAAGGAAAAGGGCACAAAGATCGACAAGCTGCTCGGCAAGCTTACTACGATTATAGGCATTATATTTGTATTGCTGGTACTTATCGTTTACTTCATTCAGCCCGACTACAAGTATGACAGTGGCAATGATTCAAGCGTAGTTTACCTTCCCGAATCCTCCGTTTCCGACACAGCAAATATATAAGTCTGTGCCTGTCTCGTTTCAGGATTTGAGCAATTTGAATGACTGATAAAATCGGGTGCAGAGCGCACCCGATTTTTTTATCAGAAAAGCTGACGACAGTGCTATCCTTAATATAACAGTACTATCAGAATGAATTTTACAAAGAATAATAAGTATGAAATCCAAAAACAGAAAGCAACAAACCAAAAAAACTCTGCACTCGTATGCAAAAAGAAACAAAAAGAATGCAAAAGGCTCACGCAACGGCTCATTTGATCACAGAGAGCTTCCAAAAAAGAGCAGTCAGAGCTTCAAGACGAGTGGCGTATTTGTCGGCACGAAAAACGGCTACGGCTTTGTAACCCCCGAC
This sequence comes from Eubacteriales bacterium, assembly GCA_045649925.1. GTDB lineage: Bacteria > Bacillota > Clostridia > Oscillospirales > CAG-272 > UBA1740. Next base: position 7,702 of record JAZRQS010000013.1, on the reverse strand, counting down.
GAGAGTGGCGAGGATGTTTTTATCCCTGCGCACTGTGTGAGGGGCGCACTCGACGGCGATGTCGTGCACGTGCGCTATACAAAAGACAAAAACGGCAAGACGAGTGGCGAGATAACTGAAATCGTCGAGCGCACGCTTACCACCTTTACAGGTGAGATAGTAAGGCGCACAAGGAATTACCCGTATCGCTCAAACGAGTTTGTGGTTTTTCCTGACAGCAAGCGCCTTTCAATCACTCCCCGCATTTTCCCGAGCAAGTTTGACCGCGAGGGCGACAAGGTGGAGGTAATGCTCAAAAAGAACAAGTACGGTAGCGATTACGAGGCTGAAATTATACGAAACTTCGGACCTGCCGACACATTAGGAGCAAACTACTCTGCCATACTTGCAGAATGTGAAATACCTACGGAATTCCCCGACGATGTGCTTGCTATAGCGAGCGAGGCGGCGAGCGAGACTCTGACAGATATCGGGCGCAAGAGCCTTGACAGAGAGGTCATTTTCACTATTGACGGAGCAGATGCAAAGGACCTTGACGACGCTATATCTCTTGTAAAGCTTGCAGGTGGGAAGTGGCTGCTCGGCGTTCATATAGCAGATGTAAGCCATTATGTAAAGCCGAATACTGCCCTTGACCGAGAGACTATGAAGCGAGGCACGAGTGTTTATTTTACCGACAAGGTAGTGCCGATGCTCCCGACTGTGCTCTCAAACGGCGCATGCTCGCTTAATGCAGGCGAAAGGAAATACGCCATGTCGGCACACATAACCCTATCTCCCGACGGAAAAATCGAAGCTTGCCGAGTAGAGCGCACCATCATTGCTTCACGAGTGAGGGGTGTTTATAGCGAGGTAAACTCCGTGCTTGCAGAGGGAAAATCCTCACCCTATTACAAAAAATATTCCTGCGTGTACTCTACACTTCAAAAAATGTACGAGCTATATCGCATACTTGAAAAAAACAGCCGCGCGCGCGGAGCGTTGGAGCTTGAGAGCGCAGAGGCAAAAATCATACTTGACTCTGACGGCGAGGTCACAGATATTATAAAGCGTGAACGAGGAGAGTCGGAGAGGCTCATCGAGCAGTTTATGCTTACTGCAAACGAGGCAGTGGCTACGCTTTTGCAGGAGAAGGCTTTCCCCTGTGTGTATCGTGTGCACGAGCCACCACAGCCCGACAAGCTCGAGGGATTTCTGCACTACGCCTACAACCTCGGCATAAATGTCTCGGGGGTGACTACAGACAATGCTACCTGCCTAAAGCTATCTGAAATTCTCACAGAGGGCAAGGAGCGTGGTGTGGGATATGCGATGTCAAATGTGCTCCTGCGTGCTATGTCAAAGGCGAGATACAGCGACGAGTGCTCACATCACTACGGACTTGGAATAGACAGATACTGTCACTTCACTTCCCCTATTCGCCGTCTGTCCGACCTTGCGACTCACAGAATGATAGGTGCGGTGCTCCTTGACGGACAGCGCCCCGAAAAGTACAAATCCTACGCCAGACGCGCCTCTGTCGCAGCGAGTGAGAGCGAGCTGCGCGCCCTGACGGCAGAGAGAAAAATAGATGCGCTCTACAAGGCGCTCTATATGTCGCATCACATAGACGAATGCTTTGACGCCACTATAACATCGGTGACGAGATTTGGCATTTTCGCCGAGCTCGAAAACACCTGCGAGGGTCTTATCCCCACTCCGTCACTCGACGGATACTTCCTATACGACGAGGAGAGAATGACGCTCTCAAACGGAAGCGTCACCTACAAAATAGGCGACAAGATAAGAATTTGTGTGCTTGATGCGGACATTTCCTCGTCTACAGTATCGTTTTCTATGTGCAAGTGAGTTTTTTCAAAAAGCAGTGAGTGTTTTTGAAAAACTGCACGAATAATAGGCAGAAAAGGAAAAATTAGCCATAAAGAAAGGAAAATATTATGAAAAAGATTATTTCCATTTCCCTCGTACTTATTTTTACCATGTCTATGCTCTTTTCCTGTGGAGCGACCGTAAAGGAAAGCGCCGCCGTCGACAGAGATTACTTCTACAGCGACGCCGTCACAACGGAAGCCGTCAAGGGCGACAAATACTATGCCCCTGAGATGAGCGTAAACGGCTCTTTCGACTATGCAAGCGACTCCTCGTCAAGCGTAGAGCCTGCCGAGCGCAAGCAGATAAGAAATGCAACCATGCGTATTCAGACCAAGGAATACGACCAGTTTGTACAGGAATTGTCAACAATTATTGACAATCTGGGAGGATATGTTCAGTCCTCAAGCCAGAATGGCGCAAATTACGGAAGCACTGCAAATCGCTCCTCCTATGTGGTAGCGAGAATCCCTGCAGAGAGCTTTGATGTATTTTGCGACACAGTTTCCTCAAAGTGTAATGTGGTATATCTTGACGAAAGCGTACGCGATGTAACTGCGGCGTACACCTCACTTGAGAGCAGAATTGCTGTGCTTGAAGCAGAGGAAAGCTCGCTCATCGCCATGCTTGAAAACACACAGAAGTATATGGACGAGAATACAAAGAATTACACCGAGCTTATTTCCACCATGCTTATGGTAAAGGACCAGCTCCTCTCGGTGCAGAGCCAGCTCGCATCATATCGAGCAGAGCTCAAGACCTATGCTTCTCAGGTTTCATACAGCACTATTTCAATGAACATATATGAGGTGGATCGTCTTGTTGCAGTAGAAGAGCCCAAGACTGTATGGGAGGAGATAGGAGCAAAGCTCTCCGACAATCTCTACTCCATAGGTCAGGGAGCACGCAGCTTCTTCGTATGGCTCGTCACCTCACTTCCCTACCTGCTCATATGGGCGGTAATAATCTCTATTGTAGCGTTTATTATGGTTAAAACCGTACAGCATATAAACAAGAAGGACTCCTCACTCAAGCCCCAGAAAAACGACAAAGAAGAAAAAGACGGAAAGCAGGAATGACTTTGCAAGGTCAAATTAAAAGAATGAGAAAAAAGCTGACAAACCTCTTTTATCTATCTGTTGTAGTATCACTTGCGATAATTATGTCGCTTTCCTTTAGCGCTTGCGCAGACAAAGGCGATGAAATCGACTCAGATGCGACGGCAGGCGAACTCGCAACTGACGCCACACCCGAAAATACAGAAGATCCTGCAGAAAATGCCTCTGCTGACGAGCAGGAATACAAATATGTGGCATTTACCTTTGACGATGGTCCACACGATGACTTTACGAGAAGGGTAGTAGACACACTGAAAGAATATGACGGACACGCCACGTTTTTCGTGGTGGGAAATCGCATAAACGACAAGAGTGCGCAAACAATTAAGTACGCCTACGAAAACGGCAACGAGATAGGAATGCACTCCTTTACTCACACCAAGTACTTTGACGAATGTGACGACGAGTCCTACGAGCAGGAGGTAAAGTACACGAAAAACAGACTTGCCTCTTTTGCAGGTGTGAATGCGACGCTTTTGCGACCGCCGGGAGGACTTATGAGCGCTGAGCGTATTTCCTCGTCACAGTATCCTATCATTATGTGGAGCGTGGACTCTCTCGACTGGTGCTACAAGGCTGCGACAAGCGAGGAGGAAAAAGCGAAAAACGTACAGACCATAGTAGACAACGTGCTCTCTGCAGTTGATGATGGCGACATAATTCTCATGCACGATATTTACGAAAACACCTATCTTGCCTTTCGCGTTATTATCAAGACCCTGTACGAGGAGGGCTACAGATTTGTCACAGTCAGCGAGCTCCTCGGTGAAAGCATAAGGAGCGGAGCAAAGTTCCATTCTGTTACTGTAAATTAAACAAGCTAATAAAAAAGGCGACCTTGGCGCACCTGCGATATTGCAGGCAAGCTTTGGTCGCTTTTTTATTTTATGTAGTCAGAATAAATTACGCCTCGAAGTCCTCAATTTCCTTCATCCAAGCGATGGTGGCGTCTTTCGGGCATCTCTTGCTACTTCTGAACACACCGTCCTCGTGAGTCTTGATAAGGCGCATAGTCCAATCAACGAAGTCGCGTGAGTTTACGAGAACAAGCTCTGCATTTCCTACAGTTGCACGGCGCACAAGTCCCTCTTTTTCCATAAGATCAACTGTGTAGGTGTTTTCGACGTGAGGCCAGATTCCACCCGCCTCGTAATTATCATAAGTCCAGACCTTTGAAAGAAGCTCCTCGTAATTGGGCATCTTTTTCGCTTTTTCGAGATACTCATCCATAACAACGTACTCGGCAAAGTGACGGAATGTACAAGCACGAACAGAGCACCCGATGAAGAGCACCTTTGCATTCTTGTCGTACATCTTCTGCCACGGAGAGTCTGCGGCAAACGGAGTATCTCCGTAAGTACCATATCTCAAGCCTGATTTGCCATGTGTTTCGGTAAGATAAACAGCGTCCTTTCCCATAGCGGCGACGGAATGTGTAGCCTGATCGCTACGGTAAGCTCCATCAAGCTTTCTAAAATAGTTCGTGAGGTATCCAACGTCAGAAGGTGCATCAAGATTCCAATTCTTGTAGACGTTTTCCCAGTCCTGCTGACAGAGCGTAGGGAAAACAACAGTTCCATCCTCGCCTACTGCGTCGCACATACCGCTTACAACTGTGTCTGCGCCATTCTCGCACGGGCCGAGACTTTTGAATGATGAATGGGCGATAACGATGTCACCATTGACAACTCCAAGCTCACGAAGAGCGTCAGCCATTTGCTTTCTTGTAACCATATCGATCTCCTTATCTTATGTACTTAGAATTTATTATGTCTATCGATTGTGTAAAGTTATGTTTACAGTTCTCCGAGAAGGTAACGGCAGTTCAAGACCTTTTCGTAGAGGTCGCTCTCTGTGTAGAGGTAGTGGTTTGATGCCTCGTATCCTACTGCAGGGTTTCTGCCGACAAGACGAGCTTCAAGTATAGCAAGCTCCTCTTCCTCGCGAATGAGTGCAGACAGATCCTCGCCTGTTTCACGCTTCATAACGTATATTGTGTGGTTATATGCAGAGGCGTAATGCAGGTAAGTGCCCTCTGCGCAATCGAGCAGCAATTCATCGTCAGGAGTGAGGGTGCGTCCCTCGTATGCCTTTTTGAGCATTTCAAAGCCGAGCTTAAAGCCCTCCTTCAAGCGATAGAGAGCATCTCTGAAGATCTCTTCTGTAAACGGAACACACCAATTCTCTATATCGTCATAGGACGGACCTATCATACATGCCTTGTAGCCTGTCTTCTCACGCCAAAGCGGGAGCGCAGGACCCATATGTTGAGGACCATTATACATTACATTTACAGAGAAAGGAAATTCATCAAATGCATCGTCAAGAGCAGAAAGTGCAGCGAGCAGTTTTTCCTGATCTGCATTTGGGAAAAGCTCACCTATCAAGGTGTCAAGCGCTGGCATTTCTGCATCGCGCTCTGTCATTCTTGATACCATCTTCATAACAGGCGAGGGGAAGCCGCCGAGTGTCCATGTCAACATCAAAACATCGGGGTCTACCTTTTCGCACAGGTCGTGAATTGATGTGTAGAAATGACGGAATACGGGGATATAGGGTACTGTGCAAAGCTCCCAGCTGTTGTTGAGCTGTACCTTTGCTCCGATTCTTGCGCCTGCCTCTCGTGCGACCGAGAAGCGTCCCATAGCGTAATCGCTCGGTCCTGTTATCGAAATTGAATAGTCGGCAGAGGGCACCTCGACACCGCCTGTCGCCTTTATCTTACCTCTTTCACTGACACCGAGGAATACTATTTCCTTAGGCATTCTTTCAACTATTTCTTTATCCTGAGGACCTGATCTGTCCCACGCCCAGTTATAAGCTATAACCTCAATATCGGGGTTTGCCGCAACAGCGCCCTCATATACAAGACGATTTACAAGCGCGTAGAGCTCGTAGCTCTTTTTCTCACGGCAACGTGGGCAGGTGGTATCATTATGATGACGATGGCTATAGCAGTTTGTATGATTTTCAGAAGCGGTAATAGTGATGTATCCTCCAAGACCGGGAGCACTTTCCGTCAGTGTGCGGATAGCATCACGGAAGAAGTCCTGCACCTCAGGAACGCTGAGGCAAATCGAGGCATAGCCCTCCTTCTTTACGTCACCCTTGAGATCGGGACGCTCGACGAAAACAGATTCGCCCAGCTCACGAGGCTCGTTTATGTAGAGATAGAGCTTGAGTCCATACTTTGCAAGTCGCTCAATGACCTTGCGAAGTCCCTGTATTCTCTTCTCCCAGCCCTCTGAAATGGAGAGGTCATATTTGCAAGGCACCATAGAGTAAAGCACTGCCTGTGTCCATACACCGCCAATTCCAAGTGCGGCATAGGCACGGAGAAGCTCATCGGGGAAGGACGCCTCTATAAGACTGTCGTCAATGAAGGTGTCTCCGTAAAGAGCGCAATAGGAATAGCAGAAGGATGCCGCAAATCGTGAGGACTTTCCCTTTTCTGTTTCGCCCTTGGGATATACTGAAGCAAAGTCAAAGGGCGACAGGCTAGCCTTACCGAGTGTAGCCCTAAGCTCCTTTGTTACTCGGCAAATCGCCTCTGTCCTCTTCTTTTCCTCATCGGTAAGCTCGCGTATAGAGAGCGTATCACAAACGGGCTTTTTTCTTCCCAGCTTAACTCCGAGGAAGTCGTCCTCCTGCAAAATAAATGCAAGATAGTCCTCGCTGAAGTCGAGCAGCGTGCAAATCTGAGGATATGTGAGCAAGTGCCAGTTTGCTCGGATAAGAGTGATATAGCCCTGCTTGAGCCATACTCTCTCCTCTTCAGGTGTGGCAAATCCGTCAAGTCCAAGCATATCGGCATGACGAAGCACGTCCTCCACGGTAGCGCCAAGTACACGAGCGGCACGCTCGGCAGTTATCATTTTACAGTTTCGGTACAAAAAGCACTGAAACAGGGTAGGAAAATATTCAATCTTAAGGGGTGCACATTCGGAATAGGGCAAAAGAGAGTATGCCATAACGTCTTTCTCCTGTCTTTTTTGCTTTGAAATTTCACAAAAATCAGTCGTTTTTCCCGATATACCGAGAAACCACGACCATTCAAGCGAATTATATCACAGAAGAGCGCTTTTTTCAATAGATTTCGGCATAATTACAACATAAAATTTATATAGAAAACGACGGCAATGCTTTTTTGCAAGTGCCGTCGTTTTGTCGTTTTTTTGCTTTGTTTAAATTCAAGTGAGCAGTCACTTGTTTCTCATGTCAAGACATCTTTCAAAGTCAAGTCCATAGTAGAAATCGCGAGTGCCGTCGTCGGTGAGGTCTATGCATCTTTCGGTAAATGCCGCCGCCTGTGCGACTGCCTCGTAAAACGCTTTCCCACGCATTGTGTGAGAAGCAAGCGCAGAGGCAAAGACATCACCCGTACCTGCAAATCGCACATTTTTGTGGTATTTTTCCTTTATAATCTCGACGCCTTTGGTGTCTGAAATGACATAGCCTATCCTATCCTCGCCGAAATGCACGCCGGTTATAACCACGTTTTCCACGCCAAGTGCATGGAGCTTTTCGAGAAGGGTAGAAATTTTTTCTTCGGAATACTCTGAAAAATACTCCACGCCTGCAAGCAGGCACGCCTCTGTCACATTTGGAGTTATAACATCTGCCATAGCGCAGAGAGTTTTGATTTTTTCTATATATCCGTCACCGAAATACTTGTAGTATTTTCCGCCGTCGCCCATAACGGGATCGACTAAAAC
>JAZRQS010000012.1:0-25818 GCA_045649925.1 Eubacteriales bacterium | reverse complement strand
AAGGAGCTTACGCCCGAGATCCTGCGAACATTCATCAGCAAGATCGTTATCCACGAACGAAGCCGCAAGCATGTCAAGGATGCCGAACAGGACATCGATATATACTTCGCCCACATCGGTAACCTTAACCGATTCTGCTCTGACGGACAATCCGCTCAAAATCAAATAACCGCTTAAATCCAAGCAACAGAAAAGGACAGACGACCTTAATTCGTCTGTCCTCGTCTGAGAAGCACGCCTTACGCTGTAACATCCTTATGAGAAGGAGCGTATTTCCGTCTTTTTTCTTATTCTCACTCATATATTGCGAGTATATTCTTCAGCGACTGAACAAATTCACTCTTTACCTCGTCAGGCGAAACAATCTCTATTTCATCGCCAAACGACGCCACCCAGCCGAAAAACAAGGGGCTAACCGCCACGTCGACACAAATGTCGAAATGCTCGTCGTCATATCGCATAAACGCTGTGCTCTCGCCAAAACGGTCGATAACGACACCTGCAAGAGAGTTTTTGCATCTTAAGGTAATGCGAGACTGATTTCCACTGAACATAGAAAACGTCTTTTTCGAGTATAGCGCAATGTCGAAATCGCGGAAAACCTCTTGTCCGTCACGCTCCTCATCGAGTATGGAGATTTTCTGCATCTTGTCGACACGATAGTGTCTTATCATCTGCTTATCGCTATCGTATGCAATAAGATAGTAGTTTTCGTCGTCCCACGAAAGCGCCCATGGGCTTACTCTGTAAAGTGCGCCGTCGTGACGAGGCACCCTCTGTTTCTTCTCATTCCATTCAAAGTATTGAAAGGATATTTTTGAGTTTGAATTTATAGCCTCGTGTATGTAGTCGACAGAGTAGTAGATGCTCTCGTTCATCGCCTTTATTCTGTTTGTAACAAACACCTGTCGTTGTAGCTTCTGCGCCTGATGTCTGCTCGCATTCGAGGATATCTTTTTTATCAGCTCCACGCTTTTTTTGCGAGTGATAAACTTCGACGCCTGAACGGCATCAACAAGCAGTTTAAGCTCGGGCAGCTCAAATTCACGACTTACTACGTGGTAGCGTGTGGTCCTGTCCTTGCGCTTTTCTATATCTACGCCAAACTGTCGCAGTGCTTCAATATCATCATAGAGAGCCTTTCTCTCTGCCTCAATTCCGTATGCGTGAAGCTCGCACATGATTTCATCGAGTGTCAAGCCATGCTCGTCGTCGGTGTTTTCGGTTAGTATCTGCCAAAGGCGAAGTATCTTCAATTTTCCAAATGAGCTTTTTGCCATAGAAATCCCCTCCCTTTATTTGATAATATTTTACCACACAAAAAACAAAATTTCAATACTCGCAAAAACAAAAGTCCAATTTTTTGGACATTAAAACGCCTTCGAGTTCAGTTAAAAATCGGTAAAAACAAACGAAATGGCAAAAACCATATTTTATATTGACATAGCATGTATTTATATCGTATAATATAGCTGAACGGCAGTGCCGTCAATGATAAAGGATGGATTAGTTATGAAAACAATCCGAATAGTATTTAACCACTACGTAAAACGTACAATCCTTTAGAGTAACATCGGAAAATTTTGTTGAAAGTGATATTTATTATTATTATTATTGGTGGGTTGATTGACGGTTTGGAGAAATTATGAAAAGACATCAATATTTAATAACACTCGTGCTCTTGACAGCAATTATTATGCAATCCTGTATGCACAAAATAGCATCAGTTCCCATACACGAAAACGATACTTGTAATATATCTCAAGACATATCATCTAAAATAAAAATGGCATATTTTGAAAGTGAGCATAGTATATCACAGGCGGTAAATCGCATTTGGATAAGTCGGTATTACGGGAATTATAACGGCTGTGAAATAGTTTTTTTAAACGAGGGAGCAACACCTAAGGATTCGAGAAGCTATGGTGCAGTCGAAAGGCATGTAAAGCTGGCAGGATATGAGCTTGTATTTCCTTCAGAACAATTGCTTTTGGTATATAAGGACGGAAAAATTTATACATTGACCGACGCTTATGAAGATAAATTGATTGACGGTGATGATATTTACGAAATCGGAATAAAGCTAAGCTTGGGATATGCTGAGGAAAATTACCAAATCATATTAAACACGAAAGAGCTGTACGAAGATTTAAAAAATTCCGAAAATGATAACCTTATAGATGAATTTATTGGGTTTGAGGATTTTGGAACTTACGGCGAGTGTAATTTGATGTATGTTGACGATGTTTTTTTCAATGATGTTGAATTTGAATTTTGGGTTGCGGGATATAAGATTATAATTCCTGACAATCGTATTCTCTCGGCATACAAGGAAGGTGTTTTTTACACACTTGCCGAGGCTTATGAAAACGGATTTATATCCAAGGATGACATCTATGAAATAGGCGCAAAAGCAGATACTACGTTCAAGGAGAGATATCCTGTATTCATAACCGAATAAAGCAGAAAAAACGCTGTATCGCAAAGATACAGCGTTTTTTTGTTTATTAAAATCAGTTCGCCCAGTTATGGAAAACGTTCTGCACGTCGTCGTCATCGTCGAGCTTTTCAAGGAGAAGCTCAAGCATCTTGATGTCCTCTTCGTCAGTTACTTCGACATAGGTGGAGGGAATGAGTGCACGGTCAGCGCTGTCGAGCTTGTAGCCCTTTGCGATAAGCGAGTCTGCTACTGCCTGAACGTCAGAAACCTCCGTATAGATAGAGTAGAAGCCCTCCTCACTCTCAAAGTCGGCAGCACCTGCTTCAAGTGCGTCCTCCATGAGCTTGTCCTCCTCGATGTCTCCGTCCTCATCGCTTATCTCAATAAGACCACGCTCGGAGAACATAAAACTGACACATCCGTTCTGTCCCATATTGCCGTGGAACTTTGAAAAGTAGGAGCGCACGTTTCCTGCAGTTCTGTTTCTGTTATCTGTAGCAGTTTCTACGATAACAGCGACACCTGCCGCGCCGTAGCCCTCGTATGTGATCTCCTCGTAGTTTACGGAGTTGTCCTCGGAAAACTTTTTGATAGTTCTCTCGATATTCTCGTTAGGCACGTTGTTTGCCTTTGCCTTTGAAATAAGCTCGCGGAGCTTGGAGTTTGTGTTGGGGTTAGGACCGCCTGCACGAATTGCGACAGCCATCTCCTTACCTATTCTCGTAAACACCTTCGCCTTTGCTGCGTCGGTCTTTTCCTTTTTACGCTTGATATTGTTCCATTTTGAATGTCCTGACATCTCTGTATCTCCCTAAATTATATCTTTTCCGTTTTCTTCATGCATATAAGCTCAAGCGCACGACCGAGAACTGTGTTCACGCATTTTGTGAGCGCAATTCTGCTGTTCTTCACGCTCTCGTCTTCGCAGGAAAGTATCTGACAGTTGTGGTAGAAGCGGTTAAACGCTGCGCACAAGTCAAGTATATATCTCGTGATGATAGACGGCTCGTACTCGTTTATAGCTTCTGCAACGCTTGTCGGGAAGAGAGCAAGCACCTTTGCCAGCTCCTTCTCATCTGTGTTGTAGCTTTCTGATGCCATCTCACCCTCACAGCCTGCCTTTTCGAGAATACTGCAGGTTCTCGCATAGGTGTACTGTGCATAAGGTCCTGTGTTTCCGTCAAAGGAAAGCGCATCCTCAAGCACGAAGTTGATGTCGCGCATACGGTTGTTGGAGAGGTAGTGGAATACTATCGCACCGACACCTACTGCTTCGGCTATCTCGTCGGGGTTTTCAATGTTGGGGTTCTTTTCCTCGGTTATCGCCTTTACCTTCTCGATCGCCTGTGCGAAAAGCTCGCGGAGAAGGATTACGTTACCTGTTCTTGTAGCCAGCTTTGCGCCGTTTATGCTAACTGTACCATAAGGCACGTGCACGAGCTTGTCGTGCCAGTCATAGCCCATAAGCTCGACTACCTTAAACCACTGTGCAAAGTGCAGGCTCTGACCTGCGCTCGTTACATAAATGCATTTTTCAAAGTCGTAGTTTTCTTTTCTGTATATCGCCGCCGCAATATCACGTGTGGGGTAGAGGGTAGAGCCGTCACGCTTAAGTATAAGGCAGGGAGGCATATTCCACTCCTCGAGATTAACGACAGATGCTCCGTCGTCTATCTGCAGGAGGTTTTTCTCTCTGATAAGCTCTATCTGGCGAGGCATCTTGTCTGTGTAGAAGCTCTCACCATTGTAGCTGTCAAACTCAATTCCGAGCTGACGATACGTCTTTTTGTATTCCTTAATGCTTATCTCGATAAACCAGCGCCACAAAGCGATATTTTCTTCCTTGTGAGCTTCGAGCGCGGTGAATTCAGCTCTCGCCTCGTCGTTGAGAGATTCGTCCTTTTCGGCTTCTGTGTGGAAGCGCACGTAGAGGCTTACAAGCTCGTCTATTCCGCCTTCCTCTATCTGCTCCTTGTTGCCCCATTTCTTGTAAGCAACTATGAGCTTGCCAAACTGTGTACCCCAGTCACCGAGATGGTTTATACCGATACACTTGTAGCCTGCAAACTCATGCAGGAGCTTGAGTGAGTGACCGATTACAGTCGTGCCGAGATGTCCTATATGGAAGGGCTTCGCTACGTTAGGTGAGGAGTAGTCGAGCACTACGGTTTTGCCCTCGCCACACATAGGCGAGCCGTAGCTTTCTCCTGCCTCTATTACGTCAGATGCTACTCTCTTAACGAATGAGCTCGTGTCTGCATAAAAGTTGAGATAGCCGTTTACAGCCTCCACACGCTCAAACTCGCCTGCGTTGATGCCCTCAGCAAGTGACGCCGCTATCTTTACGGGCGCTTGACGGAGCACACGGCTCAATTTAAAGCAGGGAAGAGCAAGGTCTCCCATCGCCGCATCGGGCGGGAATTCTATCATATCAAATATTTCTTGTTCATTCAGCATAGCATCGGGGAAAATCACCTTTGCCTGCGCAATTACGGCGTTAGATGCCGCATGTTTAAGTTTAATCATATCCTTGTCCCTATTCTATCGTATTCTTACAGAGAATTTTTCATTTGAACGTATTCCTTGTCGTCGGGCGCACCCTCGACAAGCTCGCAGGGGATAAACGTTTCGTCACAGAGCGAATATGCTATCGCACAGTCGACACCCTCGGCAATATAGAACTTGTCATCGTGGTAGAATACCTTTACTGTGGGTATCTTCTCGCCGAATTCAAGTGAGCGTGCAAGCGCAGGCACAAGCTCCAGATTCACATCGTCTGAAGCGTAGTAAAGTCGCTCAGGACAGATGTAGCACTCGCGGTAAGACTTGTCCGCAAGCCAAAGCTCGGCGCTCTGCAAAATTCTGTCGCATATAGCATCGGGGGTTGCGTATGTAGTGTCAATTACGAGATTGTAATTTGACAGGTCCTTGCAGTCGACGCCGTACTTTTCGCTATAGCGCTTTCTCTCGCTCGACTTTCTCTCTCTTATCTTCTCGACAGTAGCCTCTATGCTATCAAATTTTTCTTGGTCGCGATTTGCATGAAAAATTCTCGCTGCGCTGACCTCGACCTCTGTCGAAAGGTAAACGCTGAAATTCCCGCGCACAAAGTGCCACGCCATTCGCGAGTCTATTATCATGCTCTTGTCAAGGTCAGAAAGCGCGACCAGACCATCGTCGACCATCTTGTCGTATTTAGGGTCGCTTTCCATGAGCTTGTTCATCTCCACGACGTCGATGCCATGCTCGTCTGCAATACGTCGCACGATAGCGCCTGTCGAGTAATATTCTGAACCGTTGCGTGAGGTGATAACCTTGGAGACGGTGGATTTTCCACTTCCGAGGTCACCTGCAAGAGAAATTTTATAATTCACGTCGAAAATCTCCTGAAAGAAATTATTATACAACAGTATATTGTACCATTAAAATCCCGTTCTGTCAAGGGAATTGCGTCAAATATATATCATACTAAATATATAATAGCTTTGTAATGCTTTGTAATAGCCCCCGATAAGCTACTTGATATAAAAACGACCACCCAAAACGAAAAAATAACCTCTTTTTTCCACTCGACTTTTGTTGCATATACTCCCTTTTGCGTGTCAATACTCAAGTAAAGACAATACGGTATCCTCTCCCTCGGCTTCGCAAAGGAGGAAAAAATGTATATAAACAAAGTAGAGATATGCGGTGTCAATACCGCAAAGCTGAAGACCCTCACCGAAGAAGAAAAGCGCGCCCTGCTTGTAAGGACAAAATCAGGCGACCGAGAGGCTCGAAGCGAGCTTATATGTGGCAATTTACGTCTTGTTTTGAGCATAATACAGCGATTTACAAACCGCCACGAAAACCTCGATGATCTCTTTCAGGTGGGGTGCATAGGGCTGATAAAGGCGATAGACAACTTCAATATAGCGCTCGACGTGCGCTTTTCCACCTACGCCGTCCCGATGATTATAGGCGAGCTTCGCAGGTATCTGCGCGACAATAACTCTATTCGTGTCAGTCGCTCAATCCGTGACCTCGCCTATCGAGCCCTGCAGGCTCGCGAGGAGATACAAAAGGGGATGCAAAGAGACGCCACCCTCGACGAAATAGCCGAAAAGATAGGCGAGAAAAAGTCCGCCGTCGCCGCCGCTATGGAGGCGATAACACCCCCTGTTTCACTCTATGAATCCGTCTACAACGACGGCGACGAGTCCGTCTATGTCATAGACCAGATAAAAAATTCAGAGGACTGCGACGATGTGTGGATAGAGGACATCGCATTAAAGGAAGCCTTAAAAAAGCTCGGCGAGCGTGAGCGCTCGATAATCACCAAGCGCTTCTACAACGGCAAAACACAGATGGAAATAGCCGCCGAGATAGGCATCTCCCAAGCCCAGGTCTCCCGCCTCGAAAAATCCGCCATAGACAAAATACGAAAAGAGATGTGAGTATATAGCGCCATTACTATAAGATAACAAAAATCCCGACGAAATAGCGTGATGTCCTTAACGGACAAATCACGCTAAGTTATGATTGCCCTTATGGGCAAGTGATGAGTTATGATATGCTTCGCATAGTTATGATTGGCTACGCCAAGTTTAAGATTTGATGGGCAATCATATCATAACGTTTGCGTAGCAAACTCATAACGGCGAGCGATAGCGAGACTCATAACTCTAAACTAAAACCAACAGAAAAAGAGCAGACATACAAGATTTATTCTTGTGTGTTTGCTCTTTCTGTTTGTATAGGGGTTTGGGCTTAGCCCATATTTGCGTTTGACTAGTCAAATGCGATGCTCGCACTTAGCACTAGTTTTCAAATTCTCCGATAAGAGTATCACGAAATTCGTCGGGATTTGTTTTTGCATTTATTTGTTTTGCGGGCGCATTATTCTGTCGATTTCTTCAGACTGGTCGCCTACAAGCATCTCAAACTCCTCAGCCGTCGCTATGGGGTCATAGGTCTTATAGCGTACTGTAAGCACGTCGCCCTCGGCAATGCCGAGCTTGTCCGTCTTGTTAGGTCCTCTCTCGTAGGAAAGCAATACGCAGTCAGCAGGCCAGAGAATGTCGCGAAGCTCCTTGTCAATTACAAACGAGCCGCTATAAACGGTAAGCGGCACCTCAATGACGTGCGCCTCCTTGCCCTTATGGATAGCCTTCGCCTTCATGTGAATAACGGTGTCGGTAAAGTCGTCAATACCTGATGCCTCTATTGTAAGGAATGCTGTCGTTACTGCGATAATTACCGCATGTATGTTGCCAGAGCCACCCAGCGCCTCCAGCGCAAATACACAGGCCGTTACGGGTATTTTTGAGGTAGCACCGAGGAATGATACCATACCGAGCATTACGCAGAATTCATAGTATTCGACAAATGCTCCGTTTATAGCGATAAAGACCTCTGCACAGAGAGCGCCCACCATTGCACCAAATGCGAGTGTAGGCAGGAAGATGCCACCTGTCACTCCTGCTGTGTTCGATACCATCATAAGAATAGCACGTATGACAAAGAAAATAATAATAGCGTAGAATGTGAACTTGCGCTCAAACAAATGCTCGACAAGCGAGTGACCCGAGCCAAGTGCCTCTGCGCAAATCACACCTATAAGAGCTACTAATGCGAAAATTATAGGGAACTTCATCTTTACCGAGAGATTGCCGAGTCTTGCACGTACGTGCTTGTCGATAACGTTGTAGAAGCGAGTGAACAAAATTGAGCATATACCACACAATGAGCCTATCACGATAGGTGCGATAAAATGCGTGTGGGGGAGGGGGATTATGTAGTCAAGGTAGAAAAGCTTGTTTGACTCAAAGCCTATCAGCTCGAGGGCGTGTGTCGCAAGCTGGCTTACTGCGACCGAGAGAGCAGAAACGAGGAAAAGCAGGGGAGAGAAGCGTCTGTGGACCTCCTCCATTGCAAAGATTACTGCCGTTATAGGAGCGCTGGTAGCGAGTGCAAAGCCTGCAGATGCGCCACCTGTCATCATATATCTCGACCAGCCTCTGTGTCCGTTACCGCCAAAAAGCTTGACCACTCCCTGACCTAATGCCGTACCCATCTGCACGCAGGGACCCTCTGTGCCGAGAGGGATGCCACACAAAAAGCTGAGCAGAGCGCTGATGGGAAGCAGAAACGCACTCTTCATCCACTTAAAGCTGATAATGCCTCTTATAGCAGCGACAGACGTCGGTATTCCACCACCACGACTGCTGTGTGAAAACGATACTATAAGGCTCGCGATAAATCCGAGCGCCGCCGCAAAAAGCACGAGCAGAGGTATCTGCAAAAGGCTCTCTCTCGCCGACGCGTATATGTTTTGTGATACTCCGACCGCCAGGTCCGATGCATACTTAAACGCCGATATCAGCAGAGCGGCGAATACGCCTGTCACTATCGAGAAGAAAAGACACGGCAAAAGCAGATTTTTTATATAATGAGAATGGTATTTTTTAGTGTATTCCTTCATTTTGAATTCCTTTTATTAGCATATATTATACTTGTATTATACTTGAATTTATCACCGCTCACTATTGTATCACCCTTTTCGCCATTTTTCAATATATATTTGCATTTTTCTCGAAAATAGATTTTCCTGCCAAAAACAAGGGGAGGATTTAACTCCTCCCCTGTAATTTTTCACTTCACACGACTATCACGCTGCGTTTGGCAGGCTCTTTTCCGTATTTTCGCTTGCATTAAGCATATTCTCGATAAATATTCCATATCCTGATGTCGGGTCATTTATAAGCACGTGGGTGACTGCCCCCACGAGCTTGCCGTTTTGGATTATCGGCGAGCCTGACATACCCTGCACGATGCCACCCGTTTTTTCTATGAGGCGACTGTCCGTCACCTTTACAGTAAAGCACTTCGTGCCTGTCGCCTCGTATTTGATGTTGATTATTTCGACCTCGTATTCCTGTGCGCCAAGCTCGTCAAGAGTGCATTTTATTTTTGCCTTGCCCTCCTTGACCTCGTCCTTGTGCGCTATAGGAATTGCAGACGATGATGCGTCATCAAACGGCGCAAAAATACCGAAAATTCCACAGTCATCGTTTTTCAGTAGCGCACCTCGCTTTTCAGTCTTGAGAAATCCCTTGATTTCGCCTGGCTTGCCACATTCTCCCTTGATTATCCCCGTTACGCTCACGTCGGTTACTATACCTCGGAACAAGGGCAAAAGCTCTCCTGTGTCGGCATCGTAAATTCCATGACCAAGACCGCCGAATTCACCTGTTTGGGGATTGATATAGGTTACTGTGCCGATGCCTGCCGTATTGTCGCGTATCCATATCCCAAGCTTGTATTTGCCTGTTTCGCTACAGTAGGCGGGGTGAATTTCAAAGGTGCACGTCTTGCCTGATCGACGGCACTCGAAAATCATACTTTTGCCATCGCAATTATCTATTGCGCGTGTTACGTCGTGCACGCTCTTGACTGTCTGTCCGTCTATCTTCACTATTATATCCCCTGCTCGAAGTCCACCCTCATAGGCAGGGCTGTAAGCTCTTTTCCCTGACGAAAGCTCGGTCGTGCCCGAAAGCAAAACTCCGTCGGTCAGCATCTTTACACCAAAGGCGTTTCCCCCGGGGCAGAGCATCAGCTCGCCCGACTTGTCCTCCTTGCGCTTTAAGGAGATAAATTTCTCCACCGACGCCTCTATATCGTCAAGCCTGTCCTCGCACTCTGCAAGCGCATAAACACACTCCTCGCCATTATTACACCTGCTCTTGAAATCGTACACACCCACGCATATAAACGCAACAACACACAAAGAAAATAAAGTATATAAAAAAATCCTCGCACACTTGCTCAGCATAAATTCACCCTGCAGCACACAAGGTGTATGCCGCCCTTTTTAAAAAATATTGCAAATAATAATGTGCACTTGCGCACAAAAATTTATGTGTAGCAAAAAGAGAGAAAAGTGGAAACAAAAAAACAGAGCGCTAAATTTTTTCTGCGCTCTGCTTTTGTTTTTTTAATTAAAATATGTATATTATTTTGACTTGTAATAAAGCATGCAGTGACAGTAGCCCTCAAAGTCGGGGTCGTCTATCTGTCGCTTGAATTCCTCGCACATGCACTTGTTTTCCTCTGTGCGAGCAAGCCTGCAAGGGCAGTATCCGCCTGTCCTTGCAAGGCCTTCTTTGACTGTTTTTACAATTTCCTTGTCGGGATTTAACGTTATCTTCAAGTCGCTCACACCCTTTCGACATTTGCATTTTGAAGTCGTGCCATAAGCTCAATTACGCTGTAGACCTCGCCAATTTCGTAAGGCGTAAATGCAGACAAATCCACAAGCGTGACCGATGCTCTGCTTATGTAGGAATATATCTCAAGTGTCGCACCATCCTGCGCAAGCTCGATAGCGAAGCCACTCGCCTTCGCTACATCACTACAAAAGGCAAGCGCAAATTTCGGAATTTTGCAATTCGCATCCGTCTTTATAGAAATTCTATAGCCACGCCTGTCGTCCTCGATTCCTATAGAGGTGCATTTTGACTGTGCGCAGAGAAACAGGTATAAGGTAGAAAAGCAGGTGAGAAAGCCCTTTTCGCAAATATACACTCGTGATACTGTGTCACGCATGTCAAGGGTGCCTATCTTTGCATTTTCATATATCTCGTTTTTGATTATCTCGCCGAGCAGAGAATAGGCGTCGGACATCTTTATAAAGCTCTTTGGCATATAAGATTCCTTCGTCATTGTGCGCATTATCTCGCACGAGAGGGTGAAAAGCGATTTCTGTAATTCGTAGTCACCTTCAAACGAGCATACAAAGCTGTATTTGCTCTCGCCAAGCTCATACTCGCGCTCAAATACAACGGATTTGCTGTTGGTCGGCATACTGCCGTATTGCTCCTTTGTACTCTCGGCTCTTACTCCGAGTGTCGCAGGTGAAAAATCATCCTTAAAATTAAATGAAGCCATACTGAAATTCCCTGTTTAATACTCTATTTCCTCAAAATTGAGAGTGTTGAAAAATTCTGTGTACTTGACGCCATCCAAAAGCCTTGCCTTGTATTCCTCGAGCGCACGATAGAACTGATTGTTCAGATAAAGCTCCTCTATTTGCTCGTAGTTTGCCTTTATGCTGAGATAGGTAGAGTCCTTTTTCATCACGTAGACAATATAGAAGCCGTTGTCGTTTTCGATTACCTCCGAAAACTCGCCCTCCTTTAATGTAAACGCCGCATCTATGACGTCTGCCATATATGCACGGTCAAGGGTGTATTTTCCGATGTAAAATCCGCTTTCAATGACTGACTCACTTGCACCCGCAGAGTATTGCACAAACGTGTTTATAATGTCCTCTAGCTTTTTTGCATCCTTTACCTTGACGAGTGCATTGTCCGCAAGCGCTCTCATTTCACTTTTTGCGAGCTGGTTTGTGTTTTCGTAGAGGATATTAAGCCACGTAATGTGAGCACACTCGTCACCAAAGTAAAAGCTTTCTACAGATGCTTTGTCATATTTGTACTCGGAGAAGAATTTCTCGCGCAAAAGCTCCTCGCATATGGAGTACTTTATGAGCAGACGTGACACGCTGTCGTTCATATAAAGCGTTTTGAGGTGCAGAAGGTACTCATCGTAGTCATCAAAGCCCAAAACGATGCTTCCACCGAGCGAGCCACCGTCAACGCTTATCTGCACGTACTGCGCTATTTGCTCGTTTATTTCTTCGGAGTTTATGTCAATTCCGTATGCCTCGCACATAGATAGCATCGCATATATCTCGCATATCTGGGGTACGATTTTATCGAGTGCGATTTGTCTATACTCGTTTGCCGTTGCGCCTATCCACAGGCTGTTGTCGCCTCCGTCAATGGAGTGCTTGTTTGTGAGGAAGAATGTACGGAAAAGCTCATACGGAACATCAAAATTTCCTATTTTCATTACGCTCGTTGCTTCAAGCTCTGTCGATGGCACGGCCTCGTATTCCTTTTTACAGCCTGCGAGCGTAAAGAGAAGCGCACAGCACAGCACAGCGCAAAGCAAAAGACTTGAAATTCTTCGTATCATATAAATATCCTCAATAAGTATTCGTTAAAATCATGGTAATAAATATTGTATCAAAGAATTGTGAATATATTTTTAATATTTAATATTTCAAATAATATTTAATATTTCAAAATACTCTTTTCTTTTTTCTTTTTATGTGTTATACTGTAAAGTAGAAGTATAAAATCCGAAAAGGAGTATAAAAATGGAAGAGCTTTACACAGTAACACTCGCCGAAATAATAGATGAGTTTTCACTTGAGAGCCTTTATATGCCCGAGTCGTCAGACAAAATAACAGTGACTTGCCCGAGAGTAAACCGCCCAGGATTACCTCTTGCGGGATTTTTCGACCACTTTGAAGCGTCGAGAATACAGATTATAGGAAAGGTAGAGGAGCTGTATCTCAATCAGCTCACTATAGAGGAAAAGGAGCGCCGTCTTGACGAGTTTTTCGCCGCCAAGCCTGCCGCCCTTATATTCACCACATCAATTGAGGTAAGCAAGACCACATTTGCCGCAGCAGAAAAGCACAAGATACCGCTTATGCGCACAAAGGAGCGCACAAGTGAGTTTATGGCGGCGCTTATCGCATATCTCAATGTTAAGCTCGCTCCCCGTATGACACGCCACGGCGTACTTGTCGAGGTATACGGCGAGGGTATTCTGCTCCTCGGCGATAGCGGAGTCGGAAAGAGCGAGACTGCAATAGAGCTTGTAAAGCGTGGACATCGTCTTATAGCAGACGATGCCGTAGAAATAAAGAGAGTGTCCAAAAAGACGCTTGTCGGTGAAGCACCTGAAATCATACGCCACTATGTAGAGCTTCGTGGTATAGGAATTGTCGACGTGCGCCGTCTCTTCGGTATGGGAGCAGTCAAGCAGACGGAGAAGGTAGAGCTTGTCATAAACCTTGAGCCGTGGGTGCAGGGAAAGATGTACGACAGACTCGGCATAGACGAGCAGACGACGGAAATTCTCGGCGTTGACGTGCCCTCTATCACTATCCCTGTACGCCCCGGCAGAAACCTCGCCATCATCATCGAGATAGCCGCTATGAACAACCGACTCAAACGCCTCGGCTACAATACGGCAGAGGAGTTCAACAAGCGACTCATGGAATCCATGGGCATGGGTATTTAATACGAAATACATAAAATAAAAACGAAAAACAAAAAGGACCGTATCAAAAAGCCTTACCACACTTGCAAAAGGGTAAAGGACTGCGGTCCTTTTTGTTGTCTTGCCGTCTTTTTCTGTCATATTTTTCTTTTGTGTCTCATATTATTTAGCAACAGCAAAATAAAAGGAGCAAATTTATGGAAAAGCTTGATACAAGTGTAAACGGCAAACAGCTTATGCAAAAACAGCTCGTAGGAGATTTTGTATATTGCGAGGCGCAGGGGGATTTCACTCTCCCCGATTATATGCCACAAATAAGAAAAATAGTGAGAATAGATACGACAGTCATTCCGTCAGGCAAGTTTATCGCATCAAATCGCGCTGAATTTGCAGGTATTGTCGCATACAACCTCGTCTACTCCGACGAGGAGGGGGCGCTCGCCTCCACCTCGCTTTCCTCCGACTACGAGTTTTCCGTACCCATGCCGAGCGAGGCAGGGGAATACTGTGTCGTGTGTGATAGCATGGCAGAATCCACACAGTGCCGACCGAGCGGACCTCGTAAGCTATCCTTGAAAAGCTCGGTAAAGAGCTCAGTGCACATCTATTGCTCGAGCGCCGTCGAATGCATTGCCGACAAAGAGCTTTGCCTTGAAGCCTTAACTCGTCCCTATAGCGTAATGAATACAAAATGCGCGACAAGTGGCGAGTTTACACTCTCCGACGCCATTGATATGGACGGCTACACCCCAGACACTCTGCGGGTAAACTTTACATCTGCCGACGTCGTAGTCAGGGAAGCTCTTATGCAGGACAGCGCCGTAGTGTGCCGAGGAGAAGCCTATGTGAAGTGCAACCTCTCGCCGGCGACAGGCGTGCCATTCACCGTGAACAAAAAAATCCCCTTTGAGCAGATAGTGCCCATTTCAGCCCCCGACGCCCGCTTCTGCGCCGCTTACGGCAGGTGCTGTTTCGTGAATTGCTCGCTTGACGATGCGGAGGAAAGCTGTCTTGTCCGCTTTGAATTAGGCGTGGAGCTCGACGTTGAATGTACGGGAAATTCCTTCATCACACTTACCGAGGACGCATATTCCACCGAGTGCAAGGCGACTCCAAGCTACAAAAACGCTGTATTTTCCACATTTATCGGTAGCGCAATGGGGAATTATAGCATAGGCTCGTCAAGGCCGAGAGGCGCTGACGAGGACGGAATAATGACAGTAATAGACACGAGTGCCACATCTATTGTCAAGAGCATAGGGGAAAAGGACGGACGCGCCGTTATACATGGCGAATGTAAGACGGAAACGCTCGTCTGCCGAGTAGTAAACGACGGTGAGAGCGCAGAGTATATCAGCTGTCCCTACACGTTCCCCTTTAAGCTCGAAAGCGACCTTCGTGTAGGCAACGACGAGAATATCGAATACGATTGCCACCTGACCACCGCTATGCCAAAGGCAAGGATAGAGGACGACTCGCTCTTTGTCGATGCGGAGCTTTTTGCCGTCGTTCGTGCGAGCAAAAAGCAGACTGTCCGCATCATTGACGATGTCGCCCTTGACAGAAATGATACCCTCCCCGACAGAAGAGGAAAAATAGTCATCTGCTATCCCGACGATGGCGAGACTCTTTTCTCTGTCGCAAAGAAATATCGTGTCGGATATCGTCGCCTTGCTTGTCTCAATGATATCCCCGACAACCTCGCCGATACGCCAAACGAAGCAATTACATTAGACGGAATAAGCCACCTTGTAATTCCTCACTCGTAAGAAAAACGGCATACCGTTTTTCAACTAAATCCACCCTTTCGGGTGGAATAAATCGTATGCACGGTGAAATCCCACTCGCGTGGGATGAAATCCGCCTCAACGGCGGGTGGGTGGATTTCGTCTGTACGAAGTAAAGTAAATGGGCACGCTCCGAAATATCGGAGCGTGCCCATTTGTGATTATACTTTCTTAAATTCTCTTACAAAGATAATTCCAATACCTGAATTTGCCTGCGTCGACAGACGAGAGCTGGTCCTCCGTTATGCGATATCGCCAGTTTTTGCCGACAGTGCCAGGAGTGTTCATTCTCGTGTCTGCACCATAGCCGAGTATGTCTTGGATAGGGAAG
This sequence comes from Eubacteriales bacterium, assembly GCA_045649925.1. Classification (GTDB taxonomy): domain Bacteria; phylum Bacillota; class Clostridia; order Oscillospirales; family CAG-272; genus UBA1740. Next base: position 10,138 of record JAZRQS010000012.1, on the reverse strand, counting down.
ATTACTGTGTCTGCGTGGCTCTCGAGCATTGTGCGAAGTATCATTTCACAGCTGTAGTCCCAGTTTCCTCTGTCGCCTCGCACATAGTCAATGACCTCGTTGCGTGTTCCCTCGTCAAGCTCCCAAATATAGCCCAAAGTGGTGTTGTTATCATGTGTTCCTGTGTATGCAATGCAGTTTTTGGTGTAATTGTGGGGCAGGTGTGGGGAAGAACTGTCACCGAGGAAGCCAAATTGGAAAACTCTCATTCCGGGGAATTTACTGTATTTCAACAGCTCGTCTACCTCGTGCGAAATCTCTCCGAGGTCCTCTGCGATTACTAAATGTCCGTCTGTGAGGTCGCGGATACTGTTTATAAACGACCTGCCGGGACCCTTTTCCCATTTTCCGTTTATCGCATTTTCAGCATCGGCATCTACGCTCCAGTAGGACTCAAGTCCTCGGAAATGGTCTATTCTCACTCCGTCAAAGAGTGTGAGCATATGCGAAATTCTGTCACGCCACCAGGTGTAGCCGTCCTTTTTCATCTTGCGCCAGTCGTAAAGCGGATTTCCCCATTTCTGCCCCTCCTTTGAAAAGTAGTCAGGGGGAACGCCCGACACCTTTACAGGATAGCCCTGCGAGTCGAGCTTGAATTGCTCTCGGTTTGCCCATACATCTGCGCTGTCAAGCGAAACATATATGGGCATGTCGCCTATCACCTTGATGCCAAGACTGTTGGCGTATGACTTCACGTCCTGCCATTGAGTGAAAAATTTATACTGCACGAATTGCCAGAAAAATAGCGTGTCCTCGTCAGGCTCCTCGCATGTCCACTCGTGCCAGGTAGCGCCTTTGTTTGCCTCCTTGAGTGCGAGGAATTTTGATGCGCTTGCAAGGGCAGGGCTTTCGCTTATGAATTTTTCTACCCTTTTGCGCTCCTCGTCTGATACACGAGATGAGGCGAGCTTCAAGAGGGGTATGCGCTCGGCGTCAAGTTTGTCGAGCTCGCATAAATAGGGAGAGGACTGTCTTGCGCTCTCTAATTCCTCGTTGGAAAGCAATCCCTCGCGGTAAAGCGTCGGCAGGTCGATAAAATAAGGATTTCCCGCAAAGGCAGAATATGACTTGTAGGGAGAGGCGCTTTCGTCTACCATACAGAAGGGAAGGACCTGCCAATACTTAAAGCCACCTCTGTGCAGAAAATCTATAAAGCGCTTTGCCTCGTCTCCGAATGAGCCGATGGAAAAATCCCCGAAAAGCGAGGAAATATGCATAAGCACGCCACTTGATCTATCCATAAAATTACCTCAAATAAAGCTATATGTATGAATTATACCACATCTCGCAGAATAAAGCAATAAGCAAAAGATTTCCCCTTGATTACATCGGTGATATCCGAAAAAAGATATCACCGACGAATATAGGGGAGCGATTATATTACTTTTTTCCCAGAGCGTTTAGTCCTCGTACACATCACCCTGTGTAAGTGATGCGAGTTTGCTGTCCTCTGAAATATAGTCCATAGGGTCTACGCTTACGCCGTTTACAGTCAGCTCGTAGTGAAGATGGCTCTCGTCAGCCGATTCCACCATTGCGCTATCACCGACATATGAGATTACCTGCCCTGCCTTGACCTTTTCGCCCACAGCTATGCCCTCGGCGTGATTCTGCGTGAGATTTTTGTAGACGGATACCGCACCGCCTGCGTGTGTGATCTCAATGGAATATCCCATCATAGGGTCGGTGTAGATCTTGCTTATCTCTCCGTCTGCCGTAGCGAGCACGTCAGCGCCGTCATCTGTCGCTATGTCGATGCCGTTATGAACTCGAAGGTCGTTCATTGTAGCGGAGTAAACGAGCACAGAGAGATCGTGCTCCTTTGCCACAGTGCCCTCTGCAGGTGCGACAAAGGAGGGAAGAGTGGTGGGAGTGTTTGTGTCCTCGTCACTTACAGGTGCAGTGGTCGTTACGGGAGGCGCTGTCGTTGTCACTGTCGTGACAGTAGGATCCTTTGCAGGATTTTTACCTCTCTGCATAGCGGCGGTGATACCTATTACCACAGCGGTGATGCAAAGCACAGCCACTACCGCAATGTAGAGAATTCTGTTTGCTTTTTCTGAATTTGTGTTTTTTTCCATGATAATGCATTCCTTTCAAGAAATTCTACATATATTTTTGCCACAAAATAACTCTTTATGCACTCATAGACCAAAATTTCTCTGTGCCCCCTCATCTTGCAATAAATACTGCTCGTTTTTTGTATTGACTTGTACTTTTATGTGTAGTATAATGTAAGTAGTATAATATAATGTATGATAAACTCGGACAATATTGTCGAAAGGAGGAACGAAATGAACGATTCGGTTTTTAAGCTGAAAAGCGCATACAAGCCGACAGGCGACCAGCCACAAGCTATTGCCTCGCTTACTGAAGGCATTCTCGCAGGTGAGCGTGCGCAGACTCTGCTCGGAGTAACGGGCTCGGGAAAAACCTTTACTATGGCAAATGTAATCGCAAACGTGAACCGACCTACCCTCGTGCTTGCGCACAACAAGACGCTTGCCGCTCAGCTCTGCTCGGAGTTCCGTGAATTCTTCCCCGAAAATGCGGTGGAATATTTCGTTTCCTACTACGATTATTATCAGCCCGAGGCATACGTGCCGGGTAAGGATATGTATATAGAAAAGGATGCGATGATAAACGACGAGATAGATATGCTCCGTCATAGTGCGACCTCCTCCTTGCTTGAAAGACGCGACGTCATAGTCGTCGCCAGCGTCTCCTGCATATTCACGCTCGGTGACCCTGCAGAGTATAAGTCCTTGCTCGTGTCGGTGCGAGAGGGACAGACGCTTGAACGAGACGAGCTTATTTCTCACCTTGTAGCCATCAGCTATGAGCGGAACGACCTGAATTTCGTGCGAGGAAAGTTCCGAGTGCGAGGCGATACTGTCGAGATTTTTCCTGCCTCAAGCAGTGAAACTGCCATAAGAGTAGAATTTTTCGGTGACGAGGTAGATCGTGTGAGCGAGATTCGTGTAGTGACGGGAGAGGTGGTGCGAAATCTTTCCTACGCCGTCATTTTTCCTGCCACACACTATGCAGTTTCTGACGAAAAGCGCGAGCAGGCATTGCTTGAAATAGAGAGAGAAATGCTTGAGCGTGTGGAATTTTTCAAGTCGCAGGGCAAGCTTATTGAAGCGCAGAGAATAGAGGAGCGCACACGGTACGACCTTGAAATGCTTCGTGAGGTAGGCTTCTGCTCCGGAGTAGAAAACTACTCCCGCGTGCTCGCTATGCGAGAGCCGGGCTCTATGCCATACACCCTGCTTGACTATTTCCCCGACGATTTCGTCTTGTTTGTCGACGAGTCGCACGTTACATTGCCTCAGGTAAGGGGTATGAGCGGAGGAGATACTGCACGTAAGAAAAACCTTATAGATTACGGCTTCCGTCTGCCATCTGCATACGACAACCGCCCGCTTCGCTTTCCCGAATTTGAGGGCAAGCTGAATCAGACTGTGTTTGTCAGCGCAACTCCCGCAGAGTATGAAAAGGAAAATTCCTCCCGCACAGTAGAGCAGATAATAAGACCGACAGGACTACTTGATCCCGAGATATTCGTGCGCCCCATTTCAGGGCAGGTCGACGACCTCGTGGGCGAGATAAATAAAAACGTCGCAAGAGGCGAAAAGGTGCTTGTCACCACCCTCACCACCGCTATGGCAGAGGACCTCTCCGACTACCTCGCATCTCTCAAAATAAAGGTTAAATATATACACCACAAGGTAGAAACAATGGAGCGAATGGAAATAATCCGAGACCTCCGTGCAGGCGTGTACGACGTGCTCGTCGGCATAAATCTTTTGAGAGAGGGACTTGATATTCCCGAGGTGTCGCTCGTCGCTATACTCGACGCCGACAAAGAAGGACTTCTGCGCTCCGAGACATCGCTGATACAGACGATAGGAAGAGCCGCAAGAAACATAAACGGACGCGTCATAATGTACGCCGACACCATCACACGCTCAATGCGTGCGGCGATAGACGAGACCGAGCGAAGAAGAGCGATACAAAAGGAGTACAACGAGCAAAACGGCATAACTCCCCAGTCGGTCAAAAAGGAGATACGAGAGCTTATCTCTATCGAAAGTGCAGACGATAAAAAGAAAAAGAGAACCGAAAAAAAGAAATATTCAAAGGAAGAAAAGGAGAAGCTCATCGAACAGCTTACGTCAGAAATGCGAAATGCCTCAAAGCATCTTGAATTTGAGAGGGCGGCATTCCTGCGTGACAGGATTAAGGAGCTTCGTACAACAAAATAATGTCAAAAAACCTTATTATAAAGGGCGCGCGCTCACACAACCTCAAAAACATTGATGTGGAAATTCCTCGCGACAAGCTCACAGTTCTTACAGGACTTTCAGGCTCGGGGAAATCCTCGCTCGCCTTTGATACCATATATGCAGAGGGACACAGACGATTTGTAGAGTCGCTTTCCTCATATGCGAGAATGTTCCTCGGTCAGCTTGACAAGCCCGATGTCGATACGATAGAGGGGCTTTCCCCCGCTATATCCATAGACCAGAAGACTACATCGAAAAACCCTCGCTCCACTGTCGGAACTGTGACGGAAATATACGATTATCTGCGACTTTTGTATGCGAGAATCGGTATTCCTCATTGTCCTGTATGTGGCAAGGAGATAAAACAGCAGACTATAGACCAGATAACTGACAAAATACTTTCTCTGCCTGAGGGCACAAAATTTCTCGTGCTTTCCCCTATCGTAAGAGGGCAGAAGGGCACACACGAGAAGGTCATTGCAGACGCTCGCCGTCAGGGATATGCGAGAATACGTATAGACGGCATTATCCACGATCTCAGCGAGGAAATAATTCTTGAAAAAAACATAAAGCACTCTATCGAGGTGATAGTAGACCGCCTTGTTATGAAGGAGGATATACGCTCACGTCTGTCCGACTCCGTCGAGAGCGCTATTGCGCTGTCTGACGGCAGAGTGGTCATATGCGACCTTTCTGTGCGAGGCGAGGAGAAAAATATGGAATTCTCCACCAAGTACGCCTGCGAGGAGCACAATATGAGCTTCGGCGAGCTTGAGCCGAGAATGTTTTCATTCAACAACCCTTACGGCGCTTGCCCTCAATGCGCAGGACTTGGCGACCTTCGTATAGTGTCGGAAAGCAAGATAATCCCCGACAAGTCACTCTCTCTGCGAGAGGGGGCTATCGTATGCAACGGATTTAAGACGATGGAGGAGGACGGCTGGATAGGACCGCTTATCCTCGCTGTCGGAAAGGACTACGGCTTTGACCTCGACACCCCCATCTGCGACTATTCCGAACAGGCGTATCGCGTGCTCCTTTACGGCGCAGGAAATCGCCTTTACACAGTACGTCGTTATTTTGGTAATAGCTCAAAGGTGCAGGAGATAGTCTTTGAGGGCGTAATACCCACAATGCATCGTCGTGCAGGACAAATGGGTGAGGGCTACTACGATGAATTTATGGAGGACTCCCCCTGCCCGACCTGTAAGGGCAGACGTCTTTCTGATGTCGTGCTCTCCGTCACAGTCGGTGGCTTGAATATAGACGAAATATGCCGTATGTGTGTGAGCAAAATGCTCGACTTTATCGAGAATTTAAGGCTCGATGAGTCGGACGCCGTCATCGCATCGGAAATAATAAAGGAAATTAAGGCACGCCTTTCATTCTTGTGCTCGGTAGGTCTCGACTACCTCGACCTCGCCCGCAAGGCAGGCACTCTGTCGGGCGGAGAAGCGCAGAGAATAAGACTCGCTACACAAATAGGCTCCGGCTTGGTCGGAGTGCTGTATATACTCGACGAGCCCAGCATAGGACTGCATCAGCGCGACAACGATAAGCTGATAGCTACGCTGAAAAATCTGCGCGACCTTGGAAACACAGTCATTGTTGTAGAGCACGATGAGGATACTGTAAGAAGCGCAGACTACGTGGTGGACATAGGTCCCGGCGCAGGTATCCACGGCGGGCATCTTGTTGTCGCAGGTACACCAAGGGAGGTCTCGGAATGTCACAGCTCCGTCACAGGCGACTACCTCTCGGGCAGAAAGCAGATACCGATACCCTCGACAAGACGAGAGGGCAACGGCAAATACCTGAAAATAAAGGGCGCTCGCCAGAATAACCTCAAGAATATAGATGTCGATATTCCTCTCGGACGATTTGTCTGTGTTACGGGAGTTTCAGGCTCAGGCAAGTCCTCGCTTGTAAACTCTATTTTACAAAAAAAGCTTTCCGTAATGCTAAATCGTGCGCTCGCCTACCCTGGTGAATGTGACGGCATAGACGGAGTAGAAAATCTCGATAAGGTCATCAGCATTGACCAGAGCCCCATAGGTCGTACCCCTCGCTCAAACCCCGCTACCTATACGGGACTGTTTACGGATATAAGAAATCTCTTTGCGCAGACGCGTGATGCAAAGGCAAAGGGCTATCGGGCAGGTCGCTTCTCATTCAACGTGCGAGGTGGCAGATGCGAGGCGTGTGAGGGTGACGGAGTCAAGTGCATAGAAATGCATTTTCTCCCCGACGTGTACGTCAAGTGCGACGTCTGCAAGGGAAAGCGATACAACCGCGATACGCTCGATGTCAGATACAAGGGCAAAAACATCTACGACGTGCTTGAAATGACAGTCGAGGAGGGGCTCTCCTTCTTTGATGGTCTGCCGAGTATTACGAGAAAGCTTTCGGCATTGTGCGATGTGGGGCTCGGCTATATCAAGATAGGTCAGTCGTCTACCACTCTGTCGGGAGGCGAGGCACAGAGAGTAAAGCTCGCCACCGAGCTCGCCAAGCGAAGCACAGGCAGGACGATATATATACTCGACGAGCCTACGACAGGACTTCACACCGCCGACGTAGCTCGCCTTGTAGAGATACTTGAGCGCCTGACGGACGCAGGCAATTCCGTCGTAGTAATAGAGCATAACCTCGACCTTATCAAGTGCGCAGACTATATCATCGACCTCGGTCCTGAGGGTGGAGATGGAGGCGGAAACGTCGTCGCGTGTGGCACACCCGAGAAGGTCGCAGAGGTCGGCCTTTCCTACACAGGCAAATATATAAAGCAGAAAATAGAGCAGCAAAATGCTCTTGAAAGGAAAAAGAAATGAAAGTAAACGTAAAAAAGCTCGATGAAAATGCTATACTCCCCACCTATGGCTCGCAGTGTGCCGCAGGAGCAGACCTCTACGCATTGTGCAATGGCACGCTCGAAATAGAGGCGGGAGCGACTGTGCTCGTGCATACGGGTATCGCTATGCAGATTCCTGACGGATATGTCGGACTTATATATGCGAGGAGCGGACTTGCTACAAAGAGAGGGCTCGCCCCCGCAAACAAGGTGGGCGTCATCGACAGCGACTATCGTGGAGAAATAATGGTCGCACTTCACAACCATTCACACGCTACACAGTCGGTGGAAAACGGCGAGAGAATAGCGCAGATGGTCATAGCTCCCTACCTTACGGCAGAGTTTACACAGGCAGATTCGCTTGACGAGACCGAGCGAGGCGAGGGTGGCTTCGGCTCGACGGGTAAAAAGTAATAAAAGAACAACATTTATAAGATGTTGAGTATAATTTTTTATTGACTTGTAGCGTATATTTGTGTTATAATATAAAGTGGCAACAAGGGCTTTGTGACTAATATTGCAGTCGGTGCGAATATCTGAAAAAATGTTTCAAAAGGATGCGCAAAAATGTAAGACATTGAGAATAGCGCATGCAGTTGAAAACGGAGGAAACAAAAATGAAGATAATTGATTTCCATTCGCATATATTACCGAGAGCTGACCACGGAAGTGGCAGTGAGGAAATGTCGCGCAATCAGCTTGACATAATCGCAGGTGCGGGCGTGTCTGAGGTTGTCGCAACTCCGCATTTTTACGCCCAGCGTGAAAATATGGACTCCTTCCTTTCTCGCAGAAATAAGGCTATGTCACGTATAAAGGACTATGCAGACGAGCGAGGCGTGAAAATTCATCTCGGTGCAGAGGTGCTCATTTGCCCCGGTCTGGAGCATATGGAGGATATAAAAAGGCTGTGTATCGAGGGTACGAATACCCTGCTGATAGAATTGCCCTTCGCCCATTGGAGCTCCGACCTCATTTCCACGCTCTATCAGCTGAGCATAATGGATTTCAACATAGTGATCGCCCATATTGACAGATACCTCAAGGTGAGAAACGTCTGGGAGGTATTCGAAATGCCAAATCTGTCGTATCAGCTGAATGCGACCTCGCTTTGCGGATTCTTCACTCGCAGAGAGGTTTTACCTCTCATTGATGACGGACTTGTCTGCGCACTTGGAAGCGACCTGCACGGCACAAAGGGCTATCGCGACTTTACAAAGGCGATAAAGGTAATGGGTAAGGACAGAGCAGAGGAGATTTTCACAAAAACTCAATTGCTCTTGCCAAACTGAAATTTCAAACCGTTTTACATAACCTATAAAGCAAATCTTATAAAGGAAAAGACACCCCTATGTTAAAAGCAATGCTTGAAAAAATCAGGGAATCGCTTATGTCGGTTCTTCCTGTCACGCTGATAGTCGTCTTGTTGAATATCATCGGCCTTGTCGATTTCAGCGGACGAGAGATAGGCGTTTTCCTTGCCAGTGCCGTATTTTTGGTGCTCGGCATAGGACTTTTCAGTCTTGGAGCAGATATGGCGATGTCGCCTATGGGCGAGCACGTCGGTCAGGGACTTTCAAAATCGAAAAATCTCTTGCTCCTTTTGTCCGTCTGTTTTGCTATGGGTGTGCTTATCACTATAGCAGAGCCAGACCTTACTGTGCTTGCAGAGCAGGTCAAGGATGCGATAAACAGTAAAGCACTTATCTATTCAGTCGGCTTGGGCGTGGGACTGTTTCTGCTTATTGCAGTAGTGAAGATAGTTTTTCATGTACCGCTTTCAGCGATATTGATGTTCTTCTATATGGCTATGTTCTCTATAGCTCTTATAGCAGAGATAAACGGCAAGGGCGTGTTCCTCGCTCTCGCATTTGACTCCGGTGGAGTTACCACAGGACCTATCACAGTGCCCTTTATAATGGCACTTGGCGTCGGTATAGCTGCCACCCTCGGTGGTAAAAATGTAACGGAAAACAGCTTTGGTCTCATCGCTATGTGCTCGGTCGGACCTATGATGGCGGTGCTCGCACTTGCATTGAGCGCAAACGGCGATATCACCTACACCATATCCGAGGAGTATTACATATCACAAAATATAATGGCATCTCTCGGTAGCAAAATCGTGGCTACCTTTGAGGAGGTTTTGATAGCGATAGGGCTTATCTCGGTATTCTTCCTTGTATTGCAGATAGCCTACCTTAAATTGCCGTGGCGACACCTGAAGAGAATGGCTGTCGGTATCGTCTACACGCTTGTCGGTCTCGTTATGTTTCTGACCTCTGTCAGCATCGGCTTTATGCCCATAGGCTACAAGCTCGGAGAACAGCTCGCACAAAGACCCACTCTCCTTATCGTCTTCGGCTTTATTATCGGTATGGTTATCGTGCTTGCAGAGCCTGCCGTCTACGTTCTCAATAAGCAGGTCGAGGATATAACCGACAAGGCAGTAAGCAAGAGGGCAATGATGATAGCGCTCTCAATAGGTGTCGGCATCTCCATCGGACTCTCTATGCTTCGCATAGTGTTCGACTTCAACATAATGTACTATCTTGTCCCTGGTTACTTGCTTTCCATCGGACTTTCATTCTTCGTGCCGGGACTTTATACCGCTATTGCATTCGACTCCGGTGGAGTCGCATCAGGACCTCTTACATCAGGCTTTATTCTGCCGTTTGCGGTCGGCGCTTGTGCTATAGCTCAGGGCGCGGATAAGATAATGAGCGATGCATTCGGTATCGTCGCTATGGTTGCGATGACACCCTTGATAACGATACAGCTTCTCGGCTTCAGCGCAATAATGCAGCGCAGGGTTCATACCCATATAGCAATGCGCCGTATTCTCAGCGCAGACGATGAGCAGATCATCAACTTTATGTAAGGAGGGGACAAAATGGACGAACAAAAAACCACATCTGTCAAGACGACGCCGCAAAAAAAGCCCGTCGCACCTAAAAAAACG
>JAZRQS010000011.1:0-17160 GCA_045649925.1 Eubacteriales bacterium | reverse complement strand
GTTGTAGTCTTTTCGTACTACATAGATGGTGGACCAACTAGGACTCGAACCTAGGACCTACCGGTTATACTCCCTGCTCGCATAAAGAGCAAGCTCTTTGGCGCTTTGCGCCTTGCATCGCGTTGCGATGCGCTCGCGGAGCAATCTGGGCTCGCTCGCTTGAATGCAAGCACTCAGACTCGCTTCGCTTGATTATGTAGCCTCCGGCTCAAACCGGTAGGATTAAAGCACAAGTAATAGTAGATGCAAAAACAAAAAAGAGATAACCACAAGGGCTATCTCTTTTTTGCTGGTGGACCAACTAGGACTCGAACCTAGGACCTACCGGTTATGAGCCGGTAGCTCTAACCAACTGAGCTATTGGTCCGTATTGAATCTTGGTGTCAACGATTTAATATTATAGCAGGATGTGATGAACAAATCATTAACAGAGGATTAACTAACATTTAACAATAACGCTTGCAATGATTATTTTTTATTGTTCGTAAATTATTGATTTTTTGCCTTTAATGTGGTAAAATAAAAGGAAGAAAAAACAAAGGCGTAAAATTTCAAATCCCCACACAAGAAAGAGATAAGCAATGCTTAAAATTACTGCAGATATAATTACCACAACAAGCGAAAAAACGCTGGAAAGTGAAAAAATATACGACGGCAAGGTGCTCAACGTCAGACGCGACGTCATAGAGCTTCCGAATGGCAGGACAGCGCCCCGCGAGGTAGTGGAGCACAACGGAGCTGTGTGTGTTGTCGCATTGCTTGATAGCGGTGAGGTCATTATGGAATATCAGCACCGCTACGCCGTAGACGAGATTACTCTTGAGATACCTGCAGGAAAGCTTGACTCAAGAGATGAGGACCCGTTTTCGGCGGCGCAGAGGGAATTGCGAGAGGAAACAGGCGCAATCGCGAAAAAATGGACATATCTCGGACAGTATCTGCCATCTCCCGCCATACTTGAGGAGCGAGTGCATATGTATCTTGCGGAGGACATCAGCTTTGTCGAGTGTGACTATGACGAGGACGAGTTTATGACGCTCACCCGTATGCCCTTGTCGGAGGCTGTCGATATGATAATGGACGGCACTCTCACAGACGGAAAAACTCAGGCGGCGCTGTTGCGAGTATCTATGATGAAATCAGGAGGGCAAAAATGAGAAGATATTTACTGCCGGAGCGTGGCAATTTCTATAAGGCAAACCTGCATAGCCACACTACGCTCTCTGACGGCTACCTCACGCCCGAAATGGTGAAAAGAGCATATAAGGAAAAGGGCTACTCTGTCGTCGCATTTACCGACCACTTTGTTATGCATGATCACTCGTCGCTCTGCGATGACGACTTTGTCGCTATAAACGGCTACGAGCTTATCTTGAATGGTAAGCACTCCCTCACAGAAAACCCGAAAACAAAAAAGAGCTATCACTTGAATCTTTTGGCAAAATCGCCGTCAGTTACGGCGCAGGTCTGTTTTTCTCCCGACTCCGTATGGGGCAAGGCAAAGGACTATATCCCTTTTGTCAGCTATGTAGGGGATATGTGGGACTATAGCGAATATTCCGCTGAGGAAGCAAACAAAATCATCGCCGAAGCAAATGCAAACGGCTTTGCCGTATGCTATAACCACCCTGCGTGGTCGCTCCATACAAGCGAGGACTACTGCTCGCTTTCGGGCTTGCTCGGTGTCGAGGTCGTAAACGGCACGTCAGTCGTAAACGGCTTTGGTGACGATAATTCAGGCGTGTATTCGCAGATGCTCTATTCCGACCTCTCGCTCGTGCCTATCGCCGCAGACGATAATCACAACGAGTTTGGCACAGAGGGTGAGCGCACAGACTCTTTTGTCGGATTTAATATGATAAAGGCGGAAAAGCTTGACTACGAGAGTGTAATGCGAGCACTCGAAAATCGCCACACCTACGCCTCGAGCGGTCCGTTGCTTCACGAGCTGTATATTGAAAACGATACGCTCCATGTGAAATGCTCCCCCGTCTGTCGTGTGATACTTTCCACCCTCGACCGTGGAAACGTCTGTATCCAGCGCCAAAACGGCGAAACCTTGACGGAGTGCGACATTCCCTTGAACGAAAAGAGAAGGCACTTCCGCATTGAGCTGGTCGATGCCTGTGGAAATCGTGCGTTCAGCTGTATGTATACGAACGACTGAATATCACAAATGTAGACAATTATATACATCATAAATAAAACAAAAAGGAAACATTGAAATGAACAGAGAAAAATTTTCGTCCAGACTTGGATTTATACTCATCTCGGCAGGATGCGCAATAGGTCTCGGAAACGTCTATCGCTTCCCGATAATTACGGCAAGCTATGGTGGCGCATTCTTCGTAATTATGTACATCTTGTTTCTCTTACTGCTTGGCGTGCCCGTTATGACGGCAGAGCTTGCGGTCGGCAGACGTAGCCAGCGCAGTATTGCATCCTCCTTCGATGCGCTTGAAAAGGAAGGACAGAAGTGGCACTTGATGAAATATCTCGGAATTGCGGGCAACTACATTCTGATGATGTTCTATTGTACCATTTCAGGTTGGATGATGATATATTTCTCAAAATATCTCACAGGCTCTATAGTAGATGTTCCCGCAGACCAGCTCGGTGACGTGTTTGGCGCAGTAGTTTCAAACCCTGCGCTCATGCTCGGTGTAACTGTGGCGGTAGTAGTAATCTGCTTCTTTATCTGCTCACTCGGACTGCAGAATGGCGTTGAGAGAATAACCAAGGTAATGATGCTTCTCCTGCTCGCACTTATGGCAGGACTTGTCGTCTACTCGCTCACACTCGACAATGCACTTGAGGGCTTGCGCTTCTATCTCATTCCCTCGCTTGACCGAGTAAAAGAGGCAGGAATATGGACGTCCATTTCCGCCGCTATGGGACAGGCATTCTTCACGCTTAGCATCGGTATCGGCTCGATAGCTATTTTCGGTAGCTATATCGGTCGTGAGCGCCGTCTGCTTGGCGAGACCATCACCATCGTTACGCTTGACACCTCTGTCGCTCTTATGTCGGGACTTATCATTTTTCCTGCGGCATTTACCTACAACAACGGCGTTACTGCCGATGCAGGTACTGTCGGAGCTTCATTCCTTATGACGACACTTGCAGGTATCTTCAACGATATGCCTGCGGGAAGACTTGTAGGTACGCTGTTCTTCCTCTTTATGATATTCGCATCTTTCTCTACGGTTATCGCCGTATTTGAAAACATTATGTCCTTCTGGCTTGAGCTTACAAGCTTGAAGAGATGGCAGATAGCGATAATAAACATCTTCCTTATGTCTGCACTTTGCGCCCCTGCCGCACTTGGATTTAATCTTCTTTCAGGTATTCACATCGGCGACAAGGTGATAATGGACATTGAGGACTTCGTGGTTTCAAACCTCTTGCTCCCCTTCGGTAGCCTTATCTATGTGCTTTTCTGTACCTCTCGCTATGGTATGGGCTGGGAAAACACACTCGAGGAGGCAAACTGTGGACAGGGCCCCCGCGTTCCTCGCTGGATACGCCCCTACGTTACCTACGTAGTGCCTGTAGTAATAATCGCACTTATGATAATATCTCTTATATAATAACAGCTATAATAACAGCCTTTCAGGAGCACAGATATGTTTTTTAAAGAATTTGAATTACCAACAGAGCCGAAATTTAACGAGCTTACAGTCAGCATACTTGATTTCGGCGCAGTAGCAGACAACAAGACTGACGCCTCACTTGCTATCAATTCGGCAATATCTCACGTCAGCGAAAACGGAGGCGGAAAGGTAGTTATCCCCGCAGGAGAATATTTTTCCAAGCCCCTTGAAATGAAGAGTAATGTAAATCTCTATCTCGAAAAGGGAGTAAGAATAAACTTCACTGACAAGTTTGAGGATTTTTTGCCCGTAGTATTTTCAAGAATAGAGGGTATCCGTTGCTATAGCCTGCATCCCCTTATTTATGGCGCCAACCTCGAAAACGTCGCTATCACAGGAGAAGGCGTTTTCAACGGAAATGGCGCATGGTGGTGGGATGCCGACAAGCGCAAAAACGTAGGTGGCGCAAGATCGTCAGGCGCCGCTTCAGGCGACCTTATCAATATGGCGGCGGCAGGCGTGCCGATAGAGGAGCGCGTATTTGACACCGAGGAAAGCGGAATGCGCCCGTACTTTTTGCAGTTCATGTATTGTAAGAACATTCTCATTGAGGGCGTCAGATTTATAAACTCGCCATTCTGGTGTGTGTGCCCCACCTTCTCCGAGAATATTATCATAAGAAACATATCCTTCTATTCCCCCGACGGAAGCCACAATACCGACTCCGTAGACATCGACAGCTGCAAAAACTGTCTTGTAGAGGGCGTAAAGGTAGACTGCTCGTCTGATGACGGCGTAGTTATCAAGTCGGGACGCGATATCGACGGCATAGAGGCAAACTGGCCGACCGAAAACGTGCTCGTGCGCAACTGCGAGTTCCATTGCTCAGGAACTGCCGCGGCAATAGGAAGCGAGACGTCAGGCGGTATCAAAAACGTGTATATCCACGACATTATCGCCGACAACTGCGAGGGCGTTATAAACATAAAGACTGCCCCCGGCCGAGGCAATGTCATAGAAAATATTGACGTCGAAAACATAAAGTCAAATCGCTCTATAACCAGCATTTCCATAAACTCAAAATATTGGATAGGCGCAGGCGAGGAGCCCAAATTGAAAAATATGCCTAAGGTGAGAAACATCCTTTACAGAAACATAGATGTGGGTCATTGCTATCACGGCATGAAGGTTTCTGGCTGGAACAAGTACGAGCTTGAAAATATCCACCTTGAAAACCTGAAAATGACCTGCATTTACTCTACGGGCATTATCGAAAACGCTACCGTTTACATCAAGGACGTAGAGGTGGTCTACGACCGTAGCAAGTGGTTCGATAAAGCGACACACGGCCGTAGGGTAATGCCCAAAGAGGCGTATTGATAAGTAAACTAAACATTACAAAACCAAAAGGCGAAGAGCGTTTGAGCTCTTCGCCTTTTCTATGTGTCGCAAGGTGCGATTATTTCTCGCCCTTCTTGATAGCTCTGCGCTCAAGGAGCGTGAGCATAGGCTCGTACAGCGTTTTTGCCATCTGCCAGAAGCCGATATCATTCGGGTGGTCGGAGTCCACAAGACATGCATCATGCTCTATCTCGTGACCGAAGAAGTCAGCGCCGTCGATATATCCCACCATATCGTCGCCACGGCGGATAGTCTCCTCGTATGACGCGCGGATTATTGCATTACGCGCCTCGTAGTTTTTGGGGGAATAAATTGTTGAGGGCTTGTCTACCATCATAATTCCTGCGAGCGGATTTGCTTCACGCAAAATCTCGTAGATAGAGAGATGCGGCGGGAGCACACGCTCAGGACGATTTGAGTAATAGTTGTAGTCGTATACGTAAATGGAAGCGGGGAGTGTGGTGAGGTATTCAAGCATCGCAGGCTCTGCGTTTCCGTTGCCCGAGAAGCCGAGGTTGATATAGTCGGCGTTGAGCATACGGGAAAGACGAGCTGTGTAGTCCTGTCCGGGACGAGATGCGCACGCACCCTGAGTAATAGAGCTTCCGTAGAATACGATAGGCTCTGAATACTTGTAGGGAAGGGGAGCCTCTACGTTGCTACCCTCACGAAGTCCGACGAAAACCTCCTTTACACAGCCGTAGAGAGGGAAGTATATCTCCACGTCGTGAAGCTCGCCTCCTCCGGAAGTGGAACGGAAGGAGCTGAACGTAACCTTCTTGTCCTCCTGTGCAAGAAGGTCGCTGTATGCGGGAGTAATATGTCCACGATACTGTCCGTCTACATAAATTGAAAATCCGTTGAGCGTGGTTGTTGCCATATGAGCTGCGGGTGTGAATGCGGGTACAACGCAGGAAAGAGCCACGTACGAGCTGTTGGTACGGAAGCGTATGCGTCCGCCGGCTGTCATGCGCGAAAGACTTCTGACGGAGGGCGTGACCTTTTCGGCTATATCCTGAGGCATTCTCACGTACATGGAAATATCCTCGTCATACATCAAGCCGTGTATGGAAAAGGGGGTTTCACGGGGGGAATACCATTTAATGTCGGTAACGGTCAGCGATTTGCTCGCCATTCTGTCGTCAAGCTTTGCTATATCCATTAGTGTTCTCCTTGTGTAGTATATATTTTATTTTTTTGCGTTCTTGTTTGTGTTGTAGTAAAGCTCTGCCGCAGTGCCGTAGTAGAGCTGGTCGAGCTCGTCTCGGGTAAGACCGCATACGTCACAAGCAGAGGTAAGCGCGAGCAGGTTCTCGCAAACGTTGTTGAGAGGGCGATACTGATAGTCGCGAGGAAGTGGTATGTCTATCTTGCCCAAGCCCATAAAGTTACTTCCGACAGCGAAAACTCGGCTGAAGGTCATTCCGAAGCCGTATCCGTCAGAGCCATACATCAAGCGGGAGGGACCGAATGCGCGGAGTGAATAAATGATGGAAAGCGCCTCCGATACGCCCGAGCAGTCCATATATATGTTAGGCAGGTCTGCAATCTGAGGAATACCGCTATTCAGCTTGTCGGGGTGATGTCCGAGTGCACAATGTGCGAGCACCATCTTGGCACGAGGATATTTCTGACAGATATATCTGATGTCGCGTATGTTAGCCTTGTCCTTGAGCATGTCACCGTAGTGAGAAAGATGCACGACGACAGGCAAGGAATATTGCTCTGCAAGCTCCCACATCCATTCGGGTGCATAGGTAAGTATATCAGCCTCAAAGTTGTTTTCCACATTGGAGTAGCAATGGTAGGGCTTAAGTGCCGCAATGCTGGGATAACGCTCGATAAATTCAGCGATGTGCTTTTGGTCGTCTACAGGACGAGTGATTATACCACCCACAAAGCCATCGTTATTCGCAGCCGTCTCACAAGTGAAGGTACGGTCAGCATCTGCCGCCTCAAGTGTAGGAAATCTTGAGGGGTTTCCTAAGAGGAGACCGCCCCTTAGCCTGCCCTTGCCGAGATATATCTCGGTGACCTCGCGGTAAGCGTCAATGACTTGGTCAGGCGCTACCTCGCGATGACATTCGGGGATGAGCTGCCTTTTGTCGCTGTCGGTTATAGCAACGGGCGAAAGGTGAAAATGCGAGTCGAATACTCTTTCGGGTAGGATATCGTGAAAGCGCTCGCAAAGCTCACGCTCGTACTCGTGGTCGTAGCTTTCGTACTTGTAAATACGTTCCATAAAACTCTCCTTACGCAAATTTCTTGTCGTAATTTCGGATATTTTTATTAGAAAATATCTTATACTCTTACATTATACTATCGCTCGCAGTCAAAGTCAATACGACTTGACACAAAAAAGGAAAATTTTAAGCGTAATTTGTAGACACTGCCCGTTGCGACAAGGATGATGTGAGCAGGATGTTTTTTACAAGAGATTTGACAAAATGGAAATTTGTGCTATAATTGTAGTGTAACTTGGTTTTAAACCTGAGCAATTGAACAAACATTCCAATGTATACTTTTGTTTTCAAGGGGGAGTTATGGAAATTACCGTTTATGTACCTAAAAGCGTTGACGATACTGAGCAAATCAAGCAAAAATACATATCTTGGGTAAAGAGCAGTAATGCTGTTGCTACTAAATTCAAGCGGGACGTTGATTCCTGCGACATTTTGGTAAGAAGGGTATGGAAGCAATATCGTTCGATAGATTGTAATTGGATAAAGGTCGGAGCAACTGCTTCTGAGTTTTCTACTACTACGTATCACGTAGATGCAAAAATAAAAGGAAATAAAGTATATAGCGATGGACAGTATGACTACTATCGTAAAGAGGATTTTGAGCCTGCTCACGATGAAACGTCTTGGGATATTAATACCCAGTCGCGTGAGATTATTCTTTCAAAGAGTGAAGGTGATGAGTGCCTCTTGGAATACGGCAGGGATATCAACACCTCAGCCAAGCCGTATTACGATAAATTTACAGTAAGTGATAAAAATGAAATTTCCAAGCATGTTAACTCAGTGACGGCGAGTCATATAATGGGGCTTCTTGACACATTCGACTTGTACGTTGACTGTGTTTACAGCATAAGCGAAGAGGTCGAAAAAAAGTACAAATCACTTTATCCTGGCACGTTTAAATTTACTGTAGCAACGACAAGCATACACGACCTTGATATAATTTCACAAAGTGTACATATATATCCCATGTATGAGATAAGTGTGAAGTGGAGGGGGAGAAAATACGAGGGAGGCGTAGACTCGCTTGAAGGCGCGCGCTTTACCGCCCCACAGCTTGCCCCACAGTCACACGATCGCCCGTATAAAAATTATAGAAATTCAATAGTGTTAAGCTCGGCTATGCTATTGTTTCTTGCGCTTTCTATGGCGTTGTCCTCCTTCTTGGGACACAAGGGCTTGATGCAAATGTATATAATACCAATGGCGCTTATGTCATTGCTTGACGTCATTTTCATCATACTGTTAGGCGTTCAGATACGGAAAAAGAGGCCTGAAACCATTTTAGGTCAAGAAAACCGTGCTCGCTCCTCTGTAAAATGGTTGAGGGCGACTGTAATTGTCGCAATTTTGCTGGTTGTGGCTACCGCTCTCCTTTATTCCGTAACGAGCGACGACGATTTCTTCTACACACCGGAAATAGTAGGAAAGTACGCCGACCATTCAGGAGCATACGGCGACTTTGAAATGACGATTCAGTCCTGTGATGAGGACGGAAGCGTGGTCATTTTTCATACGTTCAAGGTGAACTATAAGAGCTATAACGTAGTTTACAACGGACAAATCGTCAAAAAGACGGTAGGCAAGACGGTCATTAAGCTGAGCGTTGCCGAATACGAAAAGCTCCCTATGAATTATAGAGCAGATGACGTAATAACGATAGAAGCTAATAGCAGATACGACACCATAAAATTTGATTTTATTACAATGACGAGAGAGCAGGAGCAAATCCCTGCGGATTCGGGTGTCGCTGTCAATACGGAATATGTATCAAAGGTATTAGGATATTATGCAAGCATAGACAAGGAGCAGGCGACGGTATTGCATATCATATCCTGCACCCAGGACGGCGAGGTTGAGGCAGAGCATATATTCGTAGACAAGACTGCTGGAGCATATTCAAGGCAAAAGCTACACGGAAGAGTTACAGATGCCCGTCAGCTTAGTGTGGATATCAGCTTCGACTCTGGCGAATGGGTAAAAAATTGGTCGGGTGTCGCTTCAGCTGAAGGCACGCTCGTTACCATAAGTGACGAGTATGAAAAATGTAGCTTTATGAATCGCGAGCTTGTGCATAATAGCGATAGACTTTACGTTGTTCAAAACTCTGATGATTTTATGAAAACCAAGAACAGCTCAGGCGTATTTATATTGGCGAGTGATATTGATTTCCGTGGAAATACCATTTTTCCTCTTGGCGATTTTTCTGGTATTCTTTTGGGAAATGGATATAAAATCAAAAACTACAATATAAACGAAGCGGTCTCTGACGTTGGCTTGTTTTCCGAGATAACGAAAACTGCGACGATTGCTGACCTTTGTATAGAGGGCGCAAGCGTGACCGTCACAGGTAAACGAACAAACGTCGGCTTGCTCGGTGGCTTGTGCTATGGAAACGTATTTGGCGTAATGGTATCAGGAACGGTAAACGCTCAGGACTGTGAGCGCGTCGGTGGAGTCTTAGGACGCCTTATAAATGGCAAAGCACTTGACGTTTGCTCAAAGGACATTGCTGTTTCGGGCGCTGAATATGTAGGCGGATGCTTTGGAAACATTTACAAAAGCGCTACGTCAGACTTGAAGGCTGACACAAACGTGACGTTGAATTGCACAGGGCAATACTGCAAAGCGATTTGTGGCTCCGAAGAAAAATAATATAGTAAAAAAGCACTCCGTTTCGGAGTGCTTTTTTCAAATAATAACTTGAATTGTTTTAGGATCAGAATATCCCCTTGTTGTACTTTATCATTGCATAAAAGGTAATGCCCAAGCCAGAAACCAAGCCCAAAATGAGGCATACGCTTCCGATGGTCGCATACACGCTTTGACATAGACTGCTTGCCAAAAACGTCATCGCGCCCATTACAATGAGCGACACTCCGATGATTATCATGCCGAGTCCCACCAGCTTGCCAAACGGTAGCTTGTTTTCCTCCGTCACTCTGCTTCTGTGATAGGAATGTAGCGTGGAGATGTTGCCCTTTCGATTTGAGATGCCCAATGCGATACATACTATACCGACAAGTGCAGAAACAATGCTATCCATAAATTACCCTCTCCTCTGAATTATTTTTTATTCTGCTCCCATTCCTTTTTCAGTATTGCAAACTCGTAGGTGTTTTCGTATATGGGATCTCCGTTTTCATCATTGACGAATGAGATAAACTCTAAATATAAGCCCTCTTCTCTCATGCCGAGTTTCTTGCAGAGCTTTTGACTTGCGGTGTTGTAGTCCTCGGTATAAGCGTAAATGCGCCTTGCCCCCTTTTCTGTAAAGAGGTAATCAAAAAAAGCGTGCGCCGCCTCAAAGGCATAGCCTTTGCCGTGGTATTCGGTATTGAGCATCCAGCAGGGGCTGAATGTGTCGAGAGGCGCGTTTTTCTCATCAGGCGCAGGGGATTCAGGCATGGCGTCTATCTCGCCGATGACCTTGCCGTTTTCCTTTAAGACAATGGCAAAGTAATACTCGCCGTCCTTCGCTCTTTCAAGCACAGCCCTTCTCGCATCATCGATGGTTTCGGTCTTCATACAAGCAAAGCAGTGTACTGTCGGCTCGTGTAAATATTCAAAGGCGTCCGCCGCGTCGCCCTCGGCAAACGGGCGTAATATAAGTCTTTGTGTTTCT
Source organism: Eubacteriales bacterium (assembly GCA_045649925.1). GTDB lineage: Bacteria > Bacillota > Clostridia > Oscillospirales > CAG-272 > UBA1740. The sequence goes on along the minus strand of JAZRQS010000011.1, from coordinate 6,298 downwards.
ATCATTGTAAAGCTCCAAGTTTTTACTGCGATATTATTGTAGCATAAATTGAGTGCTAATGCAATGATTATTTTGAGAGGGCGAAAAAAGCACTCCAAATGGCGTTCTTTTTATGTAAAGTGACTTCCGACGAAAATCTGCGGTGTGGGCTTTCTCGTCGAAAAAATCGCGCAGGCAGAGTGAAGTCCATACAGATTACTCCACACTCGCAGGACTGCAATTCTATTACGGGAATCTCGCCTTTGGCGAGAATATTTGCGCCTTGCCGACGTTCAGCAAGCTAACGTCGCTCTACGGCGCATATGCGAACCCATGCGCACTTCGTGCGCTGTTTCGCCTTAGCGAAACGGCGTACCAAAACGAAAAAAGCACTCCTTTTGGAGTGCTTTTTCGTTTTGGTGACCCGTACGGGTATCGAACCCATGATTTCAGCGTGAGAGGCTAACGTCTTAACCGCTTGACCAACGGGCCACGCTTACAACGTTGCTATTATAACACAAGTTTTTTCAAATTGCAATAGGTATTTCAAAAAAAACGAAAAAATTTATATACTTTTTTGTCGATTTTTGGCTTTTTCGGTGCTTGTGGGATATTTATTTGGTGCTTTTTTCAAAAAACAGAGCAAAAATATCCTCCAATTGCCAAAATATTGCGATACAAGGTAGACACACGCCAAATAAAGTGATATAATAATTCCGTATGTAAAATTTGCAGTATGCTGTGCGATACTTATAAATGCGATACTTATAAAGGAGAGAAAAATGCTTCCCGCAGAGTTTGAAAAGCGAATGACAGAGTTGCTCGGTGATGAATTTGAGCTTTTGAAAAACGAGCTCGAAAACGGTCACCCTGAGCGTGCTTTCAGGGTAAACACGAAAAAGATAAGTCCAAGCGACTTTTCTGATATAAACCCATTTTCATCAAAGCCCATTCCTTTTATGGACTCGGCGTATTACTTTGATGAGGACAGAATAGGAAACCACCCCTATCACCATGCGGGTATGATATATGTGCAGGACCCCTCCGCTATGTCGGTATTAAATGCGCTTGATATAGAAAAGGGCATATGCGCACTCGATATGTGCTCTGCTCCCGGCGGTAAGTCCTCGCAAATAGCCACAAGGATAGGCGATGACGGAGTGCTCGTTTCAAACGAGTATGTTGCCTCTCGCTGTAAAATGATGGTGGGTAACTTTGAGAGGCTTGGTCTTTCAAACGTTATAGCCACCAACACAGACACCTCGACGCTTGCCGAGTGGTTTGACGAATTTTTCGACCTCGTGCTCATAGACGCCCCCTGCTCAGGCGAGGGCATGTTCCGCAAAAACAGTGTGGCGATAGACGAGTGGAGCGAGCAAAACGTGAATATGTGCGCCCTCCGTCAGCGAGAGATACTCGACAATGGCGCAAAGGCTCTGCGAGGTGGCGGAACTCTCGTATATTCCACATGCACGTTCTCGCTCGAAGAAAACGAAATGCAGATAGACGACTTTTTGTCACGCCACCCCGAGTTTTCACTTGTCGAGGCAAAGCGCGAGCTTTGTGAAAACACCTCTGATGGCATTGACTTTGACGGCGCAAAATGCAAGGACCTCTCTATGTGCCGTCGCTTCTATCCTCATCGCTCACGCGGAGAGGGACAGTTCTTTGCCGTAATGAAAAAACAGGGCGAGCGAGAGGGAAGAGTCTGCTACAAGGATGCAGGCGTGCCTCTTTCAAGGTCGGAAAAGGAGATAGTCACCGCCTTTTTGCGTGACAATCTCACAAAATACGATGACCTCGAAATAAGAAAATACAACGAAAATATAGTCGCTGTGCCAAAGGGCTTTCCCCTTCCTCCCCGACACGTCTTTTCCGGCGGTGTGGCGCTCGGCAGTATATCCAAGGGTATATTCACCCCTCATCATCAGCTCTTTTCTGCATATGGCGAGCGATTTGCTCGCACCGTCGAGCTTTCTCTTGACGACAGGCGAGTGCGCGACTACCTTTCAGGACAGGTTATCCCCTGCGACATAGAGAAAAACGGCTATGCCGTCGTTCGTGTCGATGGAGTCTCGCTCGGTGGATGTAAGGTCGTGGACAAAATGGCAAAAAACCACTATCCCAAAGGCTTGAGGATAAAATAGTAAACCAAACTTTACATTTTTGAAGATTTAACGAAGCATTATATCGAAAATTTACAAAGGAAGCTATATGGAATTTAAAAAGCTGTCGCTTGACGATATCGACAAAATATCTCCATTTTTTAAGGGAATAACCCACCGCGCCTGCGACTGCTCCCTTGGTGGAGTGTTTATCTGGCGTGACTACTTTGAAAGCTACTATCTCATTGAAGACGATACACTTTTATGCGCATTCGGAGCAGAGGGTAAGACCTACACCTATCCTATAGGAAAAAATATCGACCACGCATTTGAAATGATAGAGCGTGACTCGAAGGAAAAAAGCTACTCGCCCTCATTCTATTTATGCTCGGAGCAGGACATGACGGCGTTTAAACAGCGCTATCCCGATGCGAAAATCGAGGAAATGCGCGACGCCTTTGACTATCTTTACAATTACGAGGACCTTGCCACCTTCAAGGGAAGAAGATATGCAGGTCAGCGCAATCACATAAACAAGTTCAAGCGCCTGTTTGAGAGCTATTCCTTTGAGGAGCTTTCGCACGAGAATTGTGGAGCGTGCAGAGAGCTTTTGGAAAACTTTCTCTCTTCACGAGAGCGAAGTGAGGCGACCGACGCCGAAAGCGAGAAAATAAACGAAATATTCGACAACCTCGACAAATATTTTTCGCACGGATTTTTCGGCGGTGTGCTTTATGTAAACGGAAAGGCAGTAGGCTTTTCTATTGCGGAAAGCATAGGCGACACTATGTTCGTGCACGTTGAAAAGGCTGATGTCGCATACGAGGGCGCATATCAGATGCTCGTGTGTAGCTTTGCCGACCACTTCAGGCGTGATGGTGTGAGCTATATCAACCGCGAGGACGATGCGGGAAACGAGGGACTTCGCAAGTCCAAGCTCGCATATCAGCCGATAGCACTTCTCCCCAAATATCGCGCAAGTATTCAGATATAATTCTGCAAAAAGCATTAAAATATTATAAAATATTATAATTTGAAGCAATCGCAAAAAAATTGCTCAAAGCAAGTCAAAAAAGTGCGAAAAATCTTGACAAATTATTGCAATTATGGTATTATTGCATACGTAATACATTTCATACTTGTATGATTTTTCACGAACGGAGGTAACTATGCCACAGGGAAAGCATTTGCTCGGTATGCCTAAAGGAAAGCATATTTTCGGCACGGCTAAGGTCGGTGAAAAGGGACAGATAGTAATACCCAAGGAGGCGAGAAACATCTTCTCGATAAATCCTGGAGACACACTACTGATACTTGGCGATGACGAAAACGGTATATTTATAACCAAGCCCGACGTTATAAACCGAGTGGCTATAGAAATGTTTGAGAAAATTCAGGAAAAGGATAGAGAAAATGACAGTAAATAATATGTATAGATCGCTCGGTATCTGCGACGAGGTGTTTGAATATGGAGAAAAGATACTCGCCGCCCTCAAGGACAGATTTGAGGAGGCTGACAGAGTAGCGGAATACAATCAATGCAAGGTCATTGACGCTATGCAGAAAAACCGCGTAAACGCCACCCACTTTGCTGCAACAACCGGCTACGGCTACGACGATGCAGGTCGTGACAATCTCGAAAACGTATATGCCGCATGCTTTCACGCAGAGGCGGCGCTTGTCAGACCGCAGATAACCTGTGGCACACACGCACTCACAGTCGCACTCAGTGCAAATCTTTTGCCGGGAGATGAGCTTCTTTCCCCTGTCGGCAGACCATATGACACGCTTGAAGAGGTTATAGGTATTCGCGAGTCGAAGTGTTCGCTTCGTGAATACGGTGTCAGCTACAGACAGGTTGACCTGCTCCCCGACGGCAGCTTTGACTATGACGGAATAAGAGCGGCGATAAACGAAAAGACCAAGATGGTCACAATACAGCGCTCAAAGGGCTACCAGATGCGCCCCACCTTCTCGGTTTCTCAGATAGGCGAGCTTATCGCATTTGTAAAGAGCATAAAGCCCGACCTCATTTGTATGGTAGACAACTGCTATGGCGAGTTTGTCGAAACCATAGAGCCATCTGATGTTGGCGCAGATATGACAGTCGGCTCACTCATAAAAAATCCAGGTGGCGGACTTGCCCCCATCGGCGGATATATATGTGGTAAAAAGGAATGTGTCGAGAGATGTGCTTACAGATTAAGCGCTCCCGGACTTGGTCAGGAGGTCGGCGCAAATCTTGGAATAATGCCCTCATTCTATCAGGGATTTTTCCTTGCCCCCACAGTAGTTTGCTCTGCTCTTAAGGGCGCTATCTTTGCCGCAAACATCTATGAGCGCCTTGGCTTTAAGGTAATCCCCAACTCTACGGAAAGTCGTCACGACATTATTCAGGCAGTAGAGCTCGGCTCGCCTGAAAGAATGATAGCATTCTGTGAGGGAATACAGGCAGCCGCTCCCGTAGACAGCTACGTAAAGCCTGAGCCGTGGTCAATGCCCGGATACGAGTCCGAGGTCATTATGGCGGCAGGTGCATTCGTTCAGGGCTCGTCAATAGAGCTTTCTGCCGATGGACCTATACGTGAGCCCTACTCGGTATATTTTCAGGGTGGTCTTACATGGTATCATGCGAAGCTTGGTATTCTTATGTCGCTTCAGAAGCTGTATGAAAAGAAGCTCGTTGAGCTTAAGTAATATACCAAATCGAATACCCACAACTAAAATCTAAAGGAAGAACGCCTGTGTGGCGTAAAGGTAAAAACTATGTGGTTTATTTTCTCACTTATTGCACTTCTTTGCTGGTCGGGCTCTGACCTTTTCAGCAAGGTAGGTACGGCAAACAACGACAAGCAAAGTCACTGGAAGGTGGTGTTTGCGGTCGGCTTTATCATGGGTCTGCACTTCATTATCACACTTATCGGCGGTGCGCTTATTGACGACCCTGAAGCTGTACCTAAGTTTGTGTCCAGCCTTTTCTACACCGACTTTGCTATAAAGGACTTCTTCACGTATCTCCCCGTTGCCGCTATCTATATCGCCGCAATGGTGTTCGGCTACATAGGTCTGCGCTACATAGAGCTTTCTATTTCTTCCCCTATATGCAACTGCTCAGGCTCGCTCGCATTTATTATGTGTGCTCTCATCTGGCCTGACGACACCCTCAGAAATCCCCTTGCTATAATAGGTGTTGTCGCAGTTACTCTCGGTATCATAATGCTCGGCTTTGTCGAGAGCAGAGAAGACGAGGAGCTTCGCGCTCTGCGTCAGGAGAAGTCAAACCGCAAGTATGCAAAGAGTGCTCTCGCTCTCTTGCTTCCCATAATCTATCTCGTTGTAGACGCTCTTGGTACAGTAGCTGACGAGTACGTATTTGCTGTAACTGACATTTCCGACTATGCGGCAAACTCTGCATTCGAGCTTACCTTTGCCTTGCTCGCTATAGTAGCATTTATCATACTCGCTATCAAGCGCGAGCTGCCTTCCCTTTTCGGAAACAAGGCTATCTATGCAGGTGGTACCTGTGAAACACTCGGTCAGGTATTCTATATGGCAGTTATGTTCGCCGACTATACGATAGGTATGGTAATAATATCTGCTTATTGCGTTGTTTCAGTCCTCTGGAGCGCTATCTTCCTGCGTGAAAGACTTTCACCCAAGCACTATATCTCTGTGGGCATCACGCTCGCAGGTATTCTGCTCATAGGTATCGTTACAGGCGGTTAATTGCAAACAAAACATTACAAAAATGAAAGGAGTATAAAATGCAAAAGCTCGTTACAGTACAAGACATATCCTGTATAGGAAAATGCTCTTGCACAGCGGCACTGCCGATAATTTCATCATACGGAATAGAAACTCTCGTTTTGCCGACGGCGTTGCTCTCCTCTCACACCGACGGCTTTGGCGAAAACACCTTCCTCGACCTGACAGACGAGATGAAGAAGATAATTTCGCACTGGAAAGCTCTTGATCTTTCTCTTGACGGAATATATACAGGCTATCTTGGTAGCATAGAGCAGATAGATGTGGTAGCAGGTCTTATCCGCGATATGAGAAAGGAAAGCACCTTTGTTTTAGTCGATCCCGTTATGGGCGACGGCGGAAAATACTACAAGTATTTCGGTGACGGATATATAGAAAAAATCAAAACTCTCTGCGCTATGGCAGATGTTATAACTCCAAATGTGACAGAGGCGTGCCTGCTTGCAGGC
>JAZRQS010000010.1:0-4549 GCA_045649925.1 Eubacteriales bacterium | reverse complement strand
TCCGGCAAGCGTTGAATTTCGTCTAAATCGTAACGCATAAAAAGTTCTCTCCTAAATCGTGAAAAATTCTCTCCAAAAAAAGAAAAATCTCGATGTACTGCAGTTGCAATTCTTCTCTCGCGAATTCTCTCCAAATTCTCTCCAAAGTGCAAAAAAATACTCAAAAAACGTGGGGTCTGTATCGATTCCGATCAATTCGTTTTAATTCATATCGGTTCCAAACAGTCCAAAAAAGCCTTGTAAAATAAGGATTTTCGGGAATCGTTTTAGCCTGAACTGCACCGAACTGAGCTGAAACGGTATTCTTTGGTAGACTTCTTGAAAACCGTTTGGCCAAAAGCCACGTGAGTTCGAATCTCACACCCTCCGCCAAAAAAACAAGCATACCCTTGTGGTATGCTTGTTTTTTTACTTTGGCACAGAGAGTGTTGCTTCGAGCTCACCTCTGCGACGAAGTCGCAGAATGGGTTCGCATTCGCCGCGCAGAGTGGCGACCGCTCGCGAGTCGACGGCAAGCGGCAGGAATCCTCGCCAAAGGCGGGCCTCCCACAAAACGATACGAAGCAAACAAGCATACCATTGTGGTATGCTTGTTTTTTTTCTTTGGCACAGAGAGTGCCACAAAATTTATTCAGTCGTTGCTCTTCGCCTTTTTGAAAAGGAAGAAGAAAACGGTGAGTGCAATTAGTGCGAGATTGACAATGCCGCCGACTACTGCAAAGGTGATAGCGCCGGTGCAGGTATAGGTCGTAACATATTCGTCAAGCCCTTCGGCGACCTGCTTGAATGCGTTAATCCTTGTCGCATAGAAGGGCGATGCAACTGCATCGTCAAAGTTTTCGTTGATGTAGGCGACCTCGGCCTCATATTCCTCGTCTGTTTCTGCCATCAAGGTAAATACATAGCCGTCTTTGTAGTAGTAATACTCCGTCATTTCTTCATCGAAGTTGGAGTTTTTGTTGCTCAACGTTCCGTCGGGATAGTATCTGATAGTACCCTCAAAGGTTTCACCCTCATATACAACGCTGTTGTGATAAGCCATGCCGTAGGAAATCGGTCTTGCAATCATATACACGTAGCCAACGAGCAAAATAACGGTTATGAACAAAATAACGACTGCTATTTTGGTTTTAGATGAAATGTTTTTCATAGCACATTCCTTTCAATTCGGTTTGTATGGTTATGTATGTCAGTTCAAAGAAGCAAACAAATTTCCAGCGAAAATAATGAAAAACAGGAGCGTAAGGATAAATCCTGCGATACCTGCGAACTGTGCCCAGAAGCTCAGCTTGCTCTTGCCTTTTCTGCGGAGAGCGACCGAAGCACCAAGACCGAGACCGGAAAAAACAGAGCCACTAGAGCCGATAGCCGATACGATCAAGCTTATAACACCCAAAATGCCCTTGCCGTCGGGATTCATGCCGAGCATAACGATAAACAGGAAGTAGGTGAAAAGTATAACATATACAGGTATCAAAAGAATGCTAGTAGCTATTCCCACCTTGTCCAAGGTGCCGTATACCACGCCCTCTGCTTTCTTTGAGCGTGCCGCAATTACAATTCCTGCGACGAGACCGGCGAGTCCCATAAAAGTGTAGTAAAGATACATAATAAATCCTCCAATTTGATGTTTTTATTGATTTGATTTCGCAATTGCGCTTGCATACTTAATGTAATAAATGTAGACGGCAGTAGAGAGCAGTCCGTTGATAAGAGCATATGCGTTGCTGGCGAACTTCCCCTGTGCTGAATGGTGTTGTAATAGCAGTATAGCATTTATGGTGTTACAAAGGTCTTACAAATTCCCACCAAAATCTAAAAAAATAAGTTTTTTGGTTTTTTCTGCATTTTAAGCAGTTTGTGTAATAGCTTTGTAATACTTAGTATGATATAATCTTATCAGAAGATGGTGCACGACTGCGCATAAAGCACAGATAATAATGCATGAAAGGAAAACTTGAAATGAAAAAAATATTTAATCTTTTGATTGTGATGCTCTTGCTTTTGCTCTGCCTGACAAGCTGCAGCACCCCACGCCCTGAAATCAAGAAAGGCGAGTTTGATTTTTCCATCACCTATGAGTTGGACGGAGAGGTAAAAACGATTTCCGGTGTCTACGTGTGCGAATTTGACGGCATAGATTTTGTTCTTGACGGTGGCTTTCACAGAGTGTGGGAGGGCTATATAAAGGACGACACAACAGAAGAAGCTATCCAGCTTAAGATCGCTGCTGACGGAGGGGAAGTAGATCTCAATCTGGGACTTGACCCCGATACCTTTATGGGCGATCCCCACTGGGACGGCTACGAGCCCTTTGCCCCTTGGATATCTGTTAAGGTCGTAACCGATGAAGGCATGTATTTTGAAAATGACGAAACCATCATAGCCGAAACATACGGCGCAAAAATAATCAGCTATGACCATGACGAACCGATCCAAAACACGTTTAAATAATCTTTAAATCGGTTAGTTCAACCATAAAATTCTAACCAAACAAAAACAAGACTATAAAAAAGGCATCGGATATTTTTTCGATGCCTTTTCTGTTTTTGCAATTAAAAGCGCTTTAAACTCCTCCCCTCATCCTTCCAAAACCCAAAAACCCACTCTTGCATATTATGAAATTATGTGATAATATATTGTCAGGTAAAAAGCATTTCAAACACAACTACGGAGGTAAGGCAATGAAGGTATTGATGATAAACGGAAGCTCGCGAGAGGGAAGCAACACGCGTCTTGCGCTTTGCGAAATCGCTCGTGTGCTTGGTGAAAATGGAATAGAAAGCGAAATAATAGATATGAACAACGATCCCGTCAGGGATTGTACGTCGTGTGGCGCTTGCTCAAAGCTCGGTCGATGCGTTTATGACGACGATATGGTGAACGCCGTTATAGAAAAGGCGCGTGAGTGTGACGGCTTTATTTTCGGCACGCCGGTCTATTATGCGCATCCGTCAGGACGCTTGCTTTCCTTGCTCGACCGACTTTTCTATGCAGGTGGCAGTGCCTTTGCATTCAAGCCGGGTGCCGCTGTTGCTTGCGCTCGTCGTGCAGGCACGACCGCCTCGCTCGATGTGCTCAACAAATATTTCACCATAGCGCGTATGCCCATCGTCTCCTCTACGTATTGGAACGTCGTGCATGGTCGCAAGGTGGGCGAGAGTCCCCTTGACGCAGAGGGCATGCAGACAATGCAAAACCTCGCGCGCAATATGGCGTGGCTCCTCAAATGCATTGACCTCGGAAAGCAAAACGGCATAACCCCCGAAGAAAACGAGAAAAAAGCATTCACCAACTTCATAAGATAAAAGAGGCTGAGTCAATAGCTAAAAGCTCTTGACTCAGCCTCTTTTATATTGCCTTAATTACTTGTCTACGAATTACTTGTAGAGAGGACCGTATGTAGCGCAAGCTCTGTAGTCCTGGCCTTCCTTATCCATGCCGAATGCATTCCAAGCAGCAGGGCGATAGATATCGTCCTCAGGTACGTTGTGCATGCAAACGGGGATACGGAGCATAGAGCACATTGTGATAAGGTCTGCGCCTATGTGGCCGTAGGAGATTGCGCCATGGTTAGCACCCCAGTTCATCATAACCTCGTATGCGGTCTTGAAGGGTGAGCCCTCCTTGCCGTCACAGCGAGGAGCAAACCATGTGCAGGGCCATGTAGGATTGGTTCTTTCCATAAGTGTATCGGAAACCTCGTCAGGAAGGTTTACAGTCCATCCTTCAGCGATCTGAAGAACAGGGCCAAGTCCCTTTACGAGATTCATACGGATCATTGTGCAGGGCATTTCTGCCTTTGTGGTGTAGTGGGATGAGAATCCGCCTCCACGGAAGTTATCCTGACCGGCCTCGCACCAAACTGTCGCGTCAGTCATCTTCTTGATGTCCTCGTCGGTAACCTCCCACCATTTCTTCATGATAGCGTTGCCGTTTTCGTCTGTGCAGACGCCTGAAGCGTCAAGACAAGCAGCGCCTGAGTTGAGAAGGTGAATGATACCGTTGGATTCAGCAGCCTTACCCTCGAGCTTGTAGCCTGTAACTCTCTCGGTAGCCTCGCCTGACCAGTATGTACGAACGTCAGCGAATATCTGCGCGCGGTGTGTGAGCAGTCTCATCATAAGCATGCTCATGCCGTTGAGAATATCGTTCTCGGTTGCGAGCGTGTAGGGCTCACGAGCGCCCTCGTAGTCAAATGTGGAGGAGAGAAGCGCCTCAGGGTAGTCACAGTTCGGCCAGTGGTCTGTCCACTGTCTCTGTCCCTGGAAACCACCTGCTATTGCGTTGTGTCCTACCTTCTCCTCTTCAAACTTGTCGGAGAGACGGGGATTTCCTGCCATAAGGTCCTTGATTATGCAGTACATCTTAACAGTGAATTCCCACTGCTTTTCCTTCTCCTCGGGAGTAAACTTGATTCTGACCTTTTCGCCGAGGAATTCCACCTGATCCACGTTGGCGACACGGCCTTCCTTGCAGTGCTCCTTTGTCCAAGCGAGCGCCTTCTGGTAGTCCTCCTCGCAGTAGATACCCTCTTCCATACGGCGAA
>JAZRQS010000009.1:0-15307 GCA_045649925.1 Eubacteriales bacterium | reverse complement strand
GTAGAATTTGACGAGGCAGGCTCTATCGGTAAGAGATATCGCCGTCAGGACGAAATAGGTACACCCTTCTGCATCACCTACGACTTTGATACAGAAAACGACGGATGCGTAACAGTCCGTGACCGCGACACAATGGAGCAGATCCGTATGCCCATCGCCGAGGTTAAGGATTACATCGCCTCCAAGCTCGAATTCTAATTCAATTTAAAAATACAGGCAAAGGATTTTCCTTTCGCTTGTGCTTGTGCCCAAAATCGCACGCCACCACAACGAAAAGACTTGGCGTAGGGAGTTTGGAGCAGAATTTTTCGAATGCGACCGAGAGGCGTATATACATACGTCGGAGGGAGCATTCAGAAAAAACAAGCAAAATATATTTCTTTGGAAGAAAACCGTAGGTTTTCAACATCAGATAAAAAGAATTTCCACACAGAAAATGTCTGTGTGGAAACATTGATTATATAAAATAATTCTTTTTGCTTGTGCTTATGCCCAAAATCACACGCCACCCCAACATTAAAAAAAGGAGACCACTTACCAATGGATAAATTACTTGCACTACTCGAAGACGATGCTACCCTGACAGCCGAGCAGATAGCCGTTATGCTCAAAAAAGAGGTCGGCGACATTAAGGATCTTATCGCAAAGCACGAGCGCGACGGAGTTATCCTTGGTTACAAAACGCTTATCGACTGGGACAAGACCGACCGCGAATACGTGACTGCTCTTATCGAGGTTAAAATTCAGCCACAGCGTGACCGTGGCTTTGATAAAATTGCCGAGAAGATATACAACTACCCTGAGGTAAAGAGCGTATATCTTATGTCAGGAGGCTTTGACCTTGCCGTATTTATTGAGGGAAGAACAATGCGTGAGGTAGCATTCTTCGTAGCGCAGAAGCTCGCCCCCATCGAATACGTAACCTCTACTGCGACACACTTCGTGCTTCGTAAGTACAAGGATAAGGGTGTCGTCTACGGCGCGGCAACTATAGACGAAAGAGGAAACCTGCTGTATGATAAAATATGACGAGCTTGTCTCTCGCGCAGTGAAGGAGGCTCCTCCGTCGGGCATACGAAAATTTTTCGATATGCTCGCCGATATGGACGACGTAGTCGCTCTTACGGTAGGTCAGCCTGACTTTGTCACACCGTGGCACATACGCGAGGCGGCGATAGAAAGTCTTGAAAAGGGAAAGACCTACTATACGTCAAACTCAGGTATGCCTGAACTGCGCTGTGAGATTTCAAACTATCTGAAAAGACGCTTTAACATCTCTTACGACCCACAGGACGAGGTCGTAGTAACCGTCGGTGGAAGTGAGGCTATCGACCTCGCTATTCGTGCGGTTATAAATATAGGCGAGGGCGATGAGGTCATCGTTCCCACGCCGTCATTTGTGTGCTATGCGCCCCTCGTGTCGATGGCAGGCGGAGTCCCCGTCATACTCGAAACACGAGCAGAGGACAAATTCAAGATAACACCCGAACAGCTTGAACGCCTTATCACACCCAAGACGAAAATGCTCGTGCTCCCCTACCCGAACAACCCGACAGGAGCAATAATGACACGCGAGGAGCTGGAAAAGATAGCAGATGTACTCCGTGACAAGAACATTCTCGTGCTTTCAGACGAAATATATGCGGAAATGACCTATACGGGCACTCACACCTCGATTGCGACACTGCCGGATATGGCAGAGCGCACTATTCTCGTCAGCGGATTTTCAAAGTCCTATGCCATGACGGGCTGGCGTCTCGGATACCTCTGTGCGCCCAGACCGATAGCGAAGCAGATTTTGAAGCTTCATCAGTACGCCATAATGTGTGCGCCCACCGTTTCACAGTTTGCCGCAATAGAGGCACTCAAAAACGGCGATGAGGATATAGAGTTTATGACAGCGGAATACAATCGCCGTCGTACCTTTATCTATGAGGGCTTGCGCAGCATCGGAATAGACTCGTTTGAGCCTGAAGGAGCTTTTTACATCTTCCCGCATATAGGCAAATTCGGCTTGTCGAGTGAGAAATTCTGCGAGCGACTTATCTATGAAAAGAAGTGTGCTATAGTCCCCGGAACTGCATTTGGCGCAGGTGGAGAGGGATATGCGCGTATCTCTTACGCCTACTCCGTCAAGCACATCGAACAGGCGCTCGAGCGCATCGAAGCCTTTTTAAAAACGCTTTAATGAATACAAAAGGACAGAGAATTTTCACATTCTCTGTCCTTTTTCGTAGAGTGAGGAGACGCCCTCTGTCAAGGGCATCGCCCATTATTTTTCCACCACTCATAGAAAATTCCCTTTTTTCAAGTTTTTTGAGAGAGGAGCGCAAGGAGAGAGCTTTTTTAAAAAGCTCTCTCCTTGTAAGTTATCACCCAATCTCGCCCACGATTTGCGAGATTTCCTCATAGGACTGCGCAGAGTTTATCCTTGCACGGACTGACGCCGCACCTGACATACCCTTTATATACTCGGCTATCTGCTTTCGTGATTCCGCAACGGCAACTCTCTCGCCCTTGTCCTCTATTGCGAGCGAAATCTGGCGCAGAGCCACTTCGATCTTTTCCTTTTGTGTAGGTGGTATATATTCCTTTCCCTCAAGTGACGCCACTATCTCTGCAAAGACAAACGGATTTCCTATCGCACCTCTGCCTATCGCAAGTCCGTCGCACTTTGTCTGTTTCAGCATATCGAGAGCCGACTGCGCATCGGTCACATCGCCATTTGCAATTACGGGAATATGCAAACAATTCTTTACATCTGCAATTATTTTTCTGTCCGCCTTGCCCGAATACATCTGTGTTTTCGTGCGCCCATGCACGCACACGAGCTGTGCGCCTGCCTCCTCGGCGGCGAGCGCCACCTCGCAGGCGTTAATATGGCTCTCGTCAAAGCCTGCTCGTATCTTTACAGTCAAGGGGATTTTTATCGCGCGAGAGGTCGCTCGCACTATGTCATAGACGAGCGAGGGGTTTTTCATCAATGCGCTTCCCTCTCCGTTTCCCACTATCTTGGGCACAGGGCAACCCATATTTATATCTATTGCGGAGGGAGCGACGCCCCCACCATAGCCACATTCGAGCATTGCCGCCGCCTCTGCGACGATATTCGCCTCGCTACCAAAAAGCTGGAGAGCGCAGGGGGCCTCGTCCCTCTCTATTCTGCACAGAGAAAAGGTCTTTTTGTCACGATAGGTCACCGCCTTTGCCGAAATCATTTCGGTGGTGACATATTCTGCGCCGTATTCACGGCTCACGAGCCTCATCGCCCTGTCGCCAAAGCCAGCCATTGGCGCAAGGAAAAGTCCATGCTTTAGCTCAATTTTGCCTATCCTTACGCTCAATACCTCAACTCCTTGTTTATTTCTGTTTTTTCGTTTAATCTGTGCAGGAGCTTGACGATGCGCATAGTCATCTCGACATACACTATCTGCTCCTTGCCGTCATTTTTGCATTTTATATAATAGCTGTCGGGGCTTGACACGCTTCCTCGCAGGTCAGTCACTATGCACCCTGTCTTTGCGAGGGCAAGCGTCTTTTCGCTATTCAAGGGAGCTATTTCGTCTGCCTCCTTAACATGACAGGAAAAAATTCTCTTTTTCTTGTTTCCGCACTCTTTTTCTACATAAAAAATTCCTGCATCTACTATGTAGCAAATGTCGTAGTTGACATATTTCCAAGTAAAGAAAACAGCCATCCACAAAAGTATCGGGAGAATAGCTATAAGCTGTGGTATTTTTATAGCTATGAAAGCCGAGCTGTAAGCAATTGCAAAAAGCACATATCCACACACGAGCAGTACTCTTGCCAGAGCATTTTTGCCCTCCGACCTGCGCGATACGGTATAGCTCGCAGAATTTATTCCTTCAGTCATTTTTCCTCCCAAAAACACCTTTACTTTGTGTAATAAATGTGATACAATTGATATAATGAAATATACATCAACAGTATACTACCAAAGCCACCCAAAATCAAGTACCAACGGAGAAAAATCATGAAAAGACATACCGCTCTTCCTGAATTGCTCTCCCCTGCAGGCTCTTACGAGGCGCTTGTCGCCGCAGTAAATGCAGGGGCTGATGCCGTTTACCTTGGTGGTAAGTCCTTTAATGCGAGAGCGTATGCGCAGAATTTCGATATGCCCACGCTTGTGCGAGGGGTACAGTACGCCCACCTCTTTGGCGTGCGCGTGTATGTTACTCTCAACACCTTGATTTTCGACCGTGAAATGAATGATGTCATAAGCTATGCCCGCCAGCTTTACGAGGCAGGGGTTGATGCGCTTATCGTCGCCGACCTCGGCGCAATAAGCGAGATAAAAAAGCATATCCCCCAGCTTGAGCTCCATGCGAGCACACAGGCGACTGTACACTCCTCGCTCGGCGCAGACGAGCTTTTCTCGCTTGGCGTGTCGAGAGTGGTGCTCTCACGTGAGCTTTCCCTTGAAAATATTACGCTCGCTACCAGCGAGTGCAGGTGCGAGACAGAGGTGTTTGTCCACGGCGCACTCTGTGTGTGCCATTCCGGGCAATGCCTTTTCAGCTCGCTCGTAGGTCGCCGTAGCGGAAACCGAGGCGAGTGCGCCCAGCCCTGCCGTCTGCCCTATAACTCGTCATACCCCTTGAGCCTGCGTGACCTCTGCCTTGCAGAGCATATCCCTGCGCTTATCGATAGTGGTGTCGCCTCGCTCAAGATAGAGGGACGAATGAAGTCCCCTGCCTATGTCTACGAGGTCACGAGAATATATCGTGCCCTGCTTAATGAGAGAAGAAGCTGTACAAGGGAGGAAAAGGCACGCCTTGCGGCAGTTTTCTCTCGTGACGGCTTTACCGATAAATACTTCACCGACAAAAAAGAAGAAAAAATGACAGGCACGCGAGGTGAGAGCGACAAGCAGGCATCCCGCGAGCTTGACGGCGTGACTATCTGCGAGCGCAAGCTCCCCATTGTCGCAAAATGTGAAATAAAGAGAGGCGAGTGCGCCACACTCACCCTTTCTTCAAACGGCGTAAGCGCAACTGCAGTCGGTCAGATACCGACCGACGCCCTTACGAGCCCACTCACAGAGGAGGGCGTCGTGGCAAGGCTGTGCAAGATGGGCGCGACTGTGTTTTCTCTTTCCCCCGACGATATAGACCTATCACTTGACGAGGGCTTGAATTTGCCTCCCTCCTCTCTCAACTCCCTGCGCAGAGATGCGTGCGAGGAGCTCTTGCGCACGCTCACCGAATACAAGAGCGACGATGCGACAGAGTTTAAGCCGAGAGTAAAAGAAAGCCCGAGCACTCAAAAAATTCGCCGTAGCGCACTCTGCTTTGCCATCGAGCAGTATGAGGCGATAAGAAAAACTGACTTTTTCGACAAGATATATCTCGGAGTGCGTGATATAGAAGCGCTACGCTCCCCCGACGAAATGGTCGGCGTGTATGTCCCCCCCGTAATTTTCGACACCGAGCTTGACATAGTGCGCTCACTTTTGATTAGCGCAAAGGAAAAGGGTGTCACCGACGCCCTTATCGGCAATATCTCCCACTACGCTTTATGCAGAGAGATAGGACTTACGCCCCACGCAGACTTCCGTATGAATATTCTCAACTCGCAGAGCGTAGCGCTTCACCGCTCGCTCGGTTGCGCATCCATCGTGCTTTCCCCCGAGCTGACGCTCCCGCAGATAAGAGACTTACACGACGGGCTTGCAATAGTCTACGGAAGAATACCTCTTATGCTACTTGAGCGATGCTTTATGAAGGAGAATTTCGGATGCGACAAGTGCTCAAAGTGCTCACTTACCGACCGTCTCGGTATGAAATTCCCTCTTTTGCGTGAGTTTGACCACCGAAATCTGCTTTTCAATAGCGTAGAGACCTATATGGGCGATAAAAAGGACCTGCTCGAGCAATACAAGATATGCGGAGAGCATTTCATCTTTACCACCGAAACACCGAAAAGATGTGTCGAGGTGATAAACGCCTACGAAAATGGCGAAGCTATTTTTACAAACCCAAAAAGGATATTAAAATGAGCGTAAACAATACTTTACAAATAGTCCTTGCATCACAGTCCCCTCGCAGACGTGAGATACTCACAAAAATGGGCTATGACTTCCGTGTAATAGTGGCTGACACCGACGAGACGCTCGATGCCGATGTGACAGTCGAGGAGCGTGTAAAAATCCTCGCACTTCGCAAGGCAGAGGCAGTCAAGTCGCTATGCTCTGACGACTGTGTTATTATAGGCTCGGACACAATGCTCGAGTTTGAGGGGAAGGCTCTCGGCAAGCCGACAGACGAAGACGATGCGAAGCGAATGCTCTCCTCCCTTTCGGGCAAGAGCCACCTCGTGCACACATCAGTCGCACTTCTCTATCGTGACAGAGCGCTTGTGTCAAGCGACAAAACAGTAGTGAATATGCGCCCGTTTACACAAGACGAAATAGATTATTATGTCTCGACCGGAGACCCGATGGACAAGGCAGGCTCTTACGGAATACAGAGCAAGGGCGGATTTCTCGTCTCCTCTATAGAGGGAGAAATGGATACTGTCGTAGGCTTCCCCTCCCGCCTGTTTTCACTTCTTTTCGAGGAGATAACGAAATGAGCTCGAAGAAAAACCTGCAAATGTTGAAGATAGCCGAAATACTTGAAAGCACCTATCCCGATGCAAAATGCTCGCTCGAGTTTGAGGGTGATGCGTGGAAGCTACTCGTGATGGGCAGACTGTCTGCGCAATGCACCGACGAGCGTGTCAATATTGTGTGTCGTGAGCTTTTCGCCCGCTACCCAAGTGCGAGCGATATGGCGTATGCCGACATAGAGGAGCTTGAAAGCATCGTGCGCCCATGCGGACTTTTTCACACAAAAGCGGAAAACATTCGTGACTGCTCGCGCATGCTTGTCGAGGAGTATAACGGCATTCTCCCCGACACAATGGAAAGCCTGCTCCGCTTCCCTGGCGTCGGCAGAAAGATAGCAAACCTTTTGCTCGGAGATGTGTTTCATCGTGGCGGTGTCGTGACAGACACCCACTGCATTCGCATATGCGGTAGGCTCGGCTTTTACCCCGAAAGCGAGAAAAACCCCTACAAGATAGAGAAAATCCTCACCCCACTTTTGCCAAGTGAGATGGCAAGCGACTTTTGTCATCGCATAGTATATTTCGGCAGGGAAATATGCACCGCGCGCTCGCCAAGATGCGACGAGTGTCCCGTCAGCTCGGCAGGACTGTGCAAAAAGGCGCTCTCTGACGAAAAGAAAAGGTCAAGCAAAGAGGCAAAAAGACTGAAAAAAGACTAAAAAAGGACAAAAATCATGAGCGAAGTCAAAAAAATCCCTATCGCTATGCCCATCATAGTCGAGGGCAAGTATGACAAAATCACCTTGTCGTCAATTCTCGATGCGCATATAATACAGACCGACGGCTTTGCCATCTTCAACAAAAAGGAAAAGCTCTCGCTTATCCGTCGGCTTGGCAACGAGTGTGGCGTGATCCTCCTGACCGACTCCGATGGCGGAGGAAAGCAGATACGCTCGTATCTTTTGTCCGCTTTGCCAAAGGAGAAGGTGATAAACCTCTATATCCCACAAATCGAGGGCAAGGAGAGGCGCAAAAAAGTGGCGTCAAAATCAGGCCTGCTCGGTGTCGAGGGAATTGACGCCGATGTGTTGCGACGCCTGTTTTTGCCGTTTTCATCAGATAATACTACCGTTCGTGCAGAGTGGGAGACTGTGACGAAAAGAGATTTCTACTTTGACGGGCTTTCGGGAGGCGACGGAAGCGCAGAAAAAAGAAAACGCCTTGCACTCGCTCTTGACCTGCCCGACGATATGACGGCAAACGCCTTGCTCGAGGCGATAAACCTGCTTGTCGGCAAGCAGGAATACAAGAAAATAGTGGCTACGCTATAAGCGCACTGCTGTATAACTACAAAATTTTGCAAACTTTAATTAACATATCATAGCCTTTGGAGGACTGTAAAATGCTTCTTTCTACCATGACTTACCCCCTTTCCAGCACACACTCACTTGAAGAAAGTGTGAAAATCATCAAGGACACGGGCTTTGACGCCTATGACCTGACCTTCTGCGGACTGCCAAGCGACCACGCGATATACGGCGATGACCGTATGCAGATGGCAAAAAATCTTCGTGAGTATGCCGACAGCATCGGTATCGTATGTAATCAGGCGCACGCCCCCTTCCCGACCTCAACAGGCGACAAGGAAAAGGACGAACAAATCTTTGAAAGAGTCGTAAAGAGCATGGAGGTCGCCGCATACCTCGGCGCTACCCACATAGTAGTCCACCCAAATCAGCACCTGCCCTATATGGAAAACTCGGAGGTGCTTTTCGAGATGAATATGGCGTTTTATCGCCGTCTGCTCCCCTATGCAGAAAAATACAACATCAAGATAGCTACTGAAAATATGTTCCAATGGCATAACAACGCAAGCGTGTGCAAGGACAGCACCTGCTCGCAGACAAAGGAGTTTATCCGCTATGTCGACGAGATAAACAGCCCCTATTTTGTAGCGTGTGTGGACATCGGTCATGCAGGACTCGTCGATGTCGATGTCTGCGATATGATAAGAAGAATGGGCAAGGAGCGTATCGGCTGTCTGCACGTGCACGACAACAACAAGATTCTGGACCAGCACACACTCCCCTATCTCGGAAAGCTGGACTGGAAAAAAATCTGCTCGGCATTGCGCGAAATCGGCTACGAGGGCGACTTCACCTTTGAGGCGCAGAAATTCTTCAAGACCTTCCCGACAGAGCTTCACCCCTCCTGCCATAAATTGCTCCACGACACAGGTCGCTATCTTATCTCGCTTATCGAAAGTAAAGAATAATTTTATTTTGCAAATATAAAAAGGACAGAGAATTTTACTTCTCTGTCCTTTTTTCTATGCCAATTACTCTATGCTTGTCGCCTGTGTGTCCTCTCTGACAATCCTTTTACCTTCTATCAATAATAGAGCATATCTGCGTAGGTCGGGCAGGGCCAGTACTCACGCGAGGTCTTTTTCTCCATTTCGTCAACATAGGAACGAAGCTCCGTCATTATACGGCGCACGTTTTTGTCGTACGCGAGCGCCTTGTCCTCGGCAGTCTTGCTCTTTTCTGCTGCGGCGACTGCGCTGTCAAGACGCGTCATAGCGGAGAGTGCCTTGTCGCAGAGGGAGGACAGCTTTTTCGCCGTGTCCTTTTCGTAGCTTGTGCCTACTATGTCGAGCGACTGCTTCTTTATTGCAGTGTCTGCGAGAGCGCCTATATATGCGGAAACGGCAGGTAAAAATTCTCTGTTTACCATTTCTATCATAGTAAGAGCCTCTATGTGCACCGTCTTTGCAAAGCTCTCAAGCATAATATCGCATCTCGAAATTACCTCCGACGAGTTGAAAATTCCGTGACGCTCGAAAAGTGAAATGTTCTGCTCGGAGCGAAGATGAGGCAGTGCGACTGCGCTTGAACGAAGGTTTGGAAGTCCACGCTTTTCCGCCTCCTCGTACCAGCCGTCAGAATATCCGTTTCCGTTGAATATTACACGCTTATGGCGAGAATAATACTCGCGCACGAGCGACATTACATCAGACTGAAGGTCAGTCGAGCCTTCAAGACGGTCTGCAAAGCGGTCGAGCATTTCCGACACTATAGTGTTGAGCACAATGTTCGGGTCAGCGATGGAGAGTGACGAGCCGAGCATACGGAACTCAAACTTATTTCCTGTAAATGCAAACGGGGAGGTGCGGTTTCTGTCGGTATTGTCCTTCCTTATCTTCGGGAGAACATCGGCGCCCGTATCCATATACACCTTGCCACGCTTGCCGTATTCCTTTCCTGCCTCGATAGTCTCGAAAATCTCTGTCAGCTCGTCGCCGAGGAATATAGAGATTATGGCAGGGGGAGCCTCGGTCGCACCAAGACGATGGTCGTTTCCGGCAGTAGCGACAGTAAGTCTCAAAAGCGGAGCATACTCGTCTACTGCGGCAATAACTGCCGTTATAAACAAAAGGAACTGCAAATTTTCTGCGGGGGAGTCTCCCTGCTCGAACAGGTTTACACCCGACGAAGTAGAGATGGACCAGTTGTTGTGCTTGCCACTTCCAGCAACTCCACCAAAGGGCTTTTCGTGGAGCAGGCATACATAGCCGTGTCGGTCTGCCACCTTTTTCATCATTTCCATAGTAAGCTGGTTGTGGTCGCAGGCGACGTTTGTGGTTGCATAGATAGGCGCAAGCTCGTGCTGTGCGGGAGCCGCCTCATTGTGCTCCGTCTTTGCCATAACGCCAAGACGCCACAATTCCTCATCAAGCTCATCCATAAACGCCTTGACCTCGGGCTTTATCGTGCCGAAGTAGTGGTCGTCAAGCTCCTGTCCCTTTGCAGGGGGAGCGCCAAAGAGTGTGCGACCACAGAGGCGAAGGTCGGTACGGCGTGCGTAGAGCTCCTTTGGGATAAGGAAATATTCCTGCTCTGCACCGACAGTCGTGATAGGCTTTAGCTCCGTCTTGCCGAATATCTCAAGTATGCGCTTTGTCGAGCGGGTAATCGCCTGCATAGAGCGCAAGAGGGGTGTCTTTTTGTCCAGCACCTCTCCTCCGTAGGAGCAGAATGCCGTAGGTATGTAGAGCGTGCCCTCCTTGACAAATGCAGGGGAGGTGGGGTCCCAGGCGGTGTAGCCACGAGCCTCAAAGGTCGCACGAAGTCCGCCCGAGGGGAATGACGAGGCGTCAGACTCGCCCTTTATGAGCGCCTTGCCCGAAAATCTCATTATTACCTGTCCGTTGTCAAGCGGGTCTATAAAGCTGTCGTGCTTTTCTGCTGTAATGCCCGTCATAGGCTGGAACCAGTGTGTATAGTGGGTTGCGCCAAGCTCCATCGCCCACTCCTTCATTGCGGCGGCGACGGAATTTGCTATATCCAGCTTCAGTGGCTCGCCATTTTCTATCGTGTTTCTGAGCGCTTTGTATACATCCTTTGGCAGACGCTCTCTCATTACGGCGTCACCAAATACATAGCTACCAAAAATCGAGGGTACTCTTTTTCCGTTTTCCATATAAAAACTCCTGTTTATAGTGCTTTATTGCTTAATTGCTTACGGTTTTTGTTGATTTTGCGGTTTTTTCCACCACTTTTTACAATTTTTGTTTTACATTCAATAGTATACACTATTAAATATATGTTTGTCAAGGGACTTGCGCACCACTTTTATAGCGTTTCAGATGTTTTTTCACATGCTTGTCCCCACTTAGCGCACTTGCGGGAGCAAGGGCGCAGTTATGATTGCCCTCGCGGGCAAGTTATGAGTTATGAGATGCTCCGCATCGTTATGATTGGCTTCGCCAAGCTATAGTTAGACGGGCAATCATATCATAACGTTTGCGACAGCAAACTCATAACGGTGAGCGCAAGCGAGCCTCATAACTCTAAACTATGATGCGCCTCCCTTTTTTCCTATTGACAAAGCTCACTAAATAGGATATAATATTTTAGGTTACGAATAAACGCGGTCGCACGACCGATGTAGATAGAAAGTGTTTTTTATGAATTATATTGTACTGGACCTTGAATGGAACCAGGCATACGTTCAAAAGGCTATCGCTGTGCAAAAGCGACTTTGCGCCCGCCTACGAGGCGAGGTCATACAGATAGGCGCCGTCAAGCTCGATGAAAACGGAAGCATTTGCGGAAGCTATAGCATTAACGTAAAGCCTAAATATTTCTTAAAAATCCACCGCCACGTTATGCAACTGACGGGAATCACACAGCAGATGATGGATATGGGAGCACCTCTCGACGAGGCGATAGCGAGCTTCTTCGAGTTTTGCGGAGATGATGCGGTGTTTCTCACTTGGGGACCTGACGACATCCCGATGCTCAAGGACAATATGCTCATTCACTCATTGAATACGGACAAGCTCGATGTAGCATACGATTTGCAGGTGATGTTCAATGCGCAGACAGACGGAGCAAAGCAACAGCGCTCGCTTGAGTTTGCGATGGAGCATTTCGGTATCGAGCAGACGCTCCCCGCACACGATGCATTGAATGATGCATACTTCACCGCCCTCGTGGCACAAAAGCTCGACCTCAAGGCAGGGATAAAGACCTGCGAGAGCCAGACGAGTGAATTTTTGCTCGACGAGACCTACGGCGACTCCAATATCGGCGAGGACGGATATGTAGAGATAAAGGAATTCCTCGAAAGTGACGAAGCCAAGCTCTCGCTCTGCCCCACCTGCCAGAAGCCAATTGAGTGCTCGGGAAAAACCCTGCACTGCAAGGGGCACAAATATATCACCCTCTACGAGTGCAAGCAACACGGCGAGATGCTCCTCTCTATAAAGATGCAAAAGAATTTCGACGAGTCATGGAGAGCGCACAAGACGGTATCGCTCGCAGATGAGGAGTCCATTTCCGACTACAGACAGCGCCTTGCCGAAAACGCTCAGCGCAAGAAAAAGCGCACGCGCCGTCCCCACTCACAGAGAAAGCACACCTCAGGCACAGTAGCGCAGGAGGCTACTCTCGTCGCAAACGAAAGCAATACGTAATTTTGATACCCCTTACGGTATATAGAAAAACCAACGAAATTTATCGTTGGTTTTTCACTTTCAACCTTCAACTTTCCACTTTCCATTTTCCATTTTCAATTTTCAACTTTCAATTTTCCATTTTCCACTTTCCATTTTCAACTTTCCACTTCCAAAGGAGTTCCTATGTCAACCAAGCTCCGTTACTCTGCGCTTGATACGCTTCGCGCGTTGTGTATTATCAGTATGATACTCTTCCACGCCACGTGGGATTTAGTTTATATGTTTGGCATAAAGGCGCCGTGGTACTCATCGTATATAGGATTTTTGTGGCAACAGAGCATTTGCTGGGGATTTATTCTCTTGTCGGGCTTTTGCTTTGATATGGGCAAAAGAAAATTAAAGCGAGGACTGACTGTCCTTATCTGCTCGGCGGTGATAAGTGCGGTCACAAGCTTTATCCCCGGGGCTGAAATCCGATTTGGCGTGCTTTGCCTCATCGGTAGCGCAATGCTGATTATGATACCCCTTGAAAAGCTGTTGCGCCATATCAATGCACCTGTCGGACTCGCCATATCCGGCGCATTGTTTGCATTTACAAAAAACATAGACGCAGGCTATCTCGGAATTTTCTCCTATCCCCTTATCACGCTCCCTCGCTCTCTTTATGCAAACATGCTCACAGCATATCTCGGCATGGCACCCAAGGGATTTTATTCCGCCGACTACTTCGCTCTTTTGCCGTGGCTGTTTTTGTATATCTGTGGATATTTCATATACAGAATAATGCTAAAAAAAGACGCACTTGGAATACTCTACCGACTGAAATGCCCTCCCCTTGAGGCTGTCGGTCGCCACTCGCTGTTTTTGTATATGGCGCATCAGCCGATAATCTACGGAGCGCTTTATCTCTTTTTTGAAATATTATAAAAAACAGACGAGGCAGTCGTTTTGCGACTGCCTCTTTTTTTGGGAGATATATAAAATGAAAAACGCTTTCTGAATTTATCGTTTGGCTTTTATTATTTTCTGCACTTGTGCACGAGTGCGAGCACACAGAGGAGCATAGCGAGAGTGGGGATAGCCACTGCGTAGGAAATTATATTCATCTCTATTCCGCCGACGACGCCGACAACGAAGAGAAACGAGAAGATAAAGGTCACAGTAGAAAGCACACCGCAAAAGGCGTCGCTACGGAAAAGGCGTGCAAGAAACGACACCAGCTCTGCAAAGTAGTCACGGTATTCGTCTGTCGCCATCACATTCTGCATATATTTGTTGGTTCTATCCATTTTTGTTTCCTCTCTTTTTTCGGATTTGGTTTTTCCTGTTTTGGATTTCCTATATCGTCAAAAATCTTGTGTTTTTTCCACTTGTGGACATATTTTAGCACCTTTTTTCCATTTTGTCAATACTTTTTTGCCTTTTTTTATAAAATTTGTTAGATTTTTTTCCAAAAAGTATTTACAAACGTGTTTTTTTCTGCTATTATATAAGTGTAAAAGCGTAAAATTTTCACCGAACAGGAGAAGGTTATGAATTTTTCTTTGCAGGTTAAAGCAATAAAGAATGCGAAAAATATTACAAACGAGCAGTTGAGTGAAAAGACGGGAATTCCCTTTTCCACCTTGAACAAAATTCTCTCAAACGAGCACTCAAACCCCAAGCTCGACATCGCCATTGCGATAGCCGAGGCACTCGAATGTCCTCTCGCCTACCTCATTGACGGCGAGGGTGAGAGCGTGGCGCAGACGCTGACCGACTGCGAGCGTAAGCTCGTGTGCGACTACCGAGCGCTTGACGAGCACGGCAAGGAGATAGTCGACTTGATTATCGAAAAGGAAAGCGCGCGTATGGTGGGCGAGCAGAAGAGTGCGACGGTATTGCAAAATCCGTCTATTCGCTTCCGTCATCTTCCCCTCTACGACCTACCTGTTTCTGCCGGTGTCGGTGTCTTCCTTGACGACGATGCAACGGAGGAATTGAAAATCAAGGTCACTCGTACCTCAAGCTCTGCCGACTTTGCCCTTCGCATTTCGGGAAACAGTATGGAGCCTGAATTTCTCGATGGAGATATTCTCCTCGTGCGTGAGCAGGACACGCTTGAGCGTGGCGAGCTTGGAATTTTCGTCGCTGACGGAATGGGCTACTTCAAGCGCTTTATGGGAGATGTTCTCCACTCGCTCAACCCTGCATACAAGGATATGCCCATCAGTAGCTTTTCGTCATTCCGTTGTTGCGGAAAGGTCATCGGAAGAACGAGAGCGTAATCGTTTTGGCGCTTGCCGTCAGGCACTCTGTCTTCGCAGGACACTGTGTCCTTGCCCTTCCGCATTATCAGTATAGCACAACCACTGTACAATAAAAAGGACAGTAAAAAGAGCAACAAAAGGGACTGCGAAAGCAGACATTATAAGAAAAAAGACGAGGTTTTCCTCGTCTGCATAAGAAAAAGAGAACACACAAGGGGTGCCTTCCATAAAGCAGGTTTTACCTGCAAATACAAAATAAAACTCGTAGGGGCGTTCTGTTAACGCCCGCGGGCGAACTCAGTTCGCCCCTACGGCAAAAAGGACAGAGATTTTTTATCTCTGTCCTTTTTCACACGCCTTGCCCTGCAAAGGTGTAGTGTGTTATACTTTACATTTTAAGTTATATGTGTTATAATAAATTTAAGGAGGTGAATATATGGAATTTTATATTATACTTGCCTTGTTTGTTATAATGCCTTTAATATCAAGCATTTTTTACGGCACAACCAATACAGGTCACCGA
>JAZRQS010000008.1:0-49367 GCA_045649925.1 Eubacteriales bacterium | reverse complement strand
AACACAGGGCGTCGTAACGCGGTACCACCTGATTTTACGCAATATTGCGCATCTCATACTCTTTAACGCAGAAAACGTCGGATTCTACTCGGTCGCCCTTTCTTTCCGAAGGCTCAAAAGCTACCTTCACCCGTCACACGCACAGGCCTTTCACCGACCGCCTGCTCTCTGTACCGTATAAACGGATTACTCCTCTTTTTCACAGCCATACGGCAGTATTTTAGCACAAAACTACGCCTTTGTCAATAGCAGGAGAAAAATTCCCCACAAAAAGCGTTTTTGGGTATAAAGATGTTGAAAAAGCATACGAGATGTGATATACTTTATTCGTTAAGCTATGCAAATCTTTTGTGGAGAATAGAGATATGGAAAAAATAAAGGAAGTTATACTTTGTAAATACGGAGAAATAGTCTTGAAGGGAGCAAATCGCTCCACCTTTGAGGCGATGCTTTCCCGTGAAATAAAGAAAAGAGCCTCTCACTACGGACAGTTCAAGGTCACTCGTGAGCAGAGCACTATATACGTCGAGCCACTTTCCGACTATTGCGACATTGACGGAATGGTGGAGTGCGCAAAGAGAATATTCGGAATTGCAGGTGTAGGTCGTGCCGCCGTCACCGAGAAAAATATGGACAGCATAATGCAGACTGCGCGCGAGTATCTTCCTCCGCTTATGGAGGGAAAGCGCACCTTCCGAGTTGACGCTAAGCGCTCCGACAAGCGCTTCCCCCTGTCCTCTCCCCAGATAGCCGCAGAGATAGGCGGCGTCGTGCTTTCCTCTGTTCGTGGCATCAAGGTAGACCTGCACAACCCCGAAAGCAGTGTGCGAGTAGAAATACGTGACAATGCGGCGTACATTCACGCCGATCAGCAGAAGGGTGCAGGCGGTATGCCCTTGCGCTCCAGCGGACGTGGACTCCTTCTGCTTTCAGGTGGTATAGACAGCCCTGTCGCCGGCTTTATGATGGCAAAGCGTGGTATGGAGATAGAGGGACTTCACTTTGAGAGCTACCCCTACACGAGCGAGAGAGCGAGAGAAAAGGTGTTCACCCTTGCCGACAAGCTATGCGAATACACCTCACGTATGCACGTGCACGTAATCTCCCTTACACACATACAGGAGGAATTACGCCGTCTCTGCGAGGAGGACTATTTTACCATTCTGCTCCGTATATTTATGATGACACTCGCCGAGAAATGCGCAAATCAGTATTCCTGTCGCGCACTTATTACAGGCGAGAGTCTCGGTCAGGTGGCGAGCCAGACAATAGAGGCGATAAACGTCACCGACAGCGCCGTCAAGATGCCTGTTTTCCGTCCCTGCATAGGTATGGATAAGGACGAAATAGTAACTATTGCAAGAAGAATAGACACCTTTGAGACCTCAATACTTCCTTACGAGGACTGCTGTACAGTATTCACGCCTCGCCACCCCAAGACAAAGCCCGAGCTCGACAAGGTGATGGCAGAGCTTGAAAAGATAGATTTTGCAGGTCTTTGCGAGGAGGCGTATTCGGGTATGTATACCGAAACCCGTCTTATTTTCCCCGAATACAAGTAATATAACATAATATAGAAAACAAGAGTTGAACAATGAAAAAAATAGGATCCTTCAGCCTTGCCTTTTCGCTTGCGGGATGCTTTCTCGGTACGGGCTTTATCTCGGGACAGGAGCAATGGCAGTATTTTGGCGTTTTTGGCGTAGAGGGCTTTTTGGGACTCGCCCTCGCTATGCTACTTATATTCGCATTCTGCGCCGTTAT
Organism: Eubacteriales bacterium; assembly: GCA_045649925.1. Taxonomy (GTDB): domain Bacteria; phylum Bacillota; class Clostridia; order Oscillospirales; family CAG-272; genus UBA1740. The sequence goes on along the minus strand of JAZRQS010000008.1, from coordinate 47,603 downwards.
GCTCTCGTATGCAAGAGAGACAGAGGAGTGCGAGTTTGATCGTCTCGTTATATCACGCCCGTCACCTGTCCTCCGCACTATAGTAGGCGCGGTGACTGTGTTCTTCATGTTTACCACCTACGTGGTTATGACGGCAGGCGCAGGAGATTTGCTAAATCAGACATTCGGGCTTCCGTCATACATAGGACGCATGCTTATCTGTGTTTTGATAATGGTGGTGTCCTTTCTCGGTATAAGTGGAATGTTTTCGGTGCTCTCGGTGTTTATGCCGATACTGATAGTGTTTACCTTTGTTATCTTCTTTGCTACCAAGCATCCGCTTTCGCTTGAAATTATAAGCGCAAATCGTGTAAATGTAAACAATCCTTTACTTTCTTCTTGGTGGATATCCGCCTTGAACAGTGCGACCTACAACGTGGGCTCGTCGCTCGGTGTTATCATAACCATCGGCGCATATGCCAAGAGCCGTAAGAGTGTACTGCTCGGCTCGGGTGTTTGCCTGTCGGCTATCGCCATATTCTCGACGTGCCTGCTCGTGATAATGCATGCGCATGCAGGTGTGACACAGGCAGAGCTACCTATGGTTGCATATGCCACTATGCTTGGCGCATGGGTAGGAAAGCTTTTCTCGGTATTTTTGTTTGTGGGAATGTTTTCATCCTCGCTCGCCATCTCGGTTTCCGTCTGCAACTATATGCAGAGCAAGATGAAAAAGCTACCGAAGGCTGTGGGCGTATACCTTTTGCCGTTTGTGATGGCGCTTGTCGCCTTTCTGTGTGGCGAGGTAGGATTTTCCTCGCTCGTCTCCGTCGTCTACCCCATAAGCGGATATGTCAGCGTGGTGTTTATAGTGCTGATACTTATAAACTACGCTTATTACAAAAAGAAAAAACGTGCGTAAGACACAGGTCGTACGAATCACAGCTAAATATAAGCATCACCAAAAGAAGCAATCGCAAATTTTGCGATTGCTTCTTTTTTCTTTCGCACAAAGTGACAAAATTTTCTTTTTCGCTTGTGTATAATGAGAGCGACGGAAAGAAGTTGCGCCCACAAAGCAGGCGCAAAAAAAGGAGGAAGTAAAATGTTTGCAGAGCACTCAAAATGCACATCGAAATGCAAGGGCGAGGAGCTCGTCGTCGAGCTTGCCGGAGAGATAGACCACCACACAGCAGTATCGGTGAGGGAGCATATAGACAGAGAGGTGATGAAGCATCGCCCCACCACCCTCACGCTTTCGCTCGATGGAGTCAGCTTTATGGATAGCTCAGGTCTTGGACTTATTCTCGGTCGCTACGCCTTGTGCGAGGAGCTGGGGATCGGTATGCGACTTTGCGAGGTCAATGCGAGAATTTTGAAAATGCTTGCGATGGCTGGAGTAGAGCGTGTAACAAAAATCAAGATAGAGAAAAAAAGGGAGAAATGAGGAAAATAAAATGAAAAGAAAAACTGCACAAAGCAAGGTACTGCTCAACGAGATGAAGCTACGAATACCGTCAATATCGGCAAACGAAAGCGCCTCACGCTCTATAATCGGCGTCTTTGTGTCACAGCTTGATCCCACCATAGAGGAGCTTGCCGACGTCAAATGCGCAGTCTCAGAGGCGGTAACAAATTGCATAGTCCACGCCTACAAAAACACGCTCGGCACTATCTACATATCGGCATATCTGTATTCTGACGCGACAGTAAGAATAGAGATTCGTGACACAGGATGCGGTATCGACGATGTGCGACAGGCGATGCAGCCGTTGTACACCACCTCGCCGGAAAGTGAGCGTAGCGGAATGGGCTTTGCAGTAATGGAAACCTTTTGCGACAGAGTCCACGTCACAAGCAAGGCAGGGCGTGGTACAAAGGTAATACTCGAAAAGCGTCTGTCTCGGACGGTGATATGAAGGAAAATAAATATGAGAGCAACGTGCGGCTCGTCACTCAGGCTCAGGGGGGCGACGAGAGGGCGATGGAGGAGCTTTTTCGTATAAATGGAGGGCTTGTAAAAAGCATCGCCATGCGCTTTTGTGGACGAGGAACGGATACAGACGACCTCATCGAGCTTGGTAACATAGGACTGCTAAAGGCGATACGGAGCTTTGACGTCTCACGCAATTGCGCCTTTTCCACCTATGCTGTACCCCTTATCTTCGGTGAGATACGCAGGTTTTTGAGAGATGACGGACCTATAAAGGTCTCGCGCGCTCAAAAGAGGCTTGGCGCTACTCTTATGGCAGAAAAGGAGAGACTGCAGAAAAACGGCGAGCACGATGTGAGAATTGCCACACTTGCACAAAGCTGTGGGGTGACAGTAGAGGAGGCAGTAGAGGCGCTTGACGCCATCTCGCCTGTATCCTCGCTTTCGGATTTTGTGTATGGCGAGGAGGAGGGCGTGACACTCGAGCACACCCTGTATGACGAGGACGAAAACGAGCGTATGCTCGACAGACTTGCGCTGTCCGTCGCCATAGACAAGCTCCCCGAGCTTCGCAAGAAAATAATTCTGTTGCGCTATTACAGGAATTTCTCACAGCAGCAGACCGCCGCCGCGCTCGGTCTCACACAGGTAAAGGTTTCACGAGAGGAAAAGCGCATACTAGAATTCTTCCGAGAGGAGATGTCGGTTTAGCGAAAAAAGGCATGCTCGCACAGTCGGGCGACTGAGCTTTTTTGTGCCTTGTTTTACTGCACTTTATACCCATTTTAAGCTACACTTGACTCTTTTTCAAAAGAATGTTAAATAACTGTTAACAATGGCAAAAAGCACTTGATTTTTAGCACGGTTGTGTATAGAATATGTGTAGTGTTTAGCACTCGTGCTTTTTGAGTGCTAAAAGCGTAAATAAGTATAAATCCCGAAAGGGTATAAACGGAGGATCTATATTATGACAATCAAACCGCTTGCAGATCGCGTGGTAATAAAGGCAGTAGCGCTTGAGGAAACCACCAAGACGGGCATCATTCTCCCCGGCTCTGCTCAGGAAAAGCCTCAGGTTGCTGAGGTAGTAGCAGTAGGCCCCGGCGGAATCGTTGACGGCAAGGAGGTCGCTATGACCGTTAAGGTCGGCGACAAGGTTATCACAAGCAAGTATTCCGGCACAGAGATAAAGTGCGACGGTACGGAATACACTATAGTAAGACAGAGCGACATTCTCGCTATAGTCGAGTAAGGAGGAAATAACAATGGCAAAGGATATTCTTTATGGAGTGGAAGCAAGAAACGCCCTTCTTCGTGGTGTTGATAAGCTTGCTGACACAGTTAAAATAACAATGGGCCCTAAGGGTAGAAACGTAGTGCTTGACAAGAAGTACGGAGCTCCCCTTATCACAAACGACGGTGTAACTATCGCAAAGGAGATCGAGCTTGAGGATGCGGCTGAAAACATGGGCGCACAGCTCGTACGCGAGGTTGCTACAAAGACAAACGACGCTGCAGGTGACGGCACTACTACTGCGACACTTCTCGCTCAGGAGCTTATCCGTGAGGGAATGAAGAACATCACTGCAGGTGCAAATCCTATGGTGCTTCGCAAGGGTATCGCAAAGGCAGTTGACGCAGCAGTTACTGCTCTCGTTGCAAATTCCCAGAAGGTGAACGGCACAGACGACATCGCTCGTGTAGGTACTATCTCTGCCGGTGATCAGGTTATCGGTGCTCTTATCGCAGACGCTATGGAAAAGGTTACCTCCGATGGTGTTATCACAGTCGAGGAGTCCAAGAGCGCAGAGACCTATTCCGAGGTCGTTGAGGGTATGCAGTTTGATCGTGGATACCTCTCTCCCTATATGGTAACAGACACAGACAAGATGGAGGCTATCATCGACGACGCCCTCATTCTTATCACAGATAAGAAGATTTCCAACATTCAGGAAATTCTTCCCGTGCTTGAGCAGATAGTTCAGGCGGGCAAGAAGCTCCTTATCGTTGCAGAGGACGTTGAGGGTGAGGCTCTTACCACTCTCGTGCTCAACAAGCTTCGTGGCACATTCACCTGCATCGCTGTAAAGGCTCCCGGATTTGGCGACAGAAGAAAGGAAATGCTCCGCGACATTGCTATACTTACAGGTGGTACAGTTATCACAGAGGAGCTCGGACTTGAGCTTAAGGATGCTACCATCGCACAGCTCGGTAGAGCAAGACAGGTTAAGGTCAACAAGGAAACAACTATCATTGTTGACGGCGCAGGCGATACAAACGAGATAAAGGGCAGAGTAGCGCAGATAAAGGCAGCTATAGAGACCACAACATCTGAGTTTGACCGTGAAAAGCTCCAGGAAAGACTTGCAAAGCTCGCAGGTGGCGTTGCCGTAATCAAGGTTGGCGCAGCTACCGAGACAGAAATGAAGGAAAAGAAGCTTCGCATCGAGGACGCACTCAACGCTACAAAGGCAGCAGTTGAGGAGGGTATCGTCGCAGGTGGTGGTACGGCTTACGTAAACGTTATCAAGGACGTACAGAAGATACTTCCCACAGTCGAGAGCGACGAAAAGACAGGTGTTGCGCTTGTTATCAAGGCACTTGAAGCTCCTATGCGCCAGATTGCAGAAAACGCAGGCTTTGACGGCGGCGTTATCATAGACAAGATAAAGAACTCAAGAAAGACCAACTACGGCTTTGATGCTTACGCTGAAAAGTACGTTGATATGATTGAGGTCGGTATCGTCGATCCTACAAAGGTTACACGTTCTGCACTTCAGAATGCGGCTTCCGTTGCGGCTACAGTGCTCACGACAGAGGCTGTCGTATCCGACAAGAAGGAAGAAAATCCTGCTCCCGCAGCTCCTATGGGCGGCGGAATGGGCGGAATGTATTAATAGCGCGAAGCGCTATTAATACATTGATATAAATTCGCAGAATTTATATCATATCATGTTTTCGCAAAGCGAAAATATATCACTTTTGCAAAGCAAAAATATCATGTTGCGAAGCAATATATCATAAAAACACCGAGGAAATTTTCCCTCGGTGTTTTTTCTTGCTCCTCGTTTTTTGTTTGTGAAAAGAGTATTATGGATTTGCAATGTCTATAATGCTCTTTTTTCTTTTTTTTGCAAATTGTAAGGAGCTGTATGCTCCACCATAGCTTCTCGTTACATATGAGATTATCAAATCTGAATTTTCTATCATCCATTCGTTTCTCTTTGATATGGCGAATTTCAGAGGTGCATTTTCTATAGGTGGATATACTGTAGTATCGTAGTAGGATTGAACTACGGTAGTTTTTGTAAAATTTAAGTAGGGTGAAACAAAAACGACTTCAATATTTTTATGCTTGGTTTTTAACTGACTGCAAATTTTTGCGCATAGGTTGTCAAAATCTCCGTATCCACCGCAAAAGAAAATGACATTCTCGTTTGAGTGGATTAAATTTTCTATCTCATTGTATAGCCTTGACTTTATATCGGGGGGTATGGATATTGAGCCGTGCCCTATAAATGTTATCGTCATATGCTTCTCCAATCGTGGAATTCCGATATTTATTATACAACAAAAGGCTCAACAAAGTCAATATCGTGGAATTCCACGAGAGAAAATATTTTATAGAACATATAATAATTGTGGAATTCCACAATAAACTGTGAAAGAGAAGCGAAAATGAAATTAAAAGAAGCGATAATCACGCGAATTTATGAGATATGCGAGGAAAAGAGCATAAACATATGCGATACCTGTCTTAAGGGTGGAATGTCCCCCTCCTCTATCTATGACTTGATAAAGGGAAGAACGAAATGCCCGACTGTGATAACGGTAAAAAGATTTTGCGAGGGCGCACAGATTACTTTAAAGGAATTTTTCGACAGAGAATATTTCAACGAAATTGAAGAATAACAAAAAAGCACTTCCTGCGAAGTGCTTTTTGCTTTGTATCAACAAAAAAGGGAAGGCGTTTGCCTTCCCCTTGTTGCTTATTATATCTTTGTAACAGAGAAAGTTACCTTTTCTCCGTTGATGTTCCATTCCTTTGCGTTTTCGTCAAGCTTGTCGGAAAGCTCGTCGCAGAGGAGGATGTCGCAGATCTCTGCCTTGTTCTTTTCGAGAATAGCGTAGATCTTGTCGTTACCGCCCACACCTATTCTGATGTGGTCCATAACCTCAAATCCGCTGTCCTTTCTCGTGTTCTGTATCTTGCTGATTACCTCACGCACAAATCCCTCCTCGATGAGCTCGGGTGTGAGGTTTGTGTCGATAACTACAGTCACGCCGTAGTCTGCAAATGAAGCATAGCCTGCCTTCTGTGTCATTTCGATAAGCAGGTCGTCGCGTGTAAATTCCGCTGTGATGTCGGAAAGCTCAAGCTTCCATACTCCGTTTGCATCAAGCTCGTCGATAACGGCGTTTCCGTCCTCGACAGATGCCAAGGCGTTTCTTATCTCGCCGAGGTACTTGCCGTACTTCGGACCGAGCGTCTTGAGCTGGGGCTTGAAGCTGTAGGAGGTGAAGTCGCGTACGTTGTCAGTAAACTCGACTGCCTTTACGTTGAGCTCGTCGGAGATGATGTCTGTATAGAACTCGGAAAGCGCAAAGTCTGCCTTTACGTACATTTTTGCTACAGGCTGACGGTTCTTTATAGAGGCTCCGTTACGGCACGCACGACCGAGAGCGACTACCTGCAATACCTCGTCCATATGCTGTTCAAGCTCGGCGTCAATGCAGGACTTGTCAGGGGTGGGGAAGTCGCACAGGTGTACGCTTATGGGAGCGCTCTTGTCTACAGAGCATACAAGATTACGGTAGATGTCCTCTGCCATAAAGGGTATCATAGGTGCGCTTATCTTTGCGAGCGTAACGAGGGTAGTGTAGAGAGTCATATAAGCGTTTATCTTGTCCTCTGTCATATCCTTCGCCCAGAAGCGCTCACGATTACGGCGTACGTACCAGTTACTCATATCGTCAACAAACGACATAAGGAGCTTTGTGGTTTCGGTTATCTTGTAGTTTTCGAGATTGTTGTCAACTGCCTCAACAAGTGTGTTGAGCTTGGAGAGCATCCACTTGTCTATTACGGAGAGCTTGGAGTAGTCGAGTGTGTACTTCGACGCGTCAAAGCCGTCGATGTTCGCATAGAGCACGAAGAATGCGTAAGTGTTCCAGAGTGTGCCCATAAACTTGCGCTGTCCCTCGATAACTGCATCGCGGTGGAAGCGGTTGGGGAGCCAGGGCGCAGAGTTGGAGTAGAAGTACCAGCGGATAGCGTCAGCGCCGTATTCCTCAAGTGCTTCCATCGGGTCTACCGCATTACCCTTGGACTTGGACATCTTCTGTCCGTTCTCGTCCTGAACGTGACCGAGCACGATTACGTTCTTGTAGGGTGCTTTGTTGAATATAAGAGTAGAGATGGCGAGAAGTGAATAGAACCAACCACGTGTCTGGTCTACCGCCTCGCTTATGAAGTTAGCAGGGAACTGATTTTCAAAGAGCTCCTTGTTTTCAAAGGGGTAGTGCCACTGCGCAAAAGGCATAGCACCCGAGTCAAACCAGCAGTCGATAACCTCAGGCACACGCTTCATCTGCTTGCCACATTCCGAGCACTTGATGGTGACCTCGTCAATGAAGGGACGATGAAGCTCAATTTCGTTGGGGCAGTTGTCGGATAGGCTCTTCAATTCCTCGATAGAGCCGATGGAGTGACGGTGACCGCACTCACACTCCCAGATATTGAGGGGAGTACCCCAATAGCGATTACGGCTGATGCCCCAGTCCTGAACGTTTTCCAGCCAGTCGCCAAAGCGTCCACGGCCGATGCTTTCAGGCATCCAGTTTATCGTGTTGTTGTTTCTTATAAGGTCGTCGCGAACGGCAGTCATCTTGATGAACCAGGAGTCGCGCGCATAGTAGATAAGGGGAGTATCACATCTCCAGCAGTGAGGATAGGAGTGCTCAAAGGGGAGTGCCGCAAAGAGAAGTCCGCTCTCCTTGAGTGATGCGAGGACCTCCTTGTCAGCAGTCTTGCAGAACATTCCTGCCCAGGGGGTTTCCTTTGTCATTTCACCCTTGCCGTCAACGAGCTGAACGAATGCGAGGTCGTAGTTTCTGCCCACGCGTGAGTCGTCCTCGCCGAATGCAGGTGCGATATGAACGATACCTGTACCATCTGTAAGCGTTACATAGGTGTCGCAGGTAACGAAGTATGCCTTGCCCTTCGGGTTTACAAAGTCGAAGAGAGGCTCGTATTCCATAAATTCGAGGTCCTTACCGCAGTAGCGCTCAAGGATTTCGTAATCCTCCTTGATGACGGAAGCGACAAGCGCCTCGGCGAGAATGAACTTTTCCTCGCCTACGGAAATCTTTACGTAGTCCTCGTTAGGATTTACGCAGAGAGCGACGTTGGAGGGAAGCGTCCAGGGGGTAGTCGTCCAAGCGAGGAAGTATTCCTTTTCCTTGCCTTTTACACGGAACTTTGCAATTGCGGACTTTTCCTTCACGTCCTTGTAGCCCTGCGCTACCTCGTGGCTGGAGAGGGGAGTGCCGCAACGGGGGCAGTAGGGAACTATCTTGAAGCCCTTGTAGAGCAAGCCCTTTTCCCATATCTGCTTGAGCGCCCACCATTCCGACTCGATAAAGTCGTTGTGATAGGTTACGTAGGGGTCGTCCATGTCAGCCCAGAAGCCGACGGCATTTGAGAACTGCTCCCACATGCCCTTGTACTTCCATACGCTTTCCTTGCATTCCTGAATGAAGGGGGCGAGACCGTACTGCTCAACCTGCTCCTTGCCGTCAAGACCGAGCTTTTTCTCGACTTCAAGCTCGACGGGAAGACCGTGAGTGTCCCAGCCTGCCTTTCTGATTACGTGGTAGCCCTTCATAGCGCGGTAACGGGGAATCATATCCTTGATAACACGTGTAAGCACGTGACCGATATGAGGCTTTCCGTTTGCCGTGGGGGGACCATCGTAGAATGTGTATGTCTCTCCACACTTGCGGTTGTCAATGCTCTTCTTGAAAACGTCGTTTTCACGCCAGAATTCAACGGTGGCTTTTTCCCTTTCCACAAAATTAAGGTTATTCGAAACCTTTTCGTACATTATATAAATCCTCCTTTGCGCGCAATTTCTATGCGCTCAAAATATTTAAAACAAATAAAAAAGCTCTGTCGCCAAACAGGACAGAGCAAAAATACCCAAAAGCCTATTCAGCATACCACTATATGCCTCCCTCGTTACGGCGGGACCCCGTCGGAAAATACTCGGCGACCTACGCCTTTCCTCTCCGCGACTCAGAAGTGATGTTCGGAAAAAGGAGCATTTCTGCGTCGGCTCACACCATACCCGACTCGCTGTGCAGTTGCTCGGACCTACTGTCTTCGTCACAGTCTTTATAACAATAGTATTATATTACTTATTTAACTAAAAGTCAAGTGTATTTAATAATTTTGAAAATTTCACCCAATTTGAAGGCGAAAATAATGAAAAATTACAGCTGATTTTCGCAGAGGCGAAAATCTAACACACCTTTTCACTCTTCACTATTGCCTTTTATCTTGTTCATTCAATAAATGAACTTTATTGAATGAACATCGCATCTCCAAATGAGAAGAAACGGTATTTTTCCTTTACTGCTACATCGTAGGCGTGCATAATGCTCTCTTTATCTGCAAGGGCAGAAACAAGCATAAGCAGAGTGCTTTCGGGCAGGTGGAAATTCGTTATCAGGGCGTCGACCGCCTTGAATTTGTAGCCAGGGTAAATGAATATCTTCGTCTCGCCGTTGAGTGCGTGGACTATTCCGTCGTCGTCGGTAACGCTTTCAAGCACTCGACAGGACGTCGTGCCTACTGCGATAATGCGACCGCCGGCGCGTCTGCGTGCGTTTATCTCGTCAGCTGTCTTCTGTGTTACAAAAAACTGCTCGGAGTGCATTATGTGCTCTTCTATCTTGTCCACCTTTACAGGACGAAACGTGCCGAGACCTACGTGCAGAGTTACCTCTGCATATCCCACGCCCATAGCCCTTATCTCGTCCAAAAGCTCAGGGGTGAAGTGGAGTCCCGCAGTAGGTGCGGCGGCAGAGCCCTCTGTCTTTGCATATACAGTCTGGTATCTGTCCTTGTCCTCCAGCTTTTTCGTTATATAGGGAGGCAGAGGCATGCTTCCGACCTCATTCAAGACCTCGTATATATTTTTGTATTTGTTATCGTCGTAGGTAAAGCGCACTATGCGATTGCCCTCCTCGACTATATCCACGACCTCAGCCGAGAGAATGTCCGAAAAAACAATGTGCGAGCCTATCTTTGCACGCTTGCCGGGGCGCACGAGGGTTTCCCATTCTCCGTTTTCACGCATACGGAGCAAAAGAAGCTCGACCTCAGAGCCTGTCTTCGCACTTGCGCCTATGAGTCGGGCAGGGATGACCTTCGACGAATTCACCACGAGAATGTCCTCGGGACGAAGGTAGTCCTTTATATTGAAAAAGCTCCTGTGCTCAAGCGAGGAATCCTTCCTGTCCAGCACGAGCAGACGCGAGTTGTCACGCTTTTCGGCGGGTGTCTGTGCAATAAGCTCTGGTGGCAGGTCATAGAAAAAGTCCTCGGTCGTCAGGGATGTTTTTATTCTTTCGTTTACTATCTCGATATTTTCTTGCATTTTAATATCCTTTAACTGAATTGTTCATATACTGATATCGGCACTATTATACATCAGTATGGAAAACTTTTCAAGTACATCGCAGAAAATATAGACAAATATAGAGGTAAATATGGATATAAAGGATAAAACTGCGCAAAAAAGCAAGCGCCCTGCGCTGTTTTCGGGAGTGGCTACGGCTTTGATAACGCCGTTTTGTGAGGGGGGTATCGACTACTCGGCACTGTCGAGGGCGATAGAATTCCAGATAAAAAACGGGGTGCAGGCCATCGTGCTGTGTGGCACGACGGGGGAAGCGCCTACCGTGACGGAGAGCGAGCGTGAGAGAATGATATGCGCATCAAGCGAGGTCATAGACGGCAGAGTGCCACTCATTGTCGGCACAGGCACTATCTCCACCGAGGTCAGCCTGCGCTACACCGCCTTTGCTCGCACACATGGGGCAGACGCCGTCTTGGTGGTCACTCCGTATTACAACAAGGGCACACGTGCAGGCGTGGTCGAGCACTACAGGAAAATCGCTGAAATAATGCCAACTATAGTTTACAATGTTCCTTCACGTACAGGTGTTGACATATCTCTTTCACAGCTCGAAGCGCTAGCAGACGAGGGAAATATTATCGGCATAAAGGAGGCGTCTCCAAGCGTAGAGAAGTGTGCGCAGATAAAGCACAGCTTCGGCGACCGATATTCGCTTTATTCGGGAAACGATACACTCACTCTCCCCCTGCTCGCTTTGGGCGGAGACGGGGTAATTTCCGTCGCATCAAATGTAATCCCCGAGCAGATGCAAAGACTGTGTCAGCTTTTCTTTGACGGCAAGGTGAGCGAGAGCAGGGAATTGCACGAGAGGTATTTCCGCTTTATGCAGTTGCTGTTTACGGAAACAAATCCCACCCCTGTAAAATATGCGTCAAGCCTGCTCGGACTGTGTGAAAACCGACTGCGCCTCCCACTTACTGTAGCAGAGGAGGGTACGTGTCGGCTCTTGCATGAGGAAATGCGCACGCTCGGTATAATTTCGTAGCCAAAGGAGTTTGTTTTTTTCGCTTTGTTGTTGACAAAAGAGAAAATAAATGCTAAAATGTATTTACATAGAGGACTGTTTAAGACAGCTATGTAAATATCACTTAAGGAGAAAAACTATGAAAAGAATGCTTTCCCTTGCACTCGTAGCAGTTATGCTTCTCACTCTCACGCTTGCGCTCACCTCCTGCGAAAAGGCAGTATGTGACACCTGTGGTGAGGAGTTCTTCGCAAAGGAAGAAAACATTTCTGGAATGTTTGGAAATGATAGATACACCTGCGACGACTGTATTGAAGATTACAATACTATTATAGACGGAATAGGCGACTTGCTCGGCAAGGAATAATTCCGGCGACAAAAAGCAAACAAAAGATAACAAAAAAGACAGAGAATTTCACCTGCGTGAAGTCAAAAGCGCTTGCTTTTGAACGCATTTGTGCATTCTCTGTCTTTTTTGTTTGTTCAATTATTCAAGCCAGCGGAAGCTACCTGAAAGGAGCGTCGCCGACTCGCCTGACACGGTCAGTATTCCTCCGTCGGAGAAAGCCTTTTTCTCATCTCCGTCCGGTAGCTCTATACGGCACTCGCCCGCCTTCAAGGAGGTTATAAACGGGATATGCCCTGCAAGCACCGCAAGCTCACCCTCTACACCACGTGCTACGAGCTGTACAGCGTCACCCACAAACACGTTGCCATCGGGGGAGGAGATAGTCAGTTTGAAGGTTTTCACTGTGCCACCTTCTTTGCCTTTTCACGTGCCTCGTCGATAGTACCGACATAGAGGAATGCGGATTCGGGAAGGTCGTCGCACTTGCCCTCTGCGATTTCCTTGAAGCCACGGATAGTCTCTGCGAGAGGCACATAAGTACCCTTGATACCCGTAAACTTTTCGGATACGTCAAACGGCTGGGAGAGGAAGCGCTGAATTTTTCTCGCTCTCTGTACGAGGAGCTTATCCTCGTCGGAAAGCTCGTCCATACCCATGATAGCGATAATATCCATCAGTTCCTTGTATCTCTGCAAAATACGCTGTACCTCACGTGCAACGGCGTAGTGCTCCTGTCCGAGAATTTCGGGAGAGAGAATACGGCTGGTGGATTCAAGCGGGTCAACTGCGGGGTAGATACCCTGAGAAGCGATACCACGGGAAAGAACTGTCGTTGCATCAAGGTGAGCAAACGTGGTAGCGGGAGCAGGGTCGGTAAGGTCGTCAGCAGGCACGTAAACTGCCTGAATAGACGTGATAGAGCCACGCTTTGTCGATGTGATACGCTCCTGAAGCATACCCATTTCGGTAGCAAGCGTAGGCTGGTAACCAACGGCTGACGGCATACGACCGAGAAGTGCGGAAACCTCACTGCCTGCCTGAGTGAAACGGAAGATGTTGTCGATGAAGAGGAGCACGTCCTGTCCCTCTTCGTCACGGAAGTACTCCGCCATGGTAAGTCCCGAAAGACCTACTCTCATTCTCGCCCCGGGGGGCTCGTTCATCTGTCCGTACACGAGTGTGGTGTTGGAGAGAACTCCCGACTCCTTCATCTCGTTGTAGAGGTCGTTTCCTTCACGTGTGCGCTCGCCGACTCCCGTAAATACGGAGAGACCGCCGTGGCGCTTTGCTATGTTGTTGATGAGCTCCATTATAAGAACTGTTTTACCAACTCCCGCACCTCCGAAAAGACCTATCTTACCACCCTTGGAGTAAGGGCAGATGAGGTCAATAACCTTGATACCTGTTTCGAGTATCTCGGTCGATGTGGAAAGCTCGTCGTATTCGGGAGCGGGACGGTGTATGCTCATCTTGGGAGCATTTTCGGGAGCAGGAATGTTGTCCACGCAGTCGCCGAGAACGTTGAAAATTCTACCGAGTGTTTCTCTGCCGACGGGTACGGAGATCGACGCTCCCGTATCAATTACGGGTGTTCCTCTCTTAAGACCGTCAGTAGACGCCATTGCGATACAGCGCGCGACGTTGTCACCTATATGCTGTGCTACCTCGACGGTGAGCGTCTTTTCGCCATTCTGTATGGTTAAGGCGTTGTATATAGCGGGCAGACATCCTGCTTCAAAGCGGACGTCAACTACAGGTCCCATTACCTGTGAAACACTGCCCGTTGCTTTATTTGACATATGATTTCCTCCTTATGAGCCGCTACCTGCGACTATTTCGGTTATCTCTTGAGTTATCGCACCCTGACGCGCGCGGTTGTATTCAAGCTGAAGTCCGTCTATCATTTCCTGTGCGTTCTTGCCTGCGGAGTCCATAGCGCATCTGCGCGCCGCTACCTCGGAGGCAAAGCTCTCACGCACCGCCGCCACTATCTCGCCTGTGACGTATTCGGTCACGGCAGAATTGAGTATGGTCAGCTCGTCAGGCTCAAAGACTACGCTCGCCCCACCCTTTTCCTCTGTTTGAGTCAAGGGGAGAAGCCACTTTATCTTTGGCTGCTGTGTCATGATAGAAATATATTCAGTGCTTACGATACCGAGCCTGTCAAATTCGCCCTCGGCAAACTCACTACAAAGCGAGCTTGAAAGCGCAAAGGCGTCCTCGACGGAAAACCTCTCGACAAGTCGCCTCTCACCGCCAAAGCGGTCGCAGGCTCTCTTTCCTATCGGTATAATAAGAGCATCGGCGTATTCGCGTACGAATCTGAAAATGTTGGCGTTATAGCCACCTGCCAGACCTCTGTCACCTGCGATAACGATGAGCTTTGTTTTGCCACCGCTACGCTCGGACATAAATACACTCGACTTGCATTCGGGAGATGAGGAGAGCAGGGAGATAAGCTCCTCCATTGCGTGAGAATACTCACGGCTCTTGTTCATCGCCTCGGTTGCACGTCTTATCTTTGATGAAGCGACAAGCCCCATCGCCTTCGTCAAGTGGAGCGTGGAATCTACGCTCTTAATTCGGGTGCGCAGACTTTTTATATCAGCGCCCATCTCTTCACCTCTTCATTGAGTTGAGAGCCTTCTTAAGCTGCTCTACGTCCTCGGCCTCGTAATAGCCTTCTTCAAAGCGTGCAAGAAGCTCGGAGTACTCGTTTTCAAGCTTTTCGTAAAGGGCAAGTTCGTATTCGCCCACCTTGTCTACTGCTACCTCGTCAAGATATCCGTTGATAACAGCATATACGATAGCGACCTGACAGCCTACGCGTACAGGCGCATTTTTCTTCTGCTTGAGCACCTCGACTATTCTCTCACCGAGTGCAAGGCGAGCCTTGGTGTCGGCGTCAAGGTCACTTCCAAACTGCGCAAACGACTGAAGCTCACGATACTGTGAGTAGAGGAGCTTGAGCTCGCCTGAGACCTTCTTCATCGCTTTAAGCTGAGCAGAGCCACCGACTCGGCTGACCGAGATACCGGGGTTTATAGCGGGCATTATTCCCGCATGGAAAAGCTCTGTCTCAAGGAATATCTGTCCGTCTGTTATTGAAATTACGTTAGTAGGAATATAAGCGGAAACGTCGCCTGCCTGCGTCTCGATTATCGGCAATGCCGTGATAGAGCCTCCTCCGTATTCGGGAGCGACACAGGCCGCTCTTTCGAGAAGTCTTGAATGCAGGTAGAATACGTCACCGGGGTACGCCTCTCGTCCCGGAGGACGACGGATAAGGAGTGAGAGCGCACGATAAGCCACCGCATGCTTGGAAAGGTCGTCGTAAATGATAAGCACGTCTCGACCTTTTTCACGGAAGTACTCCGCCATAGCGCAGCCGGCGTAGGGCGCTACATACTGCAAGGGAGCTGTCTCCGATGCAGAAGCTGATACGACAATGGTGTACTCCATTGCGCCGTTTTTAGCAAGCTCGTTTACGAGTGAAACGACGGAGGAGTTCTTCTGTCCTATCGCTACATATATACAGATAACATCTGAATTTTTCTGGTTGATTATAGTGTCGATAACGATTTCCGTCTTACCTGTCTGACGGTCGCCTATGATAAGCTCACGCTGACCTCTTCCTATCGGTATCATACTGTCTATCGCCTTGATGCCTGTCTGAAGCGGTACGGAAACTCCCTTTCTCTCTATAATACCGGGAGCCTCTGACTCTATCGGACGTGTAGCGACTGTATCTATCGGTCCCTTGCCGTCTATAGGAGCACCGAGCGCATCGACTACTCTGCCGAGAAGCGCCTCGCCTACGGGCACGCAGAGCACCTGCCCCGTTCTCTTTACCTTAGAGCCCTCGCGTATGGAGTTCTCGTTTGAAAGCAAAGCGACAGAGACTGTCTCGTCCTCGAGGTTCTGCGCAAGTCCAAACGTGCCGTCCTCAAATTCGAGCAGTTCGCTCGCCATACACTCGCGAAGACCGTAAACTCTGGCAATTCCATCGCCTACGAGTATTACGCTTCCCGTCTCACGCATTTCAACGCGCGACTTGAAGTTTTTTATCTGTTCCTTTATAATACTGCTGATTTCTTCAGGTCTTGTATTCATTTGATTATCACATCCTTTAGCTGATGTAGTTGTGATTTGACGCTTCCGTCAATTATTTTGCCGTCGAGCTCGACGACAGCTCCGCCGAGAAGAGTATCGTCTACACGGCAGTCAAGCGAAACGGAGCATCCGTATTTTGCCTCCAGCTTGCGAGCGAGAGCGCTTTTCTGCTCCTCGGTCAGCAAAACGGGGGTGTATACTATAGCCGTCTTGACGTTTGCGAGTGCATCGTAAAGGCGCTTGTATTCCTTTACACAGTCAGAGAAGTCGCGTATGCGCCCTCTTTCGCAAAGTATGCACAAAAACGAGAGCGCATGCTCCGACATAGAGCCGAAAGCCTCGCACAAGGCGTCGGTGCGCTCGCCGTTTGGTATGCTTGGACAGCTCAGAAATTCCATATATTCGGGATTTTCTTCAAATATGCGCTCGGCATTCTCAAGCTCGCCGAGAATTTCCTTGCACTCGTCGTTTTCACGTGCGAGTATAAAGAGAGCCTCTGAATATTCCTTATATATTGCCGCCATTATTCTTCTCCTATGCCGTCAATAAATGAGTCTATAAGAGAAGCGTGGTCTTTTTCATTTATTTCGCGCGAAAGCATTTTTTCAGCCAGCGCAGCAGAAATATTGACTATTTCGTACTTTATCTCGTCCTTAGCCTTTCTGCGCTCAAGCTCAGCGTCTGCCTCTGCCTGACGGAGAATATAGTCTGCTCTTTCCTTCGCCTCGCTAACGATGGCGTCACCACGCTTGTCAGCGTTTTGTGTCGCCGTCTTGATTATATCGTCAGCAACGCCCTGTGCAGTAAGCATTTTTTCGTCCCACGCATTCTTGCTTTCAAGGGCGGAGAGCTCGGCGTTTTTAGCCGCCTCATAGCTCTCGTCTATCTGCGCCTTGCGTGCGTCGAGCATTTTCTTCACAGGAGCAAAGAGAAATTTCTTTATCGCTAAAAAAAGAATGAGCAGGTTGGCAAGGGAAACGAGCGTGTTCCACAGATTTATTGAAATAATATCCAATGATTGCATTGTGCCACCGCCGTATCTTCAGTATTAGAGACTAAGTGCGTTCTTGAGTACGTTTACCATCATGTTGGGAGCTACGAAGATGAGAAGGATAGCGATAACGAGAGAGTAAATACCTGTAGTCTCTGCGATAGCACATCCCATGATCATGGTAGATGTTACAGCACCCTTGCTTTCAGGCTGACGGCCGATAGCCTCACACGCCTTTGATACCGCATTACCTTCACCGATACCAGGGCCGAGAGCTCCGATACCCATACAAATGCCTGCGCCGAGAGCACATGCTGCCAAGATCAAACCAATTGCGAGTTCCATAATTTATACCTCCAAGTATAATTAAAATTTATTTTTTAAATTATTTTCTTTTTAATTTGGCAAGCGTTGCTTGTGTCACGCCTTTGCCATTTCCTTTTCCTTCTGACGAGCGAGCTTTTTCTGTCTTCGACGCTCGTACTCGTCTTCAGGGAATGCTCCTGCAATGTTGAGCATTGTCAGCATAGCGAAGATGTACGCCTGCATGCATCCACTGAATATGTCAAAGTAGACCGACAATACGGCAGGGATACCTACGCGCAAGAAGGGAATGTCACCGAGAAAACCTGGGAGCCAGCCAAAAATCAGCTTTGACGCACCCTGCAATGCCGCCGCAATAAGCACCGCGATAACGGAGCCTGACAATACGTTTCCGTAGTGACGGAACGCCATTGAAACGGGGGTAGCTACCTCTCCGAGAATGTTTAAGGGAGTCATTACGAATATCGGCTCGGTAAAGCCTTTGAGATAATTCAAAAGTCCGCCCTTCAGTTTGTAGTAGGTGATGAGTATGAATACGAGTATCGCCCAGCCTGCAACGACGTTGATGTCGGAGGTGGGGGGATAGAGTCCTACGAGTGTGAGCAAGCTGGAAAACGCCGACAAGGCGAGTATGCTCGCAATAAACGGAGCGTAGCCCGAGAAAAACGAGCCCATGGATTCGCCTACCAGACCCTCTGTCTTTTCCACTATCCATTCAGCGATGAGCTGACGTCGGCAGGTCGGTCGCACGGCAATTCCGTGTGTCAGATACAGACAAAGACCGATAATGGATATCAACACGAGAGTCGAGTTTACCTGTGCCGTCGTCACGTATATGTCTTGTATGGGGAAGGGGATTGTGAAATATATCTGCGCACCCGTTATGGAAATCCCCTCTGATGCAGGTGTGAACAGTATGCTCAGCACCACACCCGTCAGTATGGGGAGAATCATCATACAAATCAAAAGTATGTCTGTCAAAAGGAAACGTATCTTTCCCTTTTGCATTTTATGCACCTCCAATTCGGCAGCTATTTCGCTCCGATTTTCGTTATTCTTCTTCTGTGTCGCCCTCTTCGCCGTCGTTTGCCTCGCCACCTTCGGAAAGTGACTTGTCGAAGACCTGACGGAATGCTATCGCGATCCTCGGAAAGATGAGAGGGATGAGCAGAGCGACTACGTTGAAGCAGGGGAGATAAGCTCCCACGCAAACACAAGCAAAAAGCACGAGCATTCGCAGACTTTGCGAAAGCTTTACTGTGTTTTTCGCCTCCTTTTCAGGCTTTGCGAGCGCCAGCTGCACTGTATAAGCCATAAAAAAGAAGTTGCCCACTGACAAAACGAGCGAAAGTGCGTTTGCCGCCAGCACAGTCAAATCCCACTTATTAATAATAAGGAAAACTGATTGCATAATGAC
Organism: Eubacteriales bacterium; assembly: GCA_045649925.1. Classification (GTDB taxonomy): domain Bacteria; phylum Bacillota; class Clostridia; order Oscillospirales; family CAG-272; genus UBA1740. Next base: position 28,828 of record JAZRQS010000008.1, on the reverse strand, counting down.
GCTGAGCACCACAGCCCATGCGCCTATATAAGCGCTTTCGCGCAAAACGGTCTTGTCTACCCTTTTCACTTTGCTCTCCTTTGCAAAAAACAACTACGAATAGTATATCATATCTATATGGAAGTTGCAACATTTTGTTCAAATTTAATATTTTAACATTTCATATATTTCGTTAAAAAAATATCGCACGGCGCAGAATCGAAAACGTGTTGACTTTTTTATTTTGTTGTGGTAGAATAGATGTAGAATTTAGCAGATGCCGATTTAATTATCGGAACAGATGGAAACGTCACTCGCGCTAAATTCTTCTTTTTTTATTTTCTATACTTTTTATTGAATTTCAGGCATTGAATTTTTTCATTCCCCCTTGACAATGCGCGAGCGTTGTGTTAAAATAAGTAGAAAATAAATCTTTAAGGTCGGTACAGAGATGCCGCTAAGGTTTCATAAAAAGTACGCCGCAGAAATACGGCGGAGTTTTTGTGCGACCTTGTCATACGACGGGGTTTTATTTTTTACCCTGCATCGCTCGTCCTTTTGACTTTTTTGGGAGGTATAACAATGAAGACTTTGCTTTCAGGTGCGCAAGTTTATGAAAACGGAACAATGAAAAAGCAGGATATGCTTTTTGATGGCAGCTCTGTTTATGCTCTCTCTGATATTGCTTTGTCAAATGCCCCCTCCCTTGCCGATACTATTTCCAATACTGTTTCTGACACCATTATTATTCCCGGTTTCTGTGATGTTCATGTTCATTTCAGAGAGCCGGGTTTTTCTTATAAAGAGACTATAGAGACGGGAAGCGCATCAGGTGCCCGTGGAGGATATACCGCAGTCTGCACGATGCCAAACCTCAATCCGACGCCCGACACGCCCGAAAACATAGGCATACAGCTTGATGCGATAAAGAGAGATGCGACCATTGCCGTCTACCCCTATGCGACCATTACGCGCGCGCAGGCAGGCGAGGAGCTTTCCGACATGGAGGCTTTGAAAAATCTTTGCATCGCATTTTCCGACGACGGAAGAGGAGTGCAGGACGAGGGGATGATGCTCGAGGCTATGCAGAGAGCACGCTCGCTTGGAAAAATGATAGTAGCGCATTGCGAGGACAACTCGCTTTTGCGAGGAGGATATATTCACGACGGCGACTACGCCCGTGCGCACGGTCACCGAGGAATATGCTCGGAGAGTGAGTGGCGACAGATAGAGCGCGACCTTGTCCTTGCGGAAAAGACGGGAGTTTCCTACCACGTCTGCCACATCTCGACCAAGGAGAGCGTGGAGCTTATAAGACAGGCGAAAAAGAGCGGAGTGGACGTCACCTGCGAGACAGCGCCTCACTACCTGCTCCTTGACGACTCGTACATGCAGGAGGATGCTCGCTTCAAGATGAATCCGCCACTGCGCTCAAAGAGCGACAGGGAGGCTATGGTCGAGGGTGTGCTTGACGGCACGATAGATATGATAGCCACCGACCACGCCCCTCATTCGCACGAGGAAAAGTCGCGCGGACTTGAAAAGAGTGCGATGGGTGTCGTCGGACTTGAAAGCGCATTTGCTACAATGTATACAGGCTTTGTAAAAACGGGAATAATCACGCTTCCTCGACTCGTAGAGCTTATGTCGGTAAATCCAAGACTTCGATTTGGTATAGATTCTGATGTTGGATTTACAATATTTGAGGTGGGGACTGAATACACGCTCACACCGAGTGAATTTCTCACGAAGGGAAGAGCGACACCATTTGACGGCGCTCGTCTTTTTGGCAGATGTCTCGCCACCGTCTACGACGGACATGCGGTATATACTGACGCTTCACTTTTAAACAAGTAAGCAGAGGACACACATTATTTTGTAATATTTTTTCGGAGGATATAAAAATGGCAAAGAGAAAAGACTTAAAGAGAATTATGATAATCGGCTCTGGTCCTATAGTTATAGGTCAGGCGGCAGAGTTTGACTATGCAGGAACACAGGCGTGTCTTGCACTCAAGGAGGAGGGATATGAGGTCATACTCGTAAACTCCAACCCCGCTACCATAATGACCGACACAACTATAGCGGACAAGGTATATATGGAGCCTCTTACGCTTGAATATATCGCAAAAATCATCAGATACGAGCGACCCGATGCGATAGTCCCCGGTATCGGTGGACAGACGGGACTCAACCTTGCTATGCTCCTTGAAAAGAAGGGCATACTCAAGGAAAGCGGAGTAGAGCTTCTCGGTACTTCAAGCGAGAGTATTGAGCGAGCAGAGGACAGAGAGCTCTTCAAGGAGCTTTGCGAGTCTATCGGCGAGCCCGTAATCCCCTCCGATATTGCAAATACTGTAGAAGAGGCAGTGGCAGTAGCCGACAAGATAGGCTATCCTGTAGTTTTGCGTCCTGCATTCACCCTCGGTGGTACAGGTGGCGGCTTTGCATACAATGAAGAAGAGCTTCGCACACTCGCTGTCGGCGCTCTTGATGCCTCCCCCGTTAAGCAGGTGCTTATCGAGCGCTCCGTAAAGGGCTTCAAGGAGATAGAGTTTGAGGTAATGCGTGACTCCGCTGACAACGCCATCACCATATGCGGTATGGAAAACATCGACCCTGTCGGCGTACACACGGGCGACAGTATGGTTGTCGCTCCTATCATGACACTTTCCGAGCACGATCAGAAGATGCTCAACGACTCTGCAATAAAGCTCATTCGTGAGCTTAAGATAGAGGGTGGATGTAATGTACAGTTTGCACTCAACCCCAATTCCAGTGAATACTATCTCATCGAGGTAAATCCCCGCGTTTCGAGAAGCTCTGCGCTCGCTTCCAAGGCGTCAGGCTACCCCATTGCGAGAGTAACTGCAAAGATAGCAGTAGGTATGACACTCGATGAAATCAAGATAGCAAACACAAATGCGGCGTTCGAGCCCAGCCTCGACTATGTTATAGCAAAGCTTCCCCGTTTTCCCTTCGATAAGTTTACGACTGCTTCAAACCAGCTCGGCACACAGATGAAGGCTACGGGAGAGATAATGGGCATCGGCTCAAATCTTGAGGAATGCCTTCTCAAGAGCGTACGCTCACTTGAGGTAGGCGCATACCACATTTACCATCACAAGTTTGACAATATGTCAGTAGACGAGCTCCGAGACTATATCTCCGAGTTCCGTGATGACAACATCTTTGCTATCGCAGAATTGCTCGCTCGTGGCGTCACAGTCGAGGAGGTACACGAGATAACCAAGATAACGGCATATTTCCTTGAGGCGATAAAGAACATCGTTGACATGGAGGAAACGCTCAAGGCTCACCCCTTCGATATAGAGACACTCACAGTCGCAAAGAAGATGGGCTTCTCCGACAAGTATGTTGCGAGAATGTGGAAGTGCAAGGAGAACGATGTGTTTGCTTTCAGACGCGAGCACAAGCTTTTCCCTGTGTTCAGAATGGTAGACACCTGCCACACAGGCGCATATATCCCCTATTTCTACTCCTCCTATACAGGCGAAAACGCATCCGTTCTCACCGATAAGAAGAAGATAGTAGTGCTCGGCGCTGGTCCTATCAGAATAGGTCAGGGCGTTGAGTTTGACTACTCCACCGTTCACGCAGTAACCACCATCAAGAATTCGGGCTACGAGGCTATCATTATAAACAACAATCCCGAGACGGTATCCACCGACTACACCACGGCCGACAAGCTCTATTTCGAGCCTCTTACCACAGAGGATGTTATGAACATCATCGAGTTTGAAAAGCCTGAGGGCGTTATCGCATCCCTCGGCGGACAGACTGCGATAAATCTCGCACAGCCCCTCCACGATCTCGGAGTTAAGATAATCGGTACAGACTGCGACGCTATCGACAGAGCAGAGAACAGAGACGCATTTGAAAAGCTTCTCAAGGACCTCAATATCCCTCAGCCTAAGGGGCAGGCAGTCACCAAAATCGAGGACGGCGTAAGAGTTGCAAAGGAGATAGGCTACCCCGTACTCGTGCGCCCCAGCTTCGTGCTTGGCGGACGCGCAATGCAGCTCGTAGGAAACGAGGAGCAGCTTCGCCACTACCTGCGCACCGCAGTTGAAATAGACGAGGACAAGCCCGTTCTCGTTGACCACTACATTCAGGGTAAGGAGGTAGAGGTAGACGCTATCTGCGACGGACGTGACGTATTCGTTGCAGGTATTATGGAGCTCGTAGAGCGTACAGGCGTACACTCCGGCGATAGTATCAGCGTATATCCCTCATTCAGCATCTCCGACAAGGTAAAGGGCAAGATACTCTCCTACTCCAAGGCTCTCGGCCTCGGAATAGGCATTATCGGATTGTTCAACATTCAGTTCATAGTAGACGATAAGGACGATGTGTATATAATCGAGGTTAACCCCCGTTCCTCAAGAACTGTACCCTTCCTCTCCAAGTCTACAGGCTACTCGCTTGCAGATATAGCGACCGAGGTAATTCTCGGCAAGTCACTCAAGGAGCTCGGCATATTCGACCTCTATCCTGAGGAAAAGATGCGCTGGTACTGTAAGGTGCCCGTATTCTCATTCAACAAGCTCCGCGGACTTGACGCATACCTCTCCCCCGAAATGAAGTCCACAGGTGAGGCAATAGGCTACGACGATGACCTCAACCGCGCATTCTACAAGGCACTTCAGGCGTCCGGCATGAACGTGCAGAACTATGGTACAGTGCTCGTTACCATATGCGACAAGGACAAGGCGGAGGCTCTCCCCCTCATTCGTCGCTTCTACAACCTCGGCTTCAACATTGAGGCTACAAGAGGAACTGCAAAATTCCTTAAGGAAAACGGCATAAGAACAAGAGAAAAGAAAAAGATAGGTGACGGAAGTACCGACATTCCCGATTCCATGCGTCAGGGACACATCGCCTACGTTATAAACACGAGCGACGTCGACTCTGCCGATCAGCAGAAGGACGGACACGAGATACGCCGTCTCGCAGTAGAGACAAACACGACCTTGTTCTCCTCGCTCGATACAGTACGAGTTCTGCTCGACGTGCTTGAAGACATCACTATCACAATTTCCACAATAGATAGCTGATTTTTGTAAAGAAAGGTTTACATTTATCAATGAAAGATACGATATTTGAGGTAAAAAGCAATCGTCTGATTGCGAAGAATACCTATGAGTGCGTTATGTCGGGTGATATATCCGACATAAGCGCATCGGGGCAGTTCGTCAATATAAAGCTTGACGGCTTTTACCTTCGCAGGCCTATTTCCGTATGTGACGCACGCGGCGGCGAGCTCACCATTATCTACAAGGTAGTGGGACACGGCACGGAGGCGATGGCGAAAATGACAGGTGGCGAGCGTCTGCTCACACTCACAGGACTTGGAAACGGCTACGACCTTGCAAAATCGGGACAGCGTCCCCTTCTTATAGGCGGTGGTGCAGGCGTACCCCCTATGTATATGCTTGCAAAGCAGCTTATAGCAGAGGGCAAGTCGGTCAGCGTTATTCTCGGCTTTGGCTCACGCGACGAGGTGTTCTACGAGGACGAGTTCCGCGCACTTGGCGCTGACGTGTATGTCACCACAGTAGACGGCTCGTATGGCATCAAGGGATTCGTTACCGACGCCATGGCAGGTATTGATTATACATATTTCTACACCTGTGGTCCTGAGCCGATGCTCCGTGCAATCTACGACAAGTCGCAGACGTCAGGTCAGTTCAGCTTTGAAGAGCGTATGGGATGCGGATTTGGCGCTTGTATGGGATGCTCCTGCAAGACCAAGTACGGCAACAAGAGAATTTGCCGTGACGGCCCTGTGCTTGAAAAGGAGGAAATTATATGGTAAATACAAAGGTCACACTCTGTGGTATCGAGCTTGACAATCCGATAATTCCCGCATCGGGAACCTTTGGCTTCGGATACGAGTTTGCAGAGCTTTACGACATAAATATGCTCGGCACCTTCTCCTTCAAGGGTACTACGAAGGATGCGAGATTTGGAAACCCCACACCACGAATTGCAGAATGTCCTATGGGTATGATAAATTCCGTAGGTTTGCAAAACCCTGGTGTTGAAAAGGTTATATCCGAGGAGCTTCCCCGACTTGCCAAGTGCTTTGACAAAAAGGTAATGGCAAACGTTTCGGGATTTTCAATAGACGAATACGTCTACACCTGCGAGAAGCTCGACAAGTGCGAGCAGGTAGGCTGGCTTGAGGTAAACGTAAGCTGTCCAAACGTGCATGGAGGCGGAATGAGCTTCGGCACGTCAAGTGAGGCGGCGGCAGAGGTCACACGCGCAGTAAAGGCAGTGACGACCAAGCCTGTAATAATCAAGCTTTCTCCAAATGTAACCGACATAGTAGCCATCGCAAAGGCGTGCGAGCAGGCAGGAGCAGACGGCATCAGCCTTATAAACACTCTGCTCGGTATGAGAATCGACCTCAAGACCAAAAAGCCCGTTATCGCAAATAAGATGGGCGGATTTTCCGGTAGCGCAATTTTCCCTGTCGCTGTCAGAATGGTATATCAGGTCGCTCATGCGGTGAGCATTCCCGTCGTTGGTATGGGTGGCGTTTCATCAGCTGAGGATGTTATCGAAATGATGCTTGCAGGAGCGACGGCAGTCGAGGTAGGAGCACAAAATCTTGTAAACCCCTACGCCTGCCGAGATATCATAAACGATTTGCCTCGTGTTATGGAAAAGTACGGTATCGAGTCGCTTGACGGCTTGAAGATAGACTAAAAAGTTTGAAAGGATATAGGAAAATGGGAAAGGACGTAATTATTGCTTGCGACTTTGCGAGCGCAAAGGACACCTTTGAGTTTCTCGATAAGTTTGAAAACGAAAAGCCATTTGTAAAGATAGGTATGGAGCTCTACTATGCAGAGGGCCCCTCTATAGTAAAGGAGATAAAGGCGCGCGGACACAAGATATTCCTCGACCTCAAGCTCCACGATATTCCGAATACAGTTAAAAAGTCAATGGCTGTGCTCTCACACCTTGATGTAGATATGACAAACCTCCATGCAGGTGGCACTATCGCTATGATGGAGGCGGCACTTGAGGGACTTACACGCCCCGACGGCACTCGCCCGCTCCTTATTGCAGTAACACAGCTTACCTCTACCGATGAGGAGAGAATGAAGCGTGACCTGCTTATAAACGAGAGCATTGACCGCGTTGTTATGCACTATGCATCAAATGCAAAGACAGCAGGTCTTGACGGCGTAGTATGCTCACCCCTTGAGGCAGAGAAGGTACACACTACCTGTGGCAAGGACTTCCTTACAGTTACCCCCGGCGTGCGCTTTGCAGACGGCGATATGGGCGACCAGAAGAGAGTTATGACACCTGCTGAGGCAAAGAGAATAGGCTCTGACTATATCGTTGTCGGCAGACCGATCACAGCAGCGCCCGATCCCGTTGCGGCATACAGAAGATGCTGCAATGAGTTCATAGGATAAGTTAAGGAGAACAAAAATGGAAAGCTACAAGAGAGAATTTATTGAATTTTTGCAGAAGGCTGGAGTGCTCAAGTTTGGCGACTTCACTGCAAAAAGCGGAAGAAAGATACCCTATTTCATAAACGCAGGCATGATAAAGACAGGTAGCGATATAGCTACACTCGGCGAGTTCTATGCAAAGGCATATTTTGAGAAGCTCGGTGAGAAAAAGGCAGTTCTCTACGGCCCTGCATACAAGGGAATTTCCCTTTCCGTTTCCGCCGCAGTTGCCCTTTCCAAAAAGGGACTTGACGTGCCCTTCTTCTTCAATCGCAAGGAGGTAAAGGATCACGGCGAGGGTGGCGTATTCGTAGGCTACGTTCCTGTCGCAAACGAGGAGATAGTAATTATCGAGGATGTTATCACTGCAGGTACAGCTATTCGTGAGAGCATGGAAATACTCTCTCACCTCGATGGCACAAAGGTGTGTGCTACCTTTATTATGGTAGACCGTAAGGAAAAGGGACAGAGTGAGCGTGGAGCTATGCAGGAGATAGAGGAACAGTTCGGCTTCCCCGTATATTCCATAGTTGACGTTTACGATATTATCGAATATCTCGAAGAGGATGAGGCAAACAAGGAAAACGTAGAGCGCATCAAGAAGTATCTTGAGGTGTACGGAGCAAAGGCGTAAGGCAGAAATGCCACAGCCTCTGCTGTAAATACGTTCCGTGTTGCAGAAAAAGACTTGATTTTGCAAACATAAGTTTACAAAATGGCGTAAAAAGGAGAAAAAATGAGAAATCTTATAGATATTCTTGACCTGTCTGTCGAGGAGATAGACCGTCTTGTCGCTACGGCAAAGGACATTATCGCAAATCCGCAGATGTATTCCTCTGCCTGCCACGGCAAGATACTCGGCACTCTGTTTTTCGAGCCGTCTACGAGAACCCGCCTCAGCTTCACCTCGGCGATGATGAGCTTGGGTGGAAACGTGCTTGGATTTTCGCAGGCTGGTAGCACGTCGGTGTCAAAGGGTGAGACACTCTCCGACACTATCCGTATGGTCAGCGCATATTCCGATATAATCGCTATGAGACACCCCAAGGAGGGCGCGCCTATAGTTGCGGCAGGCGTTTCGTCAGTGCCGATAATCAATGCAGGTGACGGCGGACACTACCACCCCACGCAGACCTTGACCGACCTGCTTACCATCAGTCGTAAGAAGGGCAGATTTGACAACCTTACCGTAGGTGTGTGCGGAGACCTCAAATATGGCAGAACAGTACATTCACTTATTGCGGCAATGTCGAGATATGAAAACGTAAAATTCGTGCTTATATCTCCTGAAGAATTAAAGCTTCCCGATTACGTGAAGGACGAATTTTTGGGTGAGGGCAAGTCACAGTATGAGGAAACCACCGACCTTGAGGGCTCTATTGCCCAGCTCGACATTCTCTATATGACGAGAATACAGCAGGAGCGCTTTTCCGATCGTGACGAATACGAGCGCCTGAAGGACGTTTATATTCTCAACAAGGCGAAGCTCGCTACGGCAAAGCCCGACCTTTCTATAATGCATCCGCTGCCGAGAGTAAACGAGATAGATGTCGACGTCGACGACGACGAGCGTGCAGACTACTTCGTGCAGGCGGCAAACGGCAGATACATAAGAATGGCGCTTATCCTTATGCTTCTCAAGGGCAAGGGACTGAGCGACACTCGTATAAAGGGCGAGGAAAACCCCGCTCTCCAGTGTAAAAACACGCATTGTATCACTCGCACAGAGCGTGGAATTAAGCACCTATTTGACGGAAATATATGTGTATACTGCAACCAAAAGGCCGAGTATAAGGCTTGACGATTTTGGGCATAAGCACAAGCAAAAAAATTATTTTATATAATCAATGTTTCCACACAGACATTTTCTGTGTGGAAATTCTTTTTATCTGATGTTGAAAACCTACGGTTTTCTTCCAAAGAAATGTATTTTGCTTGTTTTTTCCGTTTTCAACACGCCGTCGCATAGTCGAAATGTGCGCAAAGCATAGCTTCGCTTCATTTCTCGTTGCTTTGGGCTTTCCGTCGGTGAAAACAATCAATTACATTGTTTTCGCCTCGTCACTCAGCGTATGTAAATACGCTTCTCGCTTGAAAACGAAAAATTCTGCCTCAAACTCGCCTTCGCCTCGGCTTGACGATTTTTTGTATAGCGCAAAAAACCAAATAAAAACGGAGCTGTCCTTATAAGATAGCTCCGTTTTTGTCGCTTATATTTAATATCTCAACTATTATATCATTTCTTTCTATATGTCAACACTTGAAATTCTATTTCGGTGGTCAATTCCTCGCGAGCGAGTATGCGCTCCTTGTCCTCAGGCCTTGTGCGATAGTAATAAGGCGTCATCATAAACAGGTCGGAGATTTCCTCGCCGAGCAGAGTGATTTTGTCCTTTACATCGCTTTTGCCGAGGAATTCAAAGCCCTCTATCTCGTAGTCGGAGAGCACGTTTTCGTAGGGGGTGTCGTAAAGGGCGGATTTGAGCGACCACAGGTGTCGCTTGTCGGGAATGACGGAAATGAGTATGCCACCACTTTTCAGCACTCGCAAGAATTCCTCACGAGCGAAGGGTGAGAACACCGAGCATAGCATATCGGCACACTCGTCTGCAAATGGCATTTTATATACTCCCGCTACAAAAAGGGAGAGCTCCTTGCTACGACGGCAGGCATATTTTATAGCATCGCGCGAGATGTCAAATCCACATACCGACACGTCCTTGAACTGTGACTTCAATGCTTGAAGAATGGCATCGGTATAATATCCCTCGCCACAACCACAGTCGATGAGCAGACCTCCATTGACAAAGCCTTCACTCGTCTTTTTGCATATTTCCTTGCAAAGAGGGGCATAAAACCCACGACGGAGAAACCTTTCTCGCGCCTGTATCATCAGCTTGTTGTCACCATGCACTCCGCCCTTTTGTGAGAGCAGGAGATTCGCATATCCCTCGCGTGAGATATCAAAGGAGTGACGAGACGGGCAAGAGTATTTGTTTTCGGTTTTTTCCAGCGCCCCTGAACATACGGGGCATATAAGAAAATCTCTCATTGAAAATAGTCCTTGATAGCAAATTTCAGATATATGTATTATACAGGTAAAAGAAAAATAAGTCAAGTGTGGACAAATATGAAAAATTGTGCTACAATATAAAATAACGAATACAGTATATAAAATTCAAAATAAAAAGGCAAAAGGGAAGCATAATAATGAGTATAGATGTAAAAGCAGGACAAAGATGTATGGGTATAGACTATGGTGACGTGCGCACAGGAATTGCCCTTTCCGATATAGGACTTTTTCTTTCATCTGCATATTGCACTCTGCGAGAGGGTGGTATGAGAAACACTGCGCAAAAGGCGGCAGAGGAGGCGAAAAAGAACAACGTAGGACTTATCGTCGTAGGATTGCCGAAAAATATGGACGGCAGTGAGGGTAGTCGTGCCGATGTTTGTCGTGCTTTTGCAGAGCTTTTGCGCGCAGAGATAGATGTGCCGATAGTTATGTTTGACGAGCGACTTTCCACAGCTGCGGCTCACAGAGTATTGAGCTTTACCGACGTCGGAGGAAAGAAGCGCAAAAACGTGATAGATGCGCTCTCTGCTGAAATCATTTTGCAGGATTATCTCGACCGAAACAGATAAAGGCAAAAGATAATTTTGCAAAAATTCATCAAAAATTCAATGCGTGTAATTTTTGTTTCACAAAATTTTCACACGGTGGGAGTATAATTAGACAACAAGGGAGGATTTGTTATGTCTGAATACGAAAACGATAAAATAAACGAGCAGGAAGATACGTCTTCACTCGACAATACAGAAAACGAAGTAAATACGCAAGACGAAAGCACCTCATCGCACAGAGAAACCGAAAGCGGTTTCTCTCAGTATGACCATGAGCACACCACAGAGGCAAAGCCCCAGCCGAAAAAGAGAAATCTCGGTGCGAGAAGAATGCTCGCAGTAGTGGTCGTCGCTTCGTGCATTGCACTTGTCTTTGGAGTAAGCGCACGCTTGGGCTACTATTTTGGCGCAGGCGATACCCTTGACACCGACACTCCTGCTACGAGCTCGCCGTCAGGTGAGGGCGCCTACACGCCCCCCACAGTTACTGTCGATTTACAGCAGTGGCAGTCGCCTGAGGTGTCAGACGAGATAGGCACGTATGTTTATGTAAACGAGAAGGCGTCTCCCTCCGTTGTCTCCATAGTTACAGAGGCAATATCCTACAACGTTTTTTACGGAAACTACGTTGAAAGCGGAGCAGGAAGCGGAGTTATAATAGCACGTAGTGGAAATTACTACTACATTATCACAAACAACCACGTAGTTGACGGATATAGCAATATAATAGTCTACACAGCGGACAACAATACGGAAAAGGGTGCTACCGCCACCGTTATAGGCACCGACTGGACAAACGACATTGCTATAATAAGAATAGAGAGTGAAAAGGAGCTCACCCTTGCAGAGCCTGCGACAAGTGCTTCTGTTGTGGCAGGACAAAACGTCGCCGCTATAGGAAACCCGCTCGGTAAATTCAGCGGAACTATCACTCCGGGTATTATCAGCTCTGCCTCTCGTGAGGTCGAGATAGAGGGTGTGAATATGAATCTCTTACAGCATTCCGCATCTGTCAGTCCCGGAAATTCAGGTGGTGGACTTTTCAATATGCAGGGACAGCTTATCGGTATAGTGAATGCAAAATCGTCAGGCACAGGCGTTGAGGGTATCGGCTTTGCTATCCCGATAGACACCGCAATAAGAGTGGCAAACGATATTATAAACATCGGATATGCGACAGGCATACCCTATCTCGGTATATCCTTCAACTCGAGCCTGTACGTTTCAAGCTATCACTACAATGACGAGCTTACTGCAAGTGGTCAGCAGACCATAGAGCAGGGTGATGTGCTTGTCGCCATTGACGGAAAGACGGTTTCAAGCTCTGCGGGTATCCGCTCAGCCCTTTCCCGCAAAAATATAGGCGACAAGGTGAAATTACAGCTTATGAGACTTGTAAAGGTCGATGGCTATAGAAGCACCTACGAGCCCTACGAGGTAGAAGTGGTAGTTCACGAATACGTTCCCACAGCCTCTCCTGTTGAATAAATGTAAACAAATATATACAAAAACGCACAAAAAGAGCCGATTTTTCGGCTCTTTTTGTTCTTACGTGAGCTAATTGTGTCGCTATGCACCTTGTATATTCAATAGTGTGCGCCCCCCGTCAATACCTTGACAGCATTTCTGATATTCCGTCTGCACATTCCTTTGCGAGCGCTTCTGCTTTTTCTTGTGTGTCGCTTTCCACCATTACACGAAGCAAGGGCTCTGTGCCCGACAGCCTTACGAGAAGTCTGCCGTCATTTCCTATTTTTTCTTTCGTGTGGTTTATTATTCCTTTTACGTCATCGTCGGTGTAAAAGGCTATTTTCGCTTGTGGCGAAATTTCTACGTTGCGCGTCACCTGGGGATATTTTTTCATCACGCCGGCGAGTGTGGAAAGAGGTTTTCCTGTTCTTTTCATTAGAGAGAGCGCCTCGAGCGCCGTCAAAAGACCGTCGCCCGTTGTGGCAAGCTCGTAGAAAATTATATGCCCACAGCTTTCTCCTCCAAAGCAGAGCCCCTCGCTGATAATTCTTTGCAAGACGTATCTGTCGCCGACGCTCTCTGCAATAAACTCTATTCCGTTTTCTTCGCAGAATTTGACGAGTCCGAGGTTTGACATTACAGTTCCGACAAGCGTATTTCCTTTGAGCGTGCCACGTGATTTCATATCGAGGGATATCATCGCCATTATGACGTCGCCGTCTAAGACCTCGCCTCGCTCGTCGACACACAGACACCTGTCTGCATCGCCGTCAAAGGCTATACCCACGTCAAGCGAGCGCTCCTTGACGTATTTGGCAAGTCGCTCAATATGGGTAGAGCCACACATGTGATTTATATTTACGCCGTCAGGGGTATCGTTTAAGAGGTGACACTCTGCTCCGAGTGAGGAAAAGAGCGTCCTCGCCACCACACTTGCCGAGCCGTTTGCGCAGTCGAGTGCTATTTTTATGCCATCAAGGGAGGCGTGGGTGCTCTCCTTTAAGTGAGAAATATAATGCTGTAGCGCATTTTGCGAGTATGATATTCTACCGATGCTTCTTCCTGTAGCAGAGTGTAGCATGTCAAAATCGTCAAGGGTGAGGCTCTCTATCTGCTCCTCAAGCTCGTCGGGAAGCTTGAAGCCGTCCTCGTTGAAAATTTTTATGCCGTTGTATTCAAATGTGTTGTGAGAGGCAGAAATCATCACCCCTGCCCGCGCCTTGTACTTGCCGACAAGGTATGCGACGGCAGGGGTAGGCACGACACCGAGTGAAATCACATCTGCCCCCACCGAGCAGAGCCCTGCCGATATGCTTGACGCGAGCATGTCTGATGAAATCCTCGTGTCCATACCCACGATAACTGTCGGGCGATATTTTTTGTTGCTTGAAAGCACGCTCCCCAACGCACGACCTATCCTGAATGCGAGTGCAGGCGTGAGCGTGTCGTTTGCCACGCCCCTCACTCCGTCAGTACCGAATAATCTTCTCATAATAATACCTCATGTAACAAAATGTGTAAATAATGATTTACATTATCTTCGGGCATATATTGCCCTCGCCCTTGTAAATGCAGTCCTCGCCTACAGTCCCTCGCACTCTTGCAAGGGGATATATCTGCGCCCTTTTGCCTACAATGCTCCCGGGGCATAGCACCGCATTGCATCCCACCTCGGCAAAGTCGCCCAGCATCACGCCCAGCTTGCGAAGAGAGGTTGCTATTTCCTCGTCATCGCCTTTTATGCGCACGCTCGCCTTGTCGCTTCGCATATTTGATGCGATGCTCCCCGCACCCATATGCGCGCGATAGCCTATTACCGAGTCGCCTACGTAGTTGTAGTGCGGTAGCTGTGCGCCGTCAAAGACGATGCAGTTTTTCAGTTCAGTGGAGTTGCCGATGACGGCCCCCTCGCCTACGATGACACCACCTCTTATATAGGCGTTGTGGCGTATTTCCGTATTTGCGCCTATTATGGCAGGTCCACAGATGAGCGCACTCTCACAAATATGTGCCGAGTGCGACACCCACACACATTCCCCCTTACGCTCGTATTCGTCTTGTGGCAGGGAAGCGCCGAGCGAGAGAATGAATTCACAAAGGTGCGAAAGTGCCTCCCACGGATATTTAAAGCGGCATAAAAGCTCACTCGCCATCGTATGCTCAAGCTCGAAAAGCTCCTTGCACGATGGTATCCTTGAAAAAATGTTTTTTTGCGACATTTGTTCCTCTCTTGTCTTAATTTGAATTATAATACTCAAAAAACGTATCACAAATCATAAAATTTTGAAAATAAAGTTGTAAAATCCGAGAAAAGATGTTACAATAGATACAATATATTATTTGTCTATAAATACTGTAAAAAACGGAGAAATTTATGGAATACGTAGCAGACGTTGCGGTAATAGGCGCAGGTCACGCCGGCATTGAGGCGGCTCTCGCTTGTGCGAGAATGGGACTTGACACCGTAATATTTACGATAAATCTTGATGCAGTCGGCAATATGCCCTGCAACCCGTCTATAGGTGGTACGGGCAAGGGACACCTCGTCTACGAGATAGATGCACTCGGTGGAGAGATGGGGCGTGCGGCAGATGCAGTCACGCTTCAGTCGAGGACACTAAATCTCGGCAAGGGCGCGGCAGTACACTCCAAGCGCATACAGGCGGACAGGAGCAGGTACAAGACCTTGATGAAGCACACCCTCGAAAAAGAGAAAAATCTTCGTCTTATCCAAGCGGAGATAGTCGATATAAGGACCGAGTACATAGACGGCAAAAAGCGTGTGCGCTCCGTCACCACAATGCTCGGCGAGGAGTGGCAGGTTTCACGTGTTATCATTTGCGCCGGCACATACCTTGACGGAAAAATACACGTGGGAAGCATTTCATATTCCAGCGGACCTGACGGAATGCTGCCCGCAAGTGGGCTTTCTGCATCTCTTGAGCGTGAGGGGGTTCGTCTTATGAGATTCAAGACGGGCACACCTGCAAGAGTTTTGCGCAGCTCGATTGATTTTTCACGCCTTGAGCGTCAGGACGGCGAGGAAAATATAATCCCCTATTCCTCCGACACCGACAGAGACGCATTCGCAGAGCTTGAACAGCTCCCATGTCATATAGTATATACAAACAAGACCACACATGACATTATAAAAGAGAATATTCACCGTAGCGCAATGTATTCGGGAAATATCCACGGCACAGGCCCTCGCTACTGTCCCTCCATCGAGGACAAGATAGTCCGCTTTGCCGACAAGGAGCGCCATCAGCTGTTTGTAGAGCCTACGGGCGAGGACACCGAGGAAATGTATATTCAGGGATTTTCCACCTCGCTCCCTACCGACGTTCAGCATAAAATTATGCACTCGCTCGACGGCTTTGAAAACGCCGTTATTATGCGATACGCCTATGCCATTGAGTACGACTGCATAGATCCCACCCAGCTTCTCCCCACCCTTGAATTTAAGGATATAGAGGGGCTTTACGGAGCAGGACAGTTCAACGGAACGTCAGGCTACGAGGAGGCGGCGGCGCAGGGACTTATCGCAGGTATAAACGCCTCGCTTTCGCACAAGGGTAAGGAAAGCGTGGTCCTCCCTCGTTCCTCGTCATATATAGGCACACTCATCGACGACCTCGTCACAAAGGGTACAAACGAGCCGTATAGAATTATGACCTCACGCTCGGAGTACAGACTTCTGCTCAGACAGGACAATGCCGACCTGCGCTTGACCGATATAGGCTATCGCGCAGGGCTTGTAAGCGAGGAAAAATATTCTTCATTCTGCCGTCGCAGAGAGGAAATTGAGAGAGAAGTGGCAAGGCTTGAAAAGGCAGTTGTCGCACCTACAGAGGAAAACAACAGTTATCTCTGCTCGCTCGGCTCATCTCCGATTTCCACAGGCATAAAGCTCGCAGAGCTCTTGCGCCGTCCCGAGCTTGACTACGACAAGCTCGCACCCCTCGACCGTACAAGGATAGAGCTGTCGCCCGACGTGTGTCTGAGCGCACAGATAAGCGTCAAGTACGCAGGCTATATAAAAAGGGAACTCAGCGAGGTCGCAAAACAGCAAAAGCTGGAGGAAAAGCTCCTGCCCGCCGACATAGACTACACTCAGGTGAGAGGGCTTCGCATAGAGGCTGTGCAAAAGCTCTCGAAGATACGCCCGCTTAATATAGGACAGGCATCTCGCATAAGTGGAGTTAGCCCGGCGGATATTAGTGTCCTCATAATCTACCTTCAGGCAAGGTAGTTGACGCCTTTGGGCATAAACACAAGCAAAAAGAATTATTTTATATAATTATAATAATCAATGTTTCCACACAGACATTTTCTGTGTGGAAATTTTTTAGCTACATAACGAAAGGCGACTCTACAAAAATAAATCCCGAAAAAAGTAACGTTTTCGCACTCACGCGAATATACTTATTATCAAGAGGCACTTTGTATCTGCCTCAAGAATTTATATTCGGAGGTGCGGTATGAAGGTCCGTAATCTGTGCAAGGTGCTTGGTATATCCCTATTGTCGTTTGGCGTGGGAATACTGTTTTCCTTCTTTCTTCCCGATACTGTTCTGGTCGTGATAGAGGCGCTTGTGATAATTTGTGTCGGGGGACTTTACTTCATACAAAAATAACGTTACGAGGTTGACTTATGCGCATTGTCGTAGTTCGCTCGCCGAAGCTCTTCAAGCCATTGTTAAGAAGGCTCTTCGGCTTTGGTAAAAGCAAATAAAGTAAAAACGGCTGTTGCAGTTTTGCGACAGCCTATTTGATTTTTTGACATTTGTGCGACATCGCTCGCCCTCTTACGCCATTTTGGGAGAAACAACTCACTCTATTGCATAAAAAAGGAAATTATTGCCTTTCTGCGAGAAAAAAAGCGCAAAAATGCAAGAAAGAGGAGCAAAAATTGTAGAAAACTCAAAAAAACATCAAAAAATTTCCCAAAAATACAAAAAAAGTATTGAAATGCGAAAACCACTGTGCTATAATTACACATATTATTTATATAATAATTACGCATTTTATTTTGGAGGATAAATATTATGGCATTCAAAAGCGCTTATCTTTCCGAGCTCATGGAAAGAGTTGAGAAACGCAACCCCGGTGAAAAGGAATTTCACCAGACGGTAAAAGAAGTCCTCGAGTCCATCGAGCCCGTTCTTCTTCAGAACCCCAAATACATAGATTCAGGTGTTATCGAGCTTATGGTAGAGCCTGAAAGAGTAATCAAGTTCAGAGTTCCGTGGGTTGATGACAACGGCAAGATTCAGGTAAACAAGGGTTATCGTGTACAGTTCAACAGTGCGATCGGTCCTTACAAGGGCGGTCTCCGCTTCCATCCTACAGTAAACGAGAGCATTATGAAGTTCCTCGGCTTTGAGCAGACCTTCAAGAACTCCCTCACATCACTCCCCATGGGCGGTGGTAAGGGTGGTTCCGACTTCGACCCTCAGGGCAAGTCCGATATGGAAGTTATGCGTTTCTGCCAGAGCTTCATGACAGAGCTTTCTAAATACATCGGTGCAAACACAGACGTTCCCGCAGGTGACATCGGTGTCGGCGCTCGTGAGATCGGCTATATGTTCGGTCAGTACAAGCGTCTCCGTGACGAGTTCACAGGCGTTTTGACAGGTAAGGGTATTCCTTACGGCGGCTCTCTCATTCGTCCCGAGGCTACAGGCTATGGTGCAGTTTACTACACAGTTGAAATGCTCAAGTACTTCGGCGATGATATAAAGGGCAAGACCTTCGCTATATCCGGCTTCGGTAACGTTGCTTGGGGTACTGTAAAGAAGGTAAACGAGCTCGGCGGTAAGGTGATCACCATTTCCGGTCCCGATGGTTACGTTTACGATCCCGATGGTATCTCCACAGATGAGAAGGTTGACTTTATGCTCGAGATGCGTGCTTCCTGCCGTAATAGAGTTCAGGACTACGCAGACAAGTTCGGCGTACAGTTCTTCCCCGGTGAGAAGCCTTGGGGTGTTAAGGCAGACATTCTTATGCCTTGCGCTACTCAGAACGAGGTTGGCATGGTAGAGGCTGAAAAGATGGTTGCAAACGGCCTTAAGTACTACGTTGAGGTTGCAAATATGCCTACTACAAACGAGGCTATCGCATACCTTAAGGAAAACGGCGTTATCGTTGCTCCCTCAAAGGCAGTTAACGCAGGTGGCGTTGCAGTTTCCGGTCTTGAAATGTCACAGAACTCCATGCGCTACAGCTGGTCCGCAGAAGAGGTTGATGCAAAGCTCTACACAATTATGAGCAACATCTTTGCAAACTCTGTAAAGGCTGCAAACCAGTACGGCATGAAGGACGACCTTGTAGCAGGCGCAAACATCGCAGGCTTTATCAAGGTTGCAGATGCTATGATGGCATACGGAGCAGTATAATTTAGATTAAAAGTCAAACAATAAACAATGCGTCAGCATAAATCTTTCTCTTGTTGGAAAGAAATGCTGGCGCATTATTTTTATTCATTGTCGTGCAAATTCAGAAAAGGCTTTCCTTTCTTTTTTGCATATTCTATCATTTTATATGCGCCTCCCCAAGTGTGTGCCACATAAAAAAATATATAGTTTGAATTTTCAACAATCCATTTATTTCTATAAGTTATTGAATGCTTTAGAGGAACGTTTTCGATTGCAGGATATATTATTTCGTCGTATTTTTCACTATATTCTTGCAGGTCTTTGTTTAAGTATGGGGTGATATAAACAAGCTGGCAAGAGTGCCTTGCTTTGTAATCCCTGCATACCGAGTATGCAAAATTATCAAACTCTCCGTAGCCTCCAAGATAAAAAACCAGATCCTCTTTGTTTAAATCTTCTATTAAAGAAATCAACCTTTTCTTGTACTTGTCGTTGCTTCTGAAATCAGAATGTCCAAAAAACGAAACTACCATAGCGCTCTCCTGTATGTAGGTAAATATACATAAATTATATCATGCCTTATAAATTAAATCAACAAAAATATGTAGGTATACCTTCTTATATTTTTCTCTCGAACTTGATAAAATAAATAAAAAGGCAGGAGGGGGGGAGAAAAGTGACTGTAAACAATGCTGTAGCAAAGCGAATTTCAGATTTGCTTGTGCAAAAGAATATGACACAGTATCGCTTGGAGCAGTTGACGGGAATACAGCACGGCAGTATGCAGTGCATTATGAATGGCAGAAACAAAACGGTCACGTTAAGTACGCTCATTCTTATTGCCGATGGTTTTGGTATGTCCGTATCTGAATTTTTAAGCGATGAGATGTTTTCGTTATCATCACTCGAAATAGACTGAAAGAGCTGTTGTTGGAATGACAAAACAGCTCTTTTGTTTTTATCAAATCGAGCCAAAACATTTCTAAAAACTTCTTGATTTGTTAAAAACATCGTGATATACTAAATGTGATAAAGCATCAGATTACAAAACTTTTTTGGAGGTAACTATTATGGCAGGACCTGGTGGTGGCGGACGTGGCGCCGGAGGAGGCTCTCGCGGTGGATTTGGCGGGGGTAGCTTTGGCGGAGGCTCTCGTGGTGGCGGATTTGGCGGACACGGCGGACCTCACGGACATTTCGGTCACGGACCTTATCGCCCATATGGCGGATGGGGTTGGGGCTGGGGCTGGGGCCCTCGCAGATATAGATATTACGGTGGTGGTTGCTCGGGCGTAGTGGGTAGCATATTCGTTATTTTGTTCCTTATGGTATGGCTTACGCTCTTTTTGGTGGGCGGAGGCTTTGCTACCGAAAAGGGAATGTATAACTACGATGAAAACGCTATTCAGGATTACGCCAACGGACAGTACAATGCCATTTTCGGCTCGTCTGATGCGTATGAGGACAATATCCTCCTCGTCTTTCTTGCCGAGGACGATGAATATTACGACTATGCGTATATCGCTTGGGTAGGCGACCATATAGATATGAAAATTACCGATATGTTCGGAAATGAGTACACACAATTCGGTCAGTCGGTAAACGCGCGACTTGGCGTCAGCTCGTATAAGTATTCCATCGGCAAAAATATAGCACAGATAGTTACGGATATGGAAAGCGAGGTAAGCTCGCTCGGTCTTTCGTCATCATTTTACTGCAATGAAGCTCGCGAGGATGCTGTCGTCAAGCTTGTAAACAACACCGAGATGGAAATATCAAGTGAAATGGTGCTCGCAAGTATAGAGAGCTTTACAGAAAGCACAGGAATACCTGTGGCGGTTGTGGTCGAGGATATGGGCGATGTTTTCACTCGCACAGGCGCACTTTCTTCTATGATGCCCGTCATTATAGTGGCGATAATCATTGTAGTGGTCGTTGTCGCAATGCTTAAGAAAAATGGCAAAAACAAGACAAGTCCCGACAACCAGAACGGACAAAACGGACACTACAACACAGGTGACGGCTACGGCAATTACAACTACAACTAATAATGTAAACTAAACATTACAAAAGCAACGCAAAAAGGCAAAAATTCTACCTTTTGCGTTGCTTCTTTTTTGCAAAAGGCTCGCACGAAGGCAAAACTTGCGCCCGAAATATTGACACAGTGCATATTTATATGTTACAATAAAATGATATACTGTATAGAAAGGGGAGAGCGTATGCTGTCGAAAAACCAAAAGCACGAAATAGATATAACCGACCTCAACAATCTCGGATTCGGTGTCGGTCGCGTAGACGGCACAGTAGTGTTTGTCGGTGGAGCAGTAGACGGCGACAGAGTGCTCGCCCATATCATATATGCCGGAAAGGACTATGCCGTTGCGCGTACAGAGAGGATTATCACCCCCTCGCCCTATCGTTCGCAGACCGACCTTTGTAATAGTGTCGGTTGTGGTGGCTGTGCATTTCGCTCCGTCACCTACGAGCACGAGCGAGAGCTTAAGCGCTCGCAGGTCTATCAGTGCTTCAGAAAGGCACAATTGCCCGACGCTAAAATAAGCGAGCTCAATGGTGCTGACACTATCCTGCATTATCGCAACAAGGCGCAGTATCCCGTCTCCCTTGACAAAAACGGAAAATGCATTGCGGGTTTTTACGCACCCAAGAGCCACAGGGTAGTGGAGGCGTCGGAATGTCCCCTCCAGCCGAAGATATTTTCCGAGATAGTGAAGCATCTCACGTCGTTTTTTGACGAGAATAATATAAAGCCATATGATGAGGAAACCCACACAGGACTTGTAAGGCACATATACCTCCGTCGCTCCAGCGAGGGCGAGTGTATGCTTACGCTTGTTATAAACGGCAAGAGTATGCCAGACGAAGACAAGCTCTGCGAGTGCTTGCGGGAAAGCTTCCCCGAAATAAGCTCGGTTTTGCTGAATATCAACACCGAAAAGACAAATGTAATATGTGGTGAAGAATATCGCGCGCTTTATGGTCGAGGATACATCGAGGACAATGTGTGTGGCGTGCGACTCAAGATACGCCCGCAGGCGTTTTACCAGATAAACCACGACGTCGCAGAGAAAATATACGAAAAGGCACGCTCTCTTGCCGACTTTTCGGGAGATGAGTGTCTGCTCGACCTCTATTGTGGAACGGGTAGCATCGGTATCAGCATGGCTCGCTTTGTGCGAGAGCTTGTGGGAGTAGAGGTGGTCGAGGAGGCTGTCGAGTGCGCTCGTGAAAACGCAAAGCAAAACGGCATCGACAACGCATTCTTCTTCTGCTCCGATGCGACAGATACGGAAAATATCATAGAGCGTGCGCAAAAGCTCTACAATATAGAGATACACCCCGATGTCACAGTGCTTGACCCCCCAAGAAAGGGATGCTCTCGTGAGCTTCTCGACTTCCTTGCAAGGATAGAGTGCAAAAAGATAGTCTACATATCCTGCAACCCCGATACCCTTGCCCGAGATGCAAAAATCCTTTGCGACTACGGCTACGATATGGGCGAGGTCTACATCTACGATATGTTCCCCCGCACAGGCCACGTCGAGTCCGTCGTGTGCTTCACACGACGACTCGACGTCGATATGCGCCGCTAACGCGTCGCTCGATATACGCTTCGCGTTCGATATAGCGCTAAAGCGCTCGATATGCCCTGCGGGGCGAGGAGTTAGGGCGCAATCGACTCTCGTTGCCAATGGCAACATATCGAATGCGAATGAAATGAGCATATATCGAATTTCGAGCGAGGCGAGAAATATATCGAGTTCGCCGTGTTTTACCGCCCGTCGTTTGTTTTAAACGATAATTTGACAACCAAACTTTACACAAGGAGAAACTATGAAGCAGTTATATCTCTTAACAATAGCGATGTTTCAAGGCGTAATAAAGGAGTATTTATACGTCTTTATAATATCTATGCTTCCCGTAGTTGAGCTACGTGGAGCTATCCCCGTAGGATACGCTATGGGAATAGAGCTTATCCCGAATTTTCTCGTGAGCGTGGTAGGAAATCTCTTGCCCGTGCCCTTTATACTTCTGCTTGTGCCGAAGGTAATCGCTTGGCTCGGCAAGTCACGAGTGAAATTTTTCAACAAAATAGCAGAGTTTCTCGTAAACAAGGTGCAGAAAAACACTCACAAGATTACAAAATATGCGACTATGGGACTGTTTTTATTTGTCGCCATTCCCCTGCCCGGCACAGGTGCTTGGACAGGCTCGCTTATTGCGGCGATGATAGATATGCCCAAAAAGAAGTCATTTATCTCAGTGCTCTTGGGAGTGCTTATGGCTGGCATCATAGTCAGCGCTATCTGCTACGGCGCGATAGACGGACTTATGTGGCTCGTCAGATAAGTCGAGAAAAGCAGACAAAACAGGAAAATTTTATATTATTCGCAATTATTCGTATATTCTATTGAAAAAATCGCCTTCGTGTGATACAATAGTGAATTGTTAAGAAAGAAATGAGGTATTCGTTATGAACAAGGTCTACATACCTGAAGGCTACAAGCCGCCATTGCCTGTGTATGATACACAGCGCGCTATAGAATTTATAAAAAAGAATTTTCAGCTCAAGCTGGCAGAAGCGCTCAATCTGCGCCGTGTCAGCGCCCCCCTGTTTGTAGAGGAAAATTCAGGCCTTAACGACAACCTCAATGGCCATGAGCGCCCTGTCAGCTTTGACATTCCTGCCGTTGGCTCGAATGCGCAGGTGGTACACTCGCTTGCAAAGTGGAAGCGACTCGCGCTCAAGCGCTACGATTTCCGTGAGGGCAAGGGCCTTTACACCGATATGAACGCCATTCGTCGTGATGAGGAGCTGGACAACCTCCATTCCGTCTACGTCGACCAGTGGGACTGGGAAAAGATAATCACACGCGAGGACAGAAACCTCGATTATCTTAAATCCACCTGTCGCAGTATAGTAAACGCCGTGTGCGATACATGGGAGATGCTTCGTGAGGAATTTCCTGAAATAAAGACTAGCCTTTGCCGTGATATGAAGGCGATAACCACACTTGAGCTTGAACAAATGTATCCCGATATGACGGGCAAGGAGCGTGAAAACGCCTTTACGCGCGAAAACAGAACTGCAGTTATTATGCAGATAGGTGGTGCGCTTCGTTCAGGCAAGCCCCACGACGGCAGAGCGCCCGACTATGACGACTGGTCGCTCAACTGTGATATTATGTTCTATGATGATACACTCGACTGCGCTATAGAGATTTCCTCTATGGGAATACGAGTTGACGAGGAGGCGCTTGACAGACAGCTGAAGATAGCAGGCTGTGATGACAGACGCGAGCTCCCTTTCCACAAGATGCTCCTCGCAGGCGTGCTTCCGCTCACCATCGGTGGCGGTATCGGTCAGTCAAGACTCTGTATGCTTATGATAGGAAACGCGCATATAGGCGAGGTTCAGTCAGGCATATGGGATAAAGAAACACAGCGCGTGTGCGAGGAAGCGGGAGTAATGCTCCTTTAATTTAAACTGAATAAAAGGGGCTGTCGCATTTAGACATAAGCGCAAGCAAAAAAGAATAATTCAATTTGAATAAAAACCAAAAGAGCAAGGATACACAAGCGTATATCCTTGCTCTCGTTTTTTATAAATGCAAATATTAGTTTACATTTACACCTGCTTCGACGCTTTGGAGCGTTTCTGTAGCCTCGTGACGCTTTTCGGTAAGCGACAGTCGAGCCGCGTGGAGCAGGTCGCTCCTGCTCGCAAGATAGGCACAATATTCTACAGATGTGTTGTTGTAGCCCATAGTGTAGCCCTTACACCCATTCCACACGAGCGCAAAAAGCTTGATAAAGCATTCTGTCACAGTCGCCATAGACGGATCGCTTATGACACTGCACACCACCGATACGGCAAAAAACGAGGTCACAGTAGTAGGAATGAGAGCCTTCAGTGAGTGCATCATTTTACTGCGCACGGGATTTCGTGTCAGTGGGTTTCTCGTGTGCGAGTGTGCGCCGTCGGAAAGCAGCATATCGGGCGTGAGGACTATCGGCTTTAGCCTGTTTGCCCTTGTTATCGTGCGTCTTGTCCTTGATGACAGATTTTTCGGCAATTGTCTTGCTGTCAGCCCCTTGTATAGCGCACAATACTGCTCGTACTCTATTCCTGCAGAGAGCAAAATCGACCTTTGAGTAGCCTCAAGCTCGCTCTTTACGTAATTCTGACAGAAATAGCCTAATTTAAAGAGCATTCCACACTCGCCAAGCTCTGCGCGTATAGTCTCGTATCGCTCGCGCGCCTTTTTGTAGCCTTCACACTCTGCGCCGTGCTTCGCGCCCGTATCAGCCATTGAAAAATACATGGTGTACGAGCAGAAAAGCAAGATCACAAACGAAAGGGAAAACTCTGCCGTCACGAGCGAGGCGAGCGAAATGTCGGTGAAAAACATTACACATGTGCACAGTAGCGTCATTGCGGCGACGATTATGCCCATATTACCGATAAACGAAGTGACTGTATTCCGTTTCAGCGTTATCGCATCATTTTTTGAGTTGAGAAAATCAAACTTGTCCATATTCAAAGGCTCTCCCTTGTAAATTATTCTGTCCTCAGCTTGTCACGTCGCTTGAAAAGCATAGCACCGATAATGTTGGTAGGAAACGCCACGAGCGATATAGCGGCTATGTCATCTGCAATTTTGGAAAAAAGCGATGCGAAAATAAATATACACAGCCAAAGCATCCATGCAGATGGAGATTTTAGGTATTCGCTTATCTGTCGCTTGAAGGGGAGAGCGCAAAGCACGAGCAGAATGAGAGTTATGCCCGACACGATAGCCTCTCCACCCTTTGCCGCCCATATAGGAAAATGCTCAAGAGTGGCTACAGTCGCAGGAATAACGCAAAACGCCATGCCGAGAATGTTATAAATAATAGCTTTTACTCTTGGTGTCATTTCGTATTCACTCTCCGTTTTCTGAAATCAGGCTCTTAAGTCGGTTGTACTGTGCGCCAAGCTGTTCCTTCTGGTATTCGGGCAGGCTCGCACTCATGAAAACGCCGTAGAGCAGGTCTATCTGACCTGAAATAAGGTCGGACAGCGCCTTTCTCTGCGCCTTGTCACGCTCAAGCTCGTCTTTTAAGAGGAGGCTTTCTTTTCTCATCTGCTCGGCATAGAGTGAGATTTCGTTCGCTCTTTCAAGCACAGGCGCCGCCTTTTCTACAAACGCATCAAGCAGCTCTGCATTTTCCTTTTGTATGTCGGTCGCCTTCTCGCCGGAAGATACAACGACAGAGCATATCTTGTTTATGCCCTCGCCAAGCGTGGGAAGCAGTCCCTTTTTGTAGAGGTAAGCCGTCACCACAGAGCCAAGAAAAGTCAATGCGCAGAAAATCTCGCCTATGTATTTTTCTACTGTTTCGGTGAGCTCCTCCGACCATAGCTTGTCCTCGCCATCTTCTTTGGTGGTGATTTCACCCTCGTCTTTTGATGAATTTTCACCATTGGTGGTGATTTTGTCGTTTGAATTTTCTATATAACTATATTCGGTGGTGTTTGCTGTCGGGGTTTGTGCGTAGCTCTCGCCTTCGGTGGTGGAGAGGTCATCTACATGCACGACCTGTTCAGCAGATGCAAGGCAGGGCAAAACAAATGCCACAAGCGACAGCGACAAAAAAACGGAAAAAAGTATCTTTTTCATAAATTTATTCCTTATCCTTTCAGAAAATAATTTTTTGGTTTATTTTTTGCTCGAGCGCAATAAGTCGCGACTCGCACAAGGTGAGTCGGGCGCAGAGCTTTTCATATTCCGTCTTGTGATGGAGTATCTGCTCAGACGAGTCTACGCCCGCAGGGAATAGGCGATTGCCGTCAAGCGTAAGAGATTCGCACTTCCATCGCTTGGTCTTGCCGTAGACGGTTACCTTGTTTACGCCCTCGCCAAACGATGCGCACGACACCTGTGTCTGCGAGTCGCTTACATTGAAAAATTTCTCGCACTCGGCGGGCTTTGTTATGCCTATTCGCACAACATTGCAGCTTGTAGGGAACTTGAGCGTTACACTCTCACCGAGAGATACCCCCTCTCGTGTTGCGCATATTCCGCTATTGTCGGAAAAAAGCTTGTATTCTATCATTTTCTATCTCCCTTCATCGAGTTGCTATAACGTGGCATCTGACTTTTCCACACTTCCACAAAAACAGAGTGTATTCTGTGTTGACAAGAGGTGTGAACACGCCACCTTGACAGTCGTCGCCCGTAAAGAATACGGAAAGCACCTTTTGTGGATATTCCTGCACAGTAACTACAAAGCCGTTAGCACTTGCAGGTACAAGAACGGTTGTTCTTACCGAAGTTTGCTTGCTCATTTTACTGTCATAGGTGATTTTAAGTGATGAGGGGTTGTTAGGGTCGTGCACATACAGCTCTTTCAAGATTATAATTTGGTCAAAAGACTCAATGGTCGCGTTATGTGACGTTATTGTGGCGCTATAATCGTGTAGGTACGCGTAATCCACATATTCGGTAAGCTGTTCTTCAAGACCTTCGACTTTCGAACGTGTGTCCATAAAATCAGCCTCAATAGTCCATACGGTGTCGAGCGCCAAGCTTACATCCTCTCTTGCCGTGTTGAGATCATCTATTATCCAGGACATATCATCGCTGATAGAACTGACGCGCAAATCCAAGCTGGAAAGCTGATTGCTCGCATCATTCTCAAAGTCGAGCAGGACACTTACATCATTCTCTATGCTCTCGAGCCGCGTTTCCATTTTCTCCGTATCGGCGCCAACTCCAAATAGCTTGTCGTCTATATAGAACGGGCAGTCCATCCAAGCACCAAAGCCTCCATCCTCTCCTCGTTTGAAGGTGGCTATGGGAATGGCGTTTCCGTCTGTATGGTGGTAGTCGGCATCTCGCACGGAAAATGCACTTGTGAGCAAGGCGGGCTCGGATGGGGTAAACTGCTTCAACACGCTTGCATTGAGATAGACCACACCGCTATCGCTAGTCGAGCCGTCCTGGGTATGTGTCACTGCTTTAGAAATGTCTATTTCTGCAGACACCCCACCCTCAAAGCGATACATATATCCGTCGAGCATAATTCCCCATTCGTCCGCCTGACACTCACGGTTGAATATCAGACGGTTTCTTTGTGTGTCAAAGACGGGGTAAGCCGAGTTTGCGCCAAACTGCCATTTCACAGAGTGCGCCTTCTTCTGTACGAAGTTGTAGACCGCCTTGCTCTGCACAGGCTTACTACTCGTCTCACTTATCGTCTGGTCGAGCTTAAGCTCAAACTTTCTGTAGGGGGTGTACTTTCTTGCCGATGTTCCGTCGTTTATCATCACCTTTTTCGCCTGCTCGTAGTCCTCTCGCCTGAATATTACTCGTATCATACGCGCGTCAGGGAATTCGTCTCGGTCGATGCTTATGCCTGCGCCGATATACGACGAGTGAAAGAACATAAGCGAGTCGGGATATGCCACACGATCAAAGGTATAAAGCAGGTATCCGCTTGCAGGGAATGCCTGACGGGAAAGCGTCGGTGACTGACAGGAGCAGTAAATGTCATCGCTGACAGTTACATCGATGTAATCCGTTATTATATAACTTGAGTCTGCGATAATATTTCCGTTCTTGTCGAGTTTTCCCTCGCTTATTGCATACTTGTCAAACATATTGACAGAGCCAGAATAGTCAAACGCCAAGCTGTCAAGCGCATCGGATATCGCCTCGTCGACATAGCTCTTTACGGCACGGGAGGAAACGGGGGAGGCGTCGTATTGCTGTACCGAGGCAGCGGTATAGGTGTTTGTTACATATTGTCCGCCCCCCACCCAGGACGTGCCGTTGTGGTAGCACCAGCACCCGAAGTTAGGGCAGCTTG
>JAZRQS010000007.1:0-24004 GCA_045649925.1 Eubacteriales bacterium | reverse complement strand
AAATACAGCGCGTGTTTTCATAAGATTGATTCCGCCAAGATGGGCAAGACGAGAGCAATTCTCCCCTGCATCAAAAAAATAGTGACTATCATTTTGTGTCACCACTACCGACGTGTGATGTCGGTCGGGAATCGGCTCGGTCCCAGAGCAAGAGCCTAAAATTTTAATTTTCGGCATAGCTTCCTCCTACTCGCTTTATGTGTAGTTTAATTGGGTGTTTTATCAGATAGTTTTATTATAACACAAAAGCTAAAAGATGTAAAGAAAATTTTATGTGGGGGATTTTGATACCGTCAAGGCAAGCGAGCTATGTGAGAATCCGCAGCGACAAAGCAAAATAAAAGACCACACGATTGGGTGGTCTTTTATTTTGTGTTTGGCGACCGAAATAGATGACGACCGTTAATTATCATTTATTTCATAGTATTTCGCATGATATGCCAATTGTGGTTTGGTTTTTGATTTTGATTTCAAGATTACAATGTAAAACTTGTCTCCTATGTTGGAATATGAATAAACATCATCTTCAACCGCCACTCTTCCGCAACGAAAGTATAGTGAATTTTCTTTTTGTGAGTTCCTGTAATAATATCGCCATTCTTTGTCTTTTTTGCAAAGCTTATCTTCTATAATTTCAAATTTCCCCTTTTTGATTTTGTAAAGATCGGCATAATACAAGTAGAAAACGGCAATTACAAAAAATATTATCAAAAGAGGTATAACAAACATCGCTACCGTTGGTGTAATGTCGGGAGATCTAACTCCACCTGTATAATCAAAAGGTGTACCGTTCAAATAGTTTATAAGGTGTATGGGGTAAAGAATTATACCAATAATTACGATGGCGGTTAAAAAGATTGCTACGCCTTTTCGCTTCTTCAACTTTGTAAGCAATTCTTTTTGAACATCTTGCTTTGTTAATGCCTGCTTCTTCATATCCCCACCGCCTTTCTGTGATTAGTATATCATAAAATCGTGGAGATTGCAAGGCTTTGCGGGAAATTGGGGCGGGCGCTAGGGTAACTTCGCTTCGCTCCGTGATTCTCACGCTTGGCGCTTACGAGCGAGCTCGACGCGCTCTGGCGGAGAATGCGAACCTATTCGCTTGCACCTTATGTCGATAGGAACTTTGATACCGTCAAGGCAAGCGAGCTAGGTGAGAATCCTAGCGCCGTAGCCAAAAGAAAAAAGAAAGACCATCGAATGAAGGTCTTTCTTTTTTGGCTGCGGCGCTAGGATTCGAACCTAGGTAATGCCAGAGTCAGAGTCTGGTGCCTTACCGCTTGGCGACGCCGCAATACGCTTTTTCTTTCGTACCTGTATATTATAACATAAAATTCCGTTTTGTCAAGCATATTTTTTATTTTTTTGAAGTTTTTTTGTATATTAGTGAAAGGGGGTAGTATTTTTTCGTGTTTTTCTCTTTTTCTGTAATATATTCTCTCTGTCTGCGAATACTATTTTCAAAACAAAAAGGAGATTTTTTTATGATAGAAAACGATACTATAAAGCTTTTGCGCGAGTGCGATGCAGGTGTTAAGATGGGTACAAAGTCGATAGATGACGTGCTCGACTACGTTAAGTCAAGTGAATTGAAAAGCACGCTTGCAGAATGCAAGAAAGAACACAACAAGCTCCAGGACGAGACTCAAATCCTGCTCGACCAATACCACGACTCAGGTAAAAATCCTAACCCCATAGCGCAGAGCATGTCGTGGATGAAAACAAATGTCAAGCTCGCAATGCACGAGTCCGACCACACTATAGCCGACCTCATGACAGACGGCTGTAATATGGGTGTAAAATCACTAGGCAAATACCTCAATCAATACGAAGCAGCCGACGAAAAGTCAAAGGACATTGCCAAACGACTGATGAATCTCGAGGAAAAGCTCGCTGTAGATATACGACAGTACTTGTAAACTTATGTTTACAACGAATACAGCGCGAGGACATATTACGGCGCAATGTATAATTATTTGAGCGATTTGTTTATTGACAGTCCTGCCCTTGTATGATATACTGATGACAGAATGTAAAAAGGGGTGACCGATATGAACGAAAACAACGCTTCCACGCTATCGCATGGAATGGAATCACTCAAACAATTATATAAAATAGGACGAGGACCGTCAAGCTCTCATACTATGGGACCTGAAAAGGCGGTCAAGCTTTTCCGAGAGAAAAACCGAAACGCCGACAGCTTCCGCGTAGTGCTTTTCGGCTCGCTCGCTGACACGGGCAAGGGGCACGGCACAGATGTGGTTATCGAAAAGACCTTTTCGCCCTTCCCCTGCGAGATAGAATTCAACTTTGAGGAGCGCTCACTCCCCCATCCCAACACGATGGACCTTTACGCCTGCAAAAATGGCGCTGTAAGCGACTTTTTGCGTGTAATGAGTGTAGGAGGAGGACGAATAAAATTCGAGGGCACTTCACTCGGAGAGGAAGAAAAAATCTATCCGCTTACCACCTTTGCCGACATAGCAGACTACTGCAACGGACGAGGCATACGCCTCTGGCAATACGCCGAACAGATAGAGGGGGAAGGCTTTTTCGAATACATGCAGGATGTGTGGGCGCACATGAAGGCGTCTGTCGAGCGTGGACTTGCTGACGATGGAATTCTCCCGGGTGGACTTAATGTAGCCAAAAAAGCAAAGCTGCTCTTCCGAGACAATATGAACACGCGCAATGTAATAATACGCGACGACAGACTTGTCAGCGCATATGCGTACGCAGTAAGCGAGCAGAATGCATCGGGCGAGACGATAGTCACAGCGCCTACCTGTGGCGCATCAGGCGTTTTGCCTGCGGTGCTCTACCACTACTATCGTGACTACGGACACTCCGACACCGAGATAATACACGCCCTTGAAACAGCAGGCGTTATCGGAAATCTCATAAAGACAAACGCATCTATTTCGGGCGCAGAGTGTGGATGTCAGGCAGAGATTGGAAGCGCATGCGCAATGGCGTCGGCGGCTCTCTGTGAGCTGAACGGCTACTCCACCGATGCAATAGAATACGCCTCGGAAATGTCGATAGAGCATCACCTCGGCTTGACGTGTGACCCCATATGCGGACTTGTGCAGATACCCTGCATTGAGAGAAACGCTATGGCGGCTATGCGTGCGATGAACAATGTGAGCATCGCCGACTGTCTCTACGACACGAGAAAGATAACCTTTGACAACGTGGTCAAGACAATGATGGAAACAGGACGCGACCTCGCTCGTGAATATCGTGAGACCTCCGAGGGTGGTCTTGCCAAGCTACAAACCAAATGAAAAAAGGCGCTGCTGCATCCAGGCATAAGCGCAAACAAAAACGGGGGACTTAGCAGTCCCCCTCTTTTATCCCTTCAAGATTTTGAAGGCTTTTTTATTTGTTTGCCTGTTTATTCGCCCAAAAATTCTGAAAAGCGCAACAGAGCTTATCTGCTATCGCCTTCATACGAGTCGCATCAGCCTTTTCGACACGGCGGTCATAGGTATACATGCCGTTGGTCTCGTCCTCGACGTCGGAAATCTGGGTATAAACATCAGCGCAAAGTCCGCACTCTATGGCAGGGATTATCTCCTCCTCATACAGTCGCTCCACAGCCAAATGGAACTCCTCGCAGTCGGTGAATTTTCCGTAGCCGTAGGTCTTTGTCTGGTTGAACGAGTGCTCGGGAATCTTATACGAGTACCCACCAAACTCGGAGAGCACTACAGGCTTATCGTAGCGCTTCAGCTTTACACGCTTGAAATACACGTGGAGGCTTTCGACGTCGCTCTTTTTCGGCTTGAACCAGCCTGATGCGGTGTCAATAAAGCGAGTGCTGTCAAGCTTTTTAAGTCGCTCGTACATTGTATCGGCGTCAAACTGCCCCCAGCCCTCATTGAATATCGTCCAGTAGCATATACAAGGGTGATTGTAGAGCTGACGGACAGTCATTTCCATCTCGCATTCAAAGCGCTCACGCGAGAGCTTTTTGGGATTTGCGCTCTTTCCTATAGCAAAGCTCTGCAAACCAAACGTAGGGAGCGCGGTGTCGCGCAAAAACGAGTAATTGCCGTTGTTGACCATATCCTGAAACACCACCATGCCGAGCTTGTCGCAATAGTAGTAGAAGATTTCAGGCTCTATCTTTATATGCTTGCGTAATGTGTTGAATCCCATGCGCTTGGCATATGCTATATCCTGCTCATAGCACTCGTGAGAGGCGGGAGTGTATATACCATCGCTGAAATATCCCTGGTCGAGAAGCGCATGGAAATAATACGGCTCTCCGTTGAGGCACAGCACTTTATGTCCGTCTATATCCTTTATTTCAAGGGTACGAAGCGCAAAATAAGAGCGCACCTCGTCTCGCCCTGCAGAGAGTGTAAACTCATACAAATAGGGGTCCTCAGGCGACCACATGCGAGGGCTTTCTATCTCTACTCTTGCCACGCCGTCTACGAGAGAGACGATTTTTTTGCCGTTTTCAGTATCAACTGAAAGCTCACCCTCGCGCACGCCATCGGCGTATATAGTAGCGCCTGTCGCATCGGTGTCTATTTTCAAGCCCTTTACATAATTTTCGCAAACGCTCTCCATCCACACGCTCTGCCAGATGCCTGACACAGGGGTATACCACATTCCGCCTCGGTCTCTTCTCTGCTTTCCGTAGGGGTAAATCTGCGAAAGCTCGTCATCTACTGTGAGGGTGAGGGTGTTTTCCCCATCGACAAGTGCGCAGGTAACATCAAGTGAAAACGTATGATAGCCTCCCTCGTGGGTAGCCAGCCTTTCGCCATTCATATAGACAGTAGAAATGCAGTCCACTGCTCCAAAATGCAAAAGCACTCTGTCACGAACAAATCCGTCGGGCAAGCTAAAGCTCTTTTTGTAAAACAGGCGTTCTCCCTTTTCTATATTCCTATGAACACCCGACAACAGTGATTCGGGGCAAAACGGCACTTTTATCTTCCTATCGTATTCTCCTGAATGAGTCTTTCCTATATAAAGCTCCCACTCGCCGTCAAGCGAGAAAAACGAGTCTCGCACAAGAAGCGGACGGGGATATACGGGCGCATAGTCGCACCCATTCTCTCCCTGCTTTGTATAAAGTGATTTTATCTCCATTTTTCACTCCGTTTGACTACTTTTGTTTACTTTTTAGTCTTATTCAAGCTCGAATGCGCCTGTATAAAGCTGATAATACACGCCTCGCTCGGCAATCAGCTTTTCGTGGTTGCCTCGCTCTATAATGCGACCATGGTCAAGCACCATGATGACATCGGAATTTCTTACAGTAGAAAGGCGATGTGCAATAACGAACACAGTACGCCCCTCCATCAGCTTATCCATACCTCGCTGAACTATCGCCTCGGTACGAGTATCAATAGAGGAGGTCGCCTCGTCCATTATAAGAACAGGGGGATTTGCTACTGCGGCACGCGCTATAGCGATAAGCTGACGCTGTCCCTGCGAGAGATTGCTTCCGTTGTTTTCAAGGAGTGTAGCATATCCGTCGGGCAGGCGTGTGATGAAATCGTCTGCACCTGCAAGATGTGCCGCCTCTATACATTCCTCGTCGGTCGCATCGAGCTTTCCATAACGGATATTATCCATAACCGAGCCTGTAAACAGGTTTGTATCCTGCAGGACGATACCGAGCGAACGTCTCAAATCCGACTTCTTTATCTTGTTTATATTGATGCCGTCGTATCTTATCTTTCCGTCGGCTATATCGTAGAAGCGATTTATAAGGTTGGTTATCGTGGTTTTTCCTGCGCCTGTCGCACCGACAAAAGCCACCTTTTGTCCAGGCTCTGCATAGAGTGTGACCTCGTGCAATACACGCTTGCCCTCCACGTACTCAAAGTCGACATCTGTCATTCGCACGTCGCCGAGCAAGGGGGTGTAGGTGGTAGAGCCGTCGCTGTGTGGGTGCTTCCACGCCCACTTGCCTGTATGCTTTTCGCTCTCCTTGATGCTTCCGTCATCGTCGAGCTCTGCATTTACGAGAGTTACGTAGCCGTCGTCACACTCGGGCTCCTCGTCCATAAGCGCAAACACACGCTCGCCTCCTGCGAGCCCCATAACTATCGCGTGTATCTGCTGTGAAATCTGATTTATGTTGCCTGTAAACTGCTTTGTCATATTGAGAAACGGCACGAACATACTTATGTCGAACACAACTCCGAGCGCCGCACCTGACAGCACGCCTGCGAGGCTCAGATTCGGAAGTCCCGACAGCAAGAACAGTCCTCCGACAACTGCAACGATAACATAAAGCACGTTTCCTATATTCATAATGATAGGTCCGAGCGCATTTGCATATGAGTGAGCGCGATAGCTGTTTTTGCAAAGCTCCTCGTTTATTTTGTCAAACTCTTCGATGCTCCGCTGTTCGTGACAAAATACCTTTACGACCTTCTGTCCGTTCATCATTTCCTGAATGTAGCCCTCTGCCTTACCGATGGACTGCTGCTGCTTGATAAAGAATTTCGCCGAGCCACCGCCCATTTTCTTTGCGACAAGCATCATAGCGAACACACCTAAAACGAGCACAAGCGTCATCCACACGCTATAATACATCATAATGAAGAACACGCTTACGACAATGGTAGCAGAGTTGAGCAATGCGGGGAATGCCTGTGAGACGAGCTCACGCAGGGCGTCAATGTCATTGGTGTAATGGCTCATTATATCGCCATGCTTGTGGGTGTCGAAATAACGGATAGGCAGATTCTGCATTCCGTCAAACATTTTTTCTCTCATCTTGGAGAGGAAGCCCTGTGTGATATACGCCATGAACTGTGTATAAAGGGTTATGGCGATAATGGAAAGCACGTAGAGTAATACGAGAATGAGTATATTGGGAATAATTTCTGCCTTGGCAGATGCCCAGTCGCGCAAGAGGTCCCACTTGTCAATTATAGCTATCGTCTTTTGAGTGAACACGGCAGGGATAGCCGCAGTAACGGCTGAAAACAGTATAAATACTGCCGTCAGGGGCAAAAGCACAGGATAATAGCCGTAGAGCATCTTGAGCACACGAAGAAGGATATGAGGGTTTATCTTTTTCTTGTTGTTCATTCGCCATCACCTCCATTTGTCTGCTGCTCATACACCTCGCGATAGATTTCGCTACTTGACAAAAGTTCTTCGTGGGTGCCACAGTCGCAAATTCTGCCGTTATCCATAACGACTATCATATCGGCGTCCTGAACGGAGGAAACTCTCTGTGCGATAATTATCTTTGTGGTTTCGGCTATGTAGCCTGCAAAGCCTGCTCGAATGAGAGAGTCAGTCTTGGTGTCAACGGCACTTGTCGAGTCGTCGAGAATGAGTATCTTCGGGCGCTTGAGTAGTGCACGAGCGATACAAAGCCTCTGCTTCTGTCCGCCAGAGACATTTGTGCCTCCCTGCTCTATCCAAGTGTCGTAGCCGTCGGGGAATGACATAACGAAATCGTGCGCCTGCGCAAGACGGCAAGCCTCAATTATCTCCTCGTCGGTGGCGCTTTCATTTCCCCACCTGAGATTATCCTTTATCGTGCCTGCAAAAAGCAGGTTTTTCTGCAACACTATAGCGACCTGATCACGAAGCGCCTTGACGCTGTAGTCTCGCACATCGACTCCACCCACGAGCACTCTGCCCTCCGTCGCATCATAGAGACGGGGAATAAGCTGTACGAGTGTGCTCTTTGACGAGCCTGTGCCTCCGATAATGCCGACAGTCGCTCCCGAATTTATGTGGAGATTTACTCCCTCAATGGCAAATCTCTCTGCCTTGCGGGAATACTTGAAGGCTACCCCCACAAAGTCGACAGAGCCGTCCTTTACCTCAAGGACAGGGCTTTCGGGATCAGCAAGCGTAGGCTCTTCGGAAAGGACCTCGCATACTCTCTTTATCGACTCTGCTGAAATTGTGATGATAACGTATATCATTGAGAGCATCATAAGCGACATAAGTATCTGCATACCATATGTGAGCATAGCAGAAATCTGACCTACATCAATGAGCTCGCCACCGCTCTGCACGACCATCCTTGAACCGACGAGCAATACAAATATCATATTGAAATATATGCACACCTGCATAATAGGTCTGTTCAGGGCGACTATTCTCTCTGCTCGTGTAAAGTCGGCTCTTATGTCCTCCGAGGCACAAGCGAATTTTTCCTTTTCATACTCCTCACGGGAAAATCCCTTTACCACTCTTGACGCACGCACGTTTTCCTCAATAGACTCGTTGAGTCGGTCATATTTCTTGAACACACGACGGAAGGCGGGCATAGCGTAACGGCTTACCATATACAAGCCGAATGCGAGCACAGGAATAACGATAACGAATGCCGTAGCCAAAAATCCACCCATAACATACGCCATAACGACGGAGAATATGAGCATAAGGGGACTGCGCACTGCCGTCCTTATTATCATCATATAGGACATCTGCACGTTTGCGACGTCGGTGGTCATTCTCGTAACGAGAGACGATGACGAAAATTTATCTATGTTTTCAAAGGAGAACGACTGTATTCTCCTGAAAATATCTCCTCGCAGGTTTTTGGCAAAGCCTGTAGACGCCCTCGCCGACGTAAAGCTGGCTATACCTCCACAGCAAAGCGACACAACAGCCATCAAAACCAGCACAACACCTGTGCGGATAATAACTCCCATGTCGACGCCTCGCTTGATATTGTTGACGAGGTTTGCCGTAATAAACGGAATAAAGGTCTCAATGACCGCCTCGCAAACGATAAGCACGAGGGTAATAATGGTCGGACGCTTATATTCCCTAACACATGAAAAAAGTTTCTTTATCATTGTCTTTTCCTTTCATAGCATTGAAAAGCATATAATCATACATTCTAATTATACAACCCCGCTATGAATAAGTCAATAAAAGCGAGAGTGTTTTTTGTTACATTTATATTAAAAATAACGCTCTGCAAAGCCGATAAAAAAAGACGGATATTCCCTTCCGGGAAAATCCGTCTTTTGTAAATGTTTGTTTACATCAGTCAACGAGTGTGGCGAGCATCACTGCCTTTATGGTGTGCATGCGATTTTCCGCCTCGTCAAAGACGATAGACGCCTCGCTCTCAAACACCTCGTCGGTGACCTCCATGCAATCGATGCCGAACTTTTCGTATATCTGCTTTCCTACTGTCGTCTTGAGGTCGTGGAATGCGGGCAGGCAATGCATAAAGCGACACTGCTCTCCTGCGTTTTCCATAATATCGCGTGTCACGCGATAGGGTGAAAGCTGTTCAATTCTCTGTTGCCATACGTCGTCGCTCTCGCCCATGGATACCCACACGTCAGTATAGATTACATGAGCGCCCTTGGTAGCAAGCTTGGTGTCCTCGATAAATTCAAGCACAGCGCCTGTCTCCTTTGCTACCTTCATACACTCCTCGACAAGCTCGGGCGAGGGGAAATATTCCTTTGGAGCGCAAGCGACAAAGTGCATGCCCATCTTTGCACAGCCGACCATGAGAGAATTTCCCATATTGTAACGTGCGTCACCCATGTACACGAGCTTTTTGCCCGAAAGCGAGCCGAAGTGCTCCTTTATCGTCATAAAGTCGGCGAGTATCTGTGTGGGGTGGAACTCATTTGTAAGTCCGTTCCAGACAGGCACTCCGGCATAGGCGGAGAGCTCCTCGACTATCTCTTGTCCGTAGCCACGATATTCAATTCCGTCGAACATTCTGCCAAGCACTCGTGCGGTGTCGGCGATGCTCTCCTTCTTTCCTATCTGGCTTCCCGACGGATCGAGATATACGGGGTGCATACCGAGGTCTGCTGCCGCCACCTCAAAGCTACAGCGTGTGCGAGTGGATGTCTTTTCAAACACGAGAGCAATGCTCTTCCCCTCGCAATAGCGGTGAGGTATTCCCTTTTTCTTTTTATCCTTCAGCTCTATCGCAAGGTCGATAAGAGCGTCCATCTCTGCGGGTGTAAAATCAAGAAGCTTGAGAAAGCTTCTGTTCTTCAATCCTAACATTATATTTCCTCCGCACATACTTCTTTTATAGTTTCTATCGCCTTTTTGAGCAAGTCCATAGGTATATTGAGTGCAGGAAGCAAACGGAGCTTCGTCTTTGCAGTAAGGCAGAGCACTCCTCTTTCCATACACTTATTAAGCACCTCGCGTGCGCTCTTTTCGGTCTCTATACCTATCATAAGTCCCTGACCTGACACGCCCAAAATACCCTTTGCTCCCTCAAGAGAGGAAAATACATACTCGCTCTTTTCTCTGACACTGGCGAGAAAATCATCGTCAAGGCGGTCTATAATGCTGAGCGCTCCTGCACAGCATACAGGATTTGCGCCAAAGGTGGAGCCGTGGTCGCCAAAGCCGAGCACCGACTGTGCTCGCTCACCGAGCAATACAGCACCGATAGGAAGTCCCCCGCCTATTCCCTTTGCCGTCGTCACAATATCGGGTGTAACGCCGTAGTTCATATATGAATAGAGCCTGCCTGACCTGCCGTTGCCCGTCTGTACCTCGTCAACGATAAAGAGCAGCTCCTCTTCCCTTGCTATTCTCTCAACCTCGCACACAAACTCGTGCGAGACGGGCAAAACTCCGCCCTCGCCCTGCACACACTCTATCATTATAGCG
Organism: Eubacteriales bacterium; assembly: GCA_045649925.1. Taxonomy (GTDB): domain Bacteria; phylum Bacillota; class Clostridia; order Oscillospirales; family CAG-272; genus UBA1740. Next base: position 13,387 of record JAZRQS010000007.1, on the reverse strand, counting down.
GCGCACTTGTTCTCGCGCACAAGAGTGCGAAGTCCGTCAATATCCCCCGACGCAACATGCAGAAAGCCCGATGTCAAGGGCTGGAAAAGCTCGTGGTAATGCGCCTGTCCTGTCGCCGCAAGTGTGGTGACAGTTCTTCCGTGGAAGCTGTTTTCAAGAGTTATTATGTTGTAGTATTCCTCGCCCTTTTTGTCACAGGCATACTTCCGTGCGACCTTTATAGCGCACTCGTTTGCCTCTGCTCCCGAGTTTGAGAAGAACACCTTTTTCATGCCTGTCCTCTCGCACAAGGTCTTCGCCAATCGTACACAAGGCTCTGTGTAATAGAGGTTTGAGGTATGCTGAAGGGTGCGCAATTGCTTTTCTACAGCCGAGCACCACTCGTCGTCGGATATACCGAATGCCGTAACGCCTATACCCGAGCCCATGTCGATATACTCTCGTCCGTTTTCGTCATAGACGAGCGAGCCCTTACCCGAAGCTATCTCTACAGGAAAGCGAGCATAGGTGTTTGCAATAAACTGGCTGTCAAGTGATTTAAGCTCGCTCATTTATTTGTCCCCTTTTACCATTGTTCCTGCGCCCTCGTCGGTAAGTATCTCCATAAGTATGGAGTGAGGAACGCGCCCGTCCATTATGATAACATTCTTAACGCCCTTGTGGATAGCCTCGATACAGCAGTCCACCTTGGGTATCATACCACCTGAAATTATGCCCTCGCCCTTGAGCTCCTCTGCCTCGCTGAGCGTGATGTGAGGAATGAGCGTGGATGGGTCGTCCTTATCACGAAGGATACCTGCTATGTCGGTCATCATTATAAGTCGCTCTGCATTGAGCGCACCTGCAATGTATGCCGCCGCAGTGTCGCCGTTTATGTTGTAGGCATTTCCCTGTGTGTCACAGCCTATTGTGGAAATTACGGGAATGTAGCCCTTTTCAAGAAGGTCGATTACAGGGGAAATGTTCACATTGGTAATATCGCCAACGTATCCAAGTCGCTCGTCCTTCATCTTTGCCTCGATAAGTCTGCCGTCCATACCCGAAATGCCCATAGCCTTACCGCCGTTTGTTTCGAGCATATTCACAAGTGTTTTGTTGACCTTGCCTGCAAGCACCATCTGTACTATATCGACAGTTTCCTTGTCCGTCACACGAAGTCCGTCGACAAACTCAGGCTTTTTGCCGAGCCTTGACATAAGCTCGCTTATTTCAGGGCCTCCACCATGCACGAGCACTACCTTTACGCCGATAAGCCACAAAAGGACTATATCCTCCATTACCTGCGCCTTGAGGTCCTCGTTTATCATAGCATTTCCGCCGTACTTGATTACGACTATCTTGCCGTTATATTCCTTTATATAGGGGAGCGCCTGAGTAAGCACCTCTGCCCTTTGAGCGTTTGAAAAAATGTTTTCCATATATCCTCTTTGTCTACTTTAGTTTACATATTAGGTGCGGTAGTCGCCGTTTATCTTTACGTAGTCATACGTAAGGTCACAGCCCCATGCGGTAGCCGAAGCATCTCCGTCACGTGCAGTAATGATTATCTCGATTTCGCGCTCAAGAAGTATTTCTTTTGCCTTTTCCTCGGAGAAATCCACGCCGCTTCCGTCACGGCAGACCTCTATCTCGCCCTTTGATGACTTGAAGGAAACGCCGATGCCGCCGACGTCTATTTCTGCTCCGCTATAGCCGATAGCGCACAGCACTCTGCCCCAGTTTGCATCTGCGCCAAACATTGCCGCTTTGAGCAGGCTTGAGCAGATAACGCTCTTTGCGACTATCTTCGCATTTTTCTCGTCCTTTGCTCCGCTAACTCTACATTCGAGGAGCTTTGTCGCTCCCTCTCCGTCACCTGCAATCATTCTGCACAGGTGCACTGTTACTGTATTGAGCGCACGTACAAACTCGGCGTAATCGCTGTTCTGCTCGCATATCTCATCGTTTCCTGCCATACCGTTTGCAAGCACAGTAACCATATCGTTTGTAGACGTGTCGCCGTCGACGCTTACCATGTTAAAGGTGTTGGCAATATCGGAGGAAAGTGCTTGCGAGAGCATTTCAGACGATATGCACGCATCGGTTGTGATAAACACGAGCATGGTCGCCATGTTGGGATGTATCATTCCGCTACCCTTTGCGATACCACCTATACGACAGGTCTTGCCGCCAAGAGTAAACTCTACGGCTATATCCTTCTTTACTGTGTCGGTAGTCATTATACCCTCTGCCGCCATGTCGCTTCCGTCTGTGGAAAGCGCATCAATAAGCATGGGGATGCCGTTTGCGATAGGCTCTATCTTCAGCTCCTGACCGATAACGCCCGTAGAGGCGACTACGACGTCGCTCGCATCTATCTTGAGTGCATCAGCGAGAAGCTCACTCATCTTCTCCGCTATCTCTATTCCGTTTGCATTACAGGTATTGGCGTTTCCGCTATTGCAGATTACTGCCTGAGCCATACCGTCGGAGATATGCTTCTTTGTGACAGTAAGGGGCGCACCCTTTACGAGATTTGTCGTATATACCGCCGCCGCTGTCGCCTTCTTTTCGCTATATATAAGCGCAATATCACGCTTTGTGCGATTTCTTCTTATTCCGCAATGCACACCGCTTGCAAGAAATCCCTTTGCGGCACAAACGCCGCCATTTACTATCTTCATAGGTCCTCCATTATACGTCAAGTCCCGTCGCGTCGTCCACTCCGAGAATTATGTTCATGTTTTGTATTGCAGCGCCCGATGCGCCCTTGCCGAGATTGTCAAAGCGAGCAACGAGGAGTATTCTGTCGACGTTACCCTCGACGCTTATCTCCATTCCATCGTTGCCGGAATATGCGCAGGCTGACATAAATCCGCCCTCGCCAGCACCCTCACGATAGAAGACAAGTCCGCCCTTGCTGTAGTAATCAGCGTATGCTTGGCAAATATCCTCGCGGGTGCCGTTTATATCACTTTTAAATAACGGCACAGTCACCTCCATACCGCTATAGAAATCAGCGACTATGGGGCAGAATACAGGACAATTATCTATTCCTGAAATGATAGACATTTCGGGCAGGTGCTTGTGGTTTTGTGTAAGCGCATACTGTCTCGGTGCATCCAAGAGGTCATTTCTCTCGGTGTCGCCGTACTCGGCTATCATTTTTTTACCGCCACCCGAATATCCTGTGATGGAAAAGCAGGTGAGGTGAGCTTCATGAGGGATTATGCCCTTTTCAACCAAGGGCTTGACGAGAGCTACGAACCCACTTGCGTGACAGCCGGGGTTTGCTATTCTCTTTGACGCCTTTATTTTCTCTCTTGCGCCTGTCAGCTCAGGCATTCCGTATGCCCAGTCCGAGCTTGTCCTATGCGCTGTCGATGTGTCTATTATAACTGTATTTGGATTTTCCACCATTGCGACTGCCTCACGAGCAGCGTCATCTGGCAAGCAGAGGAACGCCACGTCCGCAGAGTTGAGCGCCTCTTTTCTTGCGCCCTCGTCCTTGCGAAGCTCCTCGCTCAACGAGATAAGCTCAATATCGTCACGCGAGGAAAGTCTCTCGCGTATGCGCAGACCCGTCGTGCCCGCACTTCCGTCTATAAACACCTTTGTCATCTCTTCATCATCTCTTTCACGTACTCAATCTGCTTTTCGACCGACGAGACCGAGGTTCCACCCTCGGAGATACGCTTTTCAACGCAGGTCTCAAGGCTTATCTCGTCATAAAGGTCCTCCGAGAAAAGCTCCGAATAGCTCTTATATACCTCAAGGGGCAGAGTTTCAAGCACACACCCCCTCGAGATACACTCTGCTACTATCTGTCCTGAAATCTTATATGCGCTCCTGAAAGGTAAACCATTCTTTACAAGATAGTCCGCAAGGTCTGTCGCATTTATAAAACCACCCTGAGCGGCGCGCTTCATATTTTCAGGGATCGCTGTCATTGTGGCAAGCATAGGTGTGAACACCTGCAAGCACATCTTTACTGTGTCAAGCGCATCAAAGACGCTCTCCTTGTCCTCCTGCATATCCTTGTTATATGCAAGGGGCAGCCCCTTCAATGTGGTGAGCAATGCAAGGAGGTCACCGTAAACTCGTCCCGTCTTTCCACGGACAAGCTCTGCCATGTCGGGATTTTTCTTCTGTGGCATAATCGACGAGCCTGTTGTGTAGGCATCGGAAAGCTCTATAAACTTGAACTCCCAGCTAGACCAGAGGATTATCTCCTCAGAGAGGCGGGAAAGATGCATCATAAGCGCAGAGCATGAGGAAAGAAAATCTATACAGAAGTCTCTGTCGGATACTCCGTCAATGCTGTTTCTCGCTATCTCGGAAAATCCGAGCTTCTTCGCCTCGAAAACTCGGTCTGTGTCATAGGTAGTGCCAGCAAGCGCGCAGGAGCCGATAGGTGACACGTCCATACGGCGACAAGTGTCCTCAAAGCGAGAGAGGTCGCGCAAAAGCATCTGCGCATAAGCGAGAAGGTGGTGACCAAACGTTATGGGCTGTGCTCTCTGCAGGTGGGTGTAGCCGGGAAGTATAACTGCCTTGTACTCTCCCGCCTTGTCCGTTATAACTCCGATAAGCTCGCAGATATAGTCTGTGATGACCTTTATCTCGTCGCGCAGATACATACGAAGATCGAGTGCGACCTGATCGTTTCTGCTTCTTGCCGTGTGGAGCTTTTTGCCCACGTCACCGAGGCGTGCGGTAAGCTCCTGCTCGACAAACATATGTATATCCTCGCAGGAGAAGTCAAATTCGAGCTTGCCCTCCTCAATGTCGGAAAGAATGAGTGAAAGTCCGTCAATAAGCGTCTCGGCCTCGTCCTCTGTGATTATACCACGTGCGCCAAGCATAGCGGCGTGCGCCATGCTACCCGTTATATCCTGACGGTACATTCTGCAGTCAAAGTGAATGGATGAATTGAAATCGTCGGCTATGGAATCGGTAACTCCCGAGGTCCTGCCTGCCCACATTTTTGCCATAACTGTTCTCCGTTTACGCAATTTCTTCGTTTTTGTGTGTTTTAAAAAAGTCTCTATTTAACAAGATTATCCTGCACGGCATAGGCCGAGCAGGAATAATCACGTGCTTTTCAATTTTAGCTACAAGGAAGGTATTCCTGCAAGCGACTGACTTGTCAGCCCTTATTTCTTGCCGTCTACCATTGCCTGTACCTTTATCGGCAAGCCGTAAAGGTTGATAAATCCTGCAGAATCCTTCTGGTCGTAATCGCTTTCGCCAAAGGTAGCTATCTCCTCACTGTAAAGCGAATAGGGACTCCATACGCCTGCATTTATCATATTGCCCTTGTAGAGCTTAAGTCTTACCTTACCCGTTACCTTTTCCTGTGTCTTGTCAACAAATGCGCTGAGCGCCTCGCGAAGAGGTGTAAACCACTGTCCGTTGTAAACAAGCTCTGCGAAGGTGATGGAAAGCTTCTGCTTTTCGTGAAGCGTCATCTTGTCAAGGCATATGCTCTCAAGCACACTATGAGCCTTGTAAAGTATTGTTCCGCCGGGGGTTTCATACACGCCACGGCACTTCATACCGACAAGACGGTTTTCTACGATGTCGAGCAAGCCGATACCGTTTGCTCCACCGAGCTCGTTCAGCTTAAGAATAATTTCCTTGGCGCTCTTCTTCTCGCCGTCGATAGCGACAGGAACACCCTTTTCAAACTCAAGCTCAACGTAGGTCGGCTTATCGGGAGCGACGATGGGAGATACACCCATTTCAAGGAAGCCGGGCTTTTCGTACAAAGGCTCGTTTCCGGTGTCCTCAAGATCAAGTCCCTCGTGCGAAAGATGCCAGAGGTTCTTGTCCTTGGAGTAATTCGTTTCACGATTTATCTTCAAGGGAATGTTGTGAGCCTCTGCATACTCTATTTCCTCGTCACGAGACTTGATGTCCCACTCACGCCAAGGTGCGATGATAGGCATGTTAGGAGCAAAATGCTTGATAGTAAGCTCGAAACGAACCTGGTCATTACCCTTACCCGTGCATCCGTGCGCAATGGCGTCTGCGTTTTCCTTCAATGCGATCTCAACAAGGCCCTTTGCAATGCAGGGACGCGCATGGCTGGTACCGAGAAGATACTCCTCGTAAACAGCGCCCGCCTTCATCGTCGGAATTATATAGTCATCGACGTATTCGTCTGTGAGGTCGAGGACGTAAAGCTTGGATGCGCCTGTGGCGATAGCCTTTTCCTCAAGTCCCTCAAGCTCATCTGCCTGACCGACATTACCTGAAACTGCGATAACCTCACAGTTGTTGTAATTCTCCTTCAGCCACGGAATGATGATGGAGGTGTCAAGACCTCCCGAATACGCGAGAACGACCTTTTTGATGTTTTTCTTATCCATGATAACTCTCTTTCTGTATATTTATACACGATGTTTGTTTTTTATGCACACATTATACACCACGTTTTTGGCTTTGTTAAGACTTTTTTCAAACTTTTTTGCACTTTTTTGCATTATTTTTTAGCTTTTTTCGGTGTTTTGAATATTAAATGCGAATATTTGAATATTTATTCATTTTTAATGCATAAATGCATAGTTTTATTCATCTGCAGTGATAAAGCGATATTCAGCAATAATAAATAATATACAATAATATGGAAGGCTATGTCCTGACCGACAAAAAAGCAAGGGACGGCTCAAAAATGCAGTCCCTTGCCTGTATAAGCGTGTGATTTTAATTACAGCTCCTCTACTGCGACTACTCCGTCGATGCGTGACAAGAGCGCCATCAGCTTTTTGTGTGATGTCTTGCGAGGAGTGTTTATAGAGAATATAACGCAGGGGTTTCGTCCGGTACCTCTGCTCTTTGTGACCTCCATATCCACGATATAAGCGCCTTCCTTTTTTATCGTGTCAACGGCAACTCCGAGTATCGAGTTTTCCGTATATTCGACGTAGAGGTTGAATGCGCGGGCGTTTGCCACAATGAAATATTCAAGACGGGAGAAAACTATTTCAGCGAGCAGGATTATGAGAGTCGCCACAGCTCCACCCTCAAGAAAGCCGGCGCCACAGCACAAGCCGACGATAGCAGCTGCCCAAAGACCTGCGGCAGTCGTAAGTCCCTTTACCTGTCTGCGCTTCGTTATAATTATCGTGCCTGCGCCGATAAAGCCTATGCCCGCTATTACCTGTGCGCCAAGTCGCGCCATATCGGTATATAGACCAAGCTCCAGGGTGAGATACTGGCTCGTCAGGGTTGTCATAGCTGCGCCTACACATATCAATATATGTGTACGGAAGCCTGCGGGACGGCGCTTGCGCTCTCGCTCAAGACCTATAAGACCTCCACATACCATCGCCAGCGTCAAGCGCACTATGATAGAAAGAAGGTCAAGCGTATCAGTTCGTAAAAAATCAAGAAAAGTAAGCATTTCATCCTCCTTATATTTCTTCAATAATGCGCACACAGTCGTTTTCCGCTATAGCGGTAATGACGATAACGTGCGATTTCTTTTTCGGCAAGCGTAAGGAGAAGATTGCCGTCGGGTGCTCGACAGCCGAGCCGTTTGAAAGCTCGATGTCGTATATACGGACGTTTTGCTCCTTGAGTGTTTCTATTATTCGTGAAATTCCGTCAGTCTGCTCGAGCTCGATATAGAGGTTTACATTGCGAGAATGCGCAAGGATAAATCTCTCGAGCTTGGAAAAGACAACTATAGTTAGCAAAATAATTGTACTTCCGACGATAGCGACTGCAAAGAAGCCGGCACCGATGGCAAGTCCCATACAGGCTGACGCCCAAAGACCTGCGGCTGTGGTCATACCCTTGACCTGCTGTCTGCCTGTTACGAGTATTGTACCTGCACCGATAAAGCCTATGCCGTTTATGACCTGTGCGCCAAATCGGGACACATCAGACTGTGCCAGCGACACCTCCATCGCCCACAAGGGTGAGTGAATCATTGCGACAATATATATTCCGAGCACTACTGTAAGAGACGCACCCATGCAGACTATCATGTAGGTGCGAAAGCCTGCCGCTCTGTTTTTGCGTCCACGGTCAATACCGATAAGGCCACCGCAGAGCGCCGCTAATGCAAGTCGTGCGAGCAGCTGCCCAAAAGACAAAGTTACCATTTCCCCTCCACAAAAATTTATTACGCCTCGCATAAAACAAGGCGTAGGAATTTTGCTGTATTTCTATCTTATATATCATTATACAACATTTCGTCAGGATATGCAAGTGTTTTTTGATTTTTTGCGAACGAATGTAAATTCAACATACGAAAGCACAAGATGAAAAAAGCCTGAAATCACTTTACAAAGCCTTTTTCGTGTGCTACAATGTTCTTGTAATCAGAAAAGCCTCAGGCTATTTTAAAAACAATAGGTCTTTTGCATAGCAAGGAGAAAAATTATGAGCATACTCAATCTTCCTCACGCATATGACCTTGTGGTAGGCGAAACATTTGAATTGTTCTATCGCGGTATTCTGAATTGTGTCGAGCCGTCAGTCTATGATTTGGAATTCGACTGGCTGACAGGGCCGCAGAGTGGCGCATCCTATCGCCGTAAATTTGTGTTTACACCCACCGAGGAGGACGTCGGCTCACGTGAGCTTCGCATCACGCTACGCGACAATGTGGGCGCCTGCCTTGAAGAAAAGACTGTCACCAAGCAAAATCACACAAAAAATCGCAAAAAACACAAAATTGCAAAAAAACACTTGACAATGGCTTTTTTGTGTGCTATAATACTTTAGGTTTTTAGGGAAAGCGCATATAAAAACCTAAAAGTATCTGGGTGTGGCGCAGCTGGTAGCGCGCTACCTTGGGGTGGTAGAGGCCGCAAGTTCAAGTCTTGTCACTCAGACCATATCGAGTGTTCATAACGAAAGTGATGAACACTCGATACTTTTTTTGCCTATATTTCGTTGTTTGGAGCAGAATTTCTGCTCTTTTTCTTTTGTTATGCTGTGGTGGGTAAATAGTTGACCGCTACGCCTTGTCTGCTCTCAAGTGTGACCTTACGCTTTCTGTGCCATTCGGGGATTTGCAGACAACCGACAAAGCGATAATGGATAACAACCCTCTGTGTGCGGTTCTTGCCAGTTCCCTCAATCTGATAAACCTCTATCTTCTCAATCAGTTCACGAAGGACGACGGGGTTCAGCGTTTTCATCTCCATAAAGCTTCGTACCGCCTTAATGAAATTCTCTTTGGTTTGCCGTTTCTCCGCAAGGCTATCGAGCTTTTCACGCAAGGCAAGAATGTTTTTCTTGGTCTCATCCATCTCCACCTCATACTTGTGAGAGAGCTTCATAAACCATTCGTCCGAGACCTTACCGTTTACGTTGTCCTCATAGATACGCTCATACAAGCGTTCTATCTCCTTGACTCTTGCTCTTGCCGCGGCAAGTTGAGATTCGGCAAGCTTTTGCTCGGTGGCAATATCCTTGTTAGTCTTGCTTTCAAGCATAGCAGCGAACTCATCCTCTTCTTCGTCAAGAAAACGAGCGATGGTTTGCAGCTCCGCGATCACCACCTGCTCGATAGAATCGGCGCGGATATAATGGGTTGAGGGGCAAGTGCCGCGATTGGCTCTGTAATTGGAGCAGTTGAAGTATTGAATGGCTTTGTTCGGGTGATTGACGTTGAACCACAAGGGACTTCCGCAATCGGCACAATAGAGTAAGCCACAAAACATATTCTTTTCGCCGTTCTCCTTCTTGGGAGCGCGGCGTTTTGTTTTGGCTACAAGCTCCTGCACCATTTCAAAGGTCTCACGGTCAATGATCGGCTCGTGAACGTCTTTGAAGATCGCCCAATTCTCCTCGGGATTATCAAGTCGCTTTTTGTTGCGGAAGGACTTTGAATAGGTCTTGAAATTGATAATATCCCCACAATACTCCTGCTGCGCGAGAATTTTGGCGATCGTGGTCTTGCACCATTTGCACGGATTAGGTTGCGTTTTCTTGCCGCCTCGTCCAAGCCCCTTGCTTTGCCAATAAGCCATCGGTATTAAAACTTCACTCTCCTGCAACAGACGGGCGATGGTTTCATTACCTTTGCCCTCAATGCACCATTGAAATATCTGCCGTACCACATTTGCCGCTTCCTCGTCTATGATCCACTTCTTTTTATTGTCGGGGGATTTCATATATCCGTATGGCGGTTGGGAAAGCGGTTCACCTGCATTACCTCTGAGGCGGTGAGAGCTTCTTACCTTGCGGCTGATATCCTTGGCATACATCTCGTTCATTACGTTACGGAACGCGCTGAAGTCATCCTCGCCGTTCTCGCTGTCAATGCAATCGTTGATGGCAATAAAACGGATGTTGTGCTCGGGAAAGTAGTAATCTGTGTACTGACCTACTTCAAGATAGTTTCTTCCGAAGCGGGATGAGTCCTTGACGATGACAGTCGAGATATACCCCATCTCCATATCTTCAAGCATCTGCTGAAATCCGGGACGGTTAAAGTTAGTTCCCGTATAGCCGTCGTCAACATAGAACTTGGTGTTGGTGAAGCCGTGTTCCTTGGCATACTTGGAAAGTAGCTTCTTCTGATTGGCTATCGAGTTGCTCTCACCCTCTGCTCCGTCATCACGAGAGAGACGGCAATAAAGTGCGGTTATTCCCATGGGGTCTTTATTCTGTTTGGTTTTGGTCTGCATGTTCCTCCTCTCCGGCAGAATCCAAAACATATTCTGCCTCTATTTTATCACTGTCGGGAGCAACTTGCAAATGTGCCGCAGACTTTTCGATAATTCTTGCAAACTTTTCTTGCGGCATCTTGGAATCTTCGGAATCAACAGACTGAAAGCGCGGCTCAACGATATAGGTTACGTTATTGAAATTGTACTCTCTTGTTCCTCCAAGTACATTTGACATAAGTCCGCTGAGCCATCCGTATTTCTTCTTACCTCGCATCTCGGCTCTCCTTTCTGCGCATTTGCTCCAAGCGGCGTTTATGAAGCAAATTCTTGATGTCTGCTACAATATCCTTTGGGAGCATATTACGGGGATAATACTGCTTGATGTCGTCCATATAGATAACTATACGCTCCCGCTGATTGGCTTTCTCCTCGCTCATAATCTCGCGTATAGCGTCCTCACCGAGTGCTCCCTCGTCTGCAAGTTTTCTCATACGAACGGTCTGAGAATAGGACGGCGTGAGGTCATCCATATCGCAGATCTCGTAGATAAGCTGTTGAGTGAGATGATGAAGCTTGGAAAGTTCTACCGCAGGGGTAAGTGCGATCTTTCCGTCATCCACCATTTGAAGCAGTTCGGGGATTAAGCGCGTGAGGCTGATATACCTCTGTATCTGTGTCTTACTTTCATCGCTCTCAGCGGCAATTTTTTCTACCGAGGTCAACCTCTGCCCAAGTTGGGCAGAAGTCAGATCGGTGCGCTCACCTTGGCGCTTGATGGCATCAAGCTTCATCTTATAGGCGAAAGCTTTCTCGGACGGAAGGATATGATCTCGGTGGATGTTGGCATCTACCATCGCGACAATGGCTTCTTCATCGGTCATCTCACAGACGGTGGACGGTATCTCGGTCATACCAAGCCTTTGATACGCTCTGAAGCGGCGGTGTCCCGATATGATCTCATAACCGCCATCATCACGAGGACGGACGATGATAGGAGAAAGCAATCCGCTTTTACCGATGCTCTCGCACAGCGCGTTCATCTCCATATTGTCCTCTACCTTGTAAGGGTGATCCTTAAATGGGTGCAGCTCGGAAAGAGGTATATTTCTGTCAGTTCCTTTAATCAATAGCTTTCACCTCCGTTCATAATGACCGCATCAAGCTCTGTGGGCTCATTCATCACCGCGTTCTGCTGCGCATCGTACCAAGCGAACAGAATCTCAATGATCTTGTCCTTGACCTCCTTCGGCTTCATATCGGGAAAGAAGTCCGAAATCTCGTCAAAGGCGAATTTCACGCTTTGCTTCTTGGGAGCCTTTTCTTTCGGCTCGGTGGCGTTGCACTTGAAGTAACCGCGAATCTGTTCTTCGGTGAGTTCAGCCTTCTTACTCGCATTCTTCATTTCTTCGGTTTTGTCTGTGGTGATAGACATTGACTTATCCATAAGCATCATCCATACCGACAACTGTTCAAATTGGCGCAGATAGGAATAGTTCACGCCTGCGGTAAGTGAAACGATGCCCTCGTCCACCATTTTCAAGAGCTCGGGGATAAGATAGGTCAAGCGGATATATCTTTGGATTTGACGAGCGCTATCGTCGGTGCTTTCTGCAAGAGCCTCATCCGAGCGCTTCGTGCCATCTTGGCACGAACTTCCTTGATGGCGCAGAACATCCATTTTCATCTTGTAGGCAAATGCTTTCTCCGACGGGAGAATTCTTTCGCGCTGAAGGTTGGCATCAACCATTGTGAGAATGGCTTCTTCATCAGTAAGGTCGCGGACAATAACGGGGATATCAAACTTATTGAGCCTTTTACAAGCCTCATATCGTCTGTGACCAGATACAATTTCGTATCCGCCTCCCGTAGGTCTTTTTCTAACAATAATGGGGTTGAGTACGCCGTATTGACGGATGCTCTCAACAAGAGCTGCCATATCTTCATCGTCCTTAACCTTGAAGGGATGGTTCTCCATCGGGTGAATGTTGGTAAGTGCATATACGCAGGTTGTTTCGTTTCTGTGTCCGTTTGCATTTTCACAAGGGTTTATCATCTTTCTTTGTCCTCATTTCTTTTAATTTTAGGTTGGGGTTTCGCTCCCGTCTCTCTCGGGAACATTTCTTGTTCTTGCTCCATCTCGATGCGGAGCTTTTCTTTTAGATTTTCGATCATTGGGAAGATCTCTTTCGCCAAATTAACATCGTGGCGAATGGCTTTGAGTTCCTTCGAGATTGCTTTACGCTTGCGTGAGCATTCTTCCTTTTCGGCATCGGTAGTTGCTCTGCGGCGGCGGTTGTCGATCTTGTTACGCGCCGAAAGCAACATAGCCATTTCCGCTTCTTTATCATCAATGAACTCTTGTACTCTGTCGGTAGTACCAAGGTCATTACGGTTGATAAGATTGACCGTTTCCATATAGCGCTCTAAATAGATCTGCTCTTGGCGCATGTCAGGTGAAAGCGGTTCTTGGTAGCTTTCGGTTTTCATTGGTTTTCCGCTTGTATCAATACCGAACAGTTCAAGCACGATCATAAAGATAAGCTCTACGGTATTGTGCTGATCGTAGCTCTTGCGGCGTTGCCATATCTCAAACAGCGGCGGTCGGCTCGGATAGTACGGTGTTCGGTATTCTCGCCTTGAAAGAATCCTTTTCTCAATGGCTTCGGGTGTGTAACGCTCACCGAGACTATCTATACGGACGGGGCGTTTCCATCCTTTCGCTATTACACAAGGATGCTTGTACTCCTTGCCGCGTAACAATGTGTATCCGCGCC
>JAZRQS010000006.1:0-6918 GCA_045649925.1 Eubacteriales bacterium | reverse complement strand
GCGTGTGACGGGTGAAGGTAGCTTTTGAGCCTTCGGAAAGAAAGGGCGACCGAGTAGAATCCGACGTTTTCTGCGTTAAAGAGTATGAGATGCGCAATATTGCGTAAAATCAGGTGGTACCGCGTTACGACGCCCTGTGTTATTCACAGGGTGTTTTATTTTTATATTTGGCTTGACTTTCAAGGCAAAGCCTTTCAATGATATTCGTTTCTTGCGAAACGATAAACGGGGCGTCGAGGACGTCGCCCCCCTACGATCGCATAATAATTATCCGAAAGGACTATATAAAATGAGAAAAGAACTTGACAAAAAGTATTCTCCCCGTGATTTTGAGGAGAGAATATACAAAAACTGGTGCGACAAGAACTACTTTGCGCCCGATGAGGACAAATCAAAGCCCGCTTTCTCTGTGGTTATTCCCCCTCCGAACGTAACGGGACAGCTCCACATGGGACACGCTCTTGACGAAACTCTGCAGGACATCATTATCCGTACCAAGCGTATGCAGGGCTACAGCACTCTCTGGGTGCCCGGTACTGACCACGCAGGTATCGCTACGCAGATAAAGGTCGAGGAAAACCTTCGTGTAAACGAGGGCCTGACAAGATACGACCTCGGCAGAGAAAAGTTCCTCGAGCGTGTCTGGGACTGGAAAAACCAGTACGGCTCAAGAATTATCAGCCAGCTGAAGAAGCTCGGCACGTCTTGCGACTGGTCTCGCGAGCGCTTTACTATGGACGAGGGATGCTCCCGCGCCGTACGTGAGGTGTTTGTAAACCTCTACGAAAAGGGACTTATCTACCGTGGAAACCGTATCATCAACTGGTGCCCCCACTGTGTGACTGCTCTTTCCGATGCTGAGGTCGAATACAGCGAGCAGGCAGGACATTTCTACCATATCAGATACCCCATCAAGGGGCAGGAGGGCAAGTATGTCAATATTGCTACCACCCGTCCTGAAACGCTTCTCGGAGATACTGCTGTCGCAGTAAACCCTGCAGACGAGCGCTACACCGACCTTGTCGGCAAGATGCTCATTCTCCCCTTGGTAGGCAGAGAGATACCCGTAGTTGCAGACGACTACGTTGACCTTGAATTTGGTACAGGCTGCGTTAAGATTACTCCTGCGCACGACCCCAACGACTTCGAGGTAGGTCGCCGTCACAACCTTGAGGTAATACGTGTACTCAACGACGACGCTACCATCAATTCCTTTGGTGGCAAGTACGAGGGTATGGACAGATACGAAGCTCGTCGTGCTATCGTAGAAGACCTCGACAAAGAGGGCTACCTTATAAAGATAGAGGACCACTCACATAATGTAGGCACATGCTATCGTTGTAAGACAACGGTAGAGCCTCTTACCTCAAACCAGTGGTTTGTAAAGATGGAGCCTCTTGCAAAGCCTGCGCTTGAGGTAGTTCAGAACGGAAAGATAAAGTTTGAGCCTGAGCGCTTTACAAAGACGTACGTAAACTGGATGGAAAACGTACACGACTGGTGTATCTCCAGACAGCTCTGGTGGGGACATCGTATCCCTGCATTCTACTGCGACTGCTGTGGCGAGATGGTAGTTTCCAAGGAGGACGTAAAGCTCTGTCCCAAGTGTCAGAAGCCTATGCGTCAGGAGGACGACGTGCTTGACACCTGGTTCTCATCTGCTCTTTGGCCATTCTCCACTCTCGGCTGGCCCGAAAAGACAGAGGACCTCGCTCGCTACTATCCCACGAGCGTGCTCGTAACGGGATACGACATCATATTCTTCTGGGTAGCGAGAATGATATTCTCCGGCCTTGAGCATATGAACGACATTCCCTTCAGCACAGTATTCATTCATGGTCTTGTACGTGATGCGCAGGGACGCAAGATGTCGAAGTCGCTCGGCAACGGAATTGACCCGCTCGTTATTATCGAGCAGTACGGCGCAGATGCGCTCCGCTTTGCTCTCGCAACGGGCAACTCCCCCGGAAACGATATGCGCTTCTCTGACGAAAAGATAGAGTCCGCACGCAACTTTGCAAACAAGCTCTGGAACGCTTCCCGCTTCGTGCTTATGAACCTCGCAGACGATGACGAGGACTGCACATTGCCCGATATTTCTCTCCTCTCCACCGAGGACAAGTGGGTGCTCTCACGACTCAACACTCTTGCAAAGAGCGTAAACGAGAACATCGACAAGTACGAGCTTGGCGTTGCTCTTTCCGAGATATACGACTTCATCTGGGATATTTTCTGCGACTGGTACATCGAGCTCTGCAAGAGCCGTCTGCAGAACAAGGGCACAAAGGAGGCTCACACCGCCGCTCACGTGCTTATCTACGTTTTGACAAATCTGCTTAAATTGCTCCATCCCTATATGCCCTTCATCACCGAGGAGATCTACCAGAGTCTTCCCCACAGTGACGAGAGCATCATGATAAGCGAGTTCCCAAAATTCAAAGAGGAGCTTTGCTTCCCTGAAGCTGAGGAAAAAATGGAGCGCATTATTTCAGCTATCAAGGCTATACGTGCTCGCCGTGCAGAAATGAACGTGCCTCCCTCAAAGAAGGCAAAGGTGTACGCGGTAACCTCAAAGAGCGAGATATTCGAGGGCGCAGGCGTGTTCTTTGAAAAGCTCGCAGGAGCTTCTGAAGTTATCATCACCGACTCCTACTCTGATGAAAACGCTATCAATATCGTAACAGAGTCGGCTACCTTCTACATTCCTATGTCGGACGTTATCGACTTTGAAAAGGAAAAGGCTCGCCTCTCTGCCGAATTGAAAAAGAACGATGCAGAAATTGAGCGCATTGAGAAAAAGCTTTCAAACGAGGGCTTCGTCGCAAAGGCGCCCGCCGCTGTCATCGAAGGCGAAAAGGCAAAGCTCGAGAAGTACAAGGCGACAAAGGACGCCCTTCTCGCAGCACTTGAAAAGCTCGCATAATAAAAAACAAACCCACAAAAAAGAGGATAGAGAAAGTAAAATTTCTCTATCCTCTTCTGATTTTGCGCATAAATTGCAAGCACTTCTCGATATTCGCAAGCATTTCTTTCCGCCTTTTCCCCTTCTCTTCGGATTCAATGAATTTTTCCTGAGAGAATGCCACGTCACAATTGGATTATTACATTAAGAAGAGGGAGAGCGCAAACAAGGCTAAACTCATCAAGAAAAAATAATTATTGACATATTCTCGCCTTTGTAGTATAATCATTGTGTATCGTCTTATATAATTAACTATGATATTCTATGACAACGTGAAAAACGATATAATTGTTACACTTACATAAATGGAGAAAAACGTATGAAATTCAACTCAAGAGCGCTTTTTTTGCTTGTTGCAATGTGTGCGCTTATTTCCCTTGCATCCTGTAATATAACGATTAAGGGCGACGTAGGAATAACTGTCACCCCCACAGATACGACGACCGCGGCGATAATCACACTCCCCCCCGCAACAAATGAAGTGGGAGATATTATAGAGGACCCCGTGGTAACTACGTCAGAGTCAGCAACAACTACCTCCCCCGTGGTAACTACGTCAGAGTCAGTAACAACTACCTCCCCTGTGGTAACTACGTCAGAGTCAGTAACAACTACCTTCCCTGTGGTGACCGCATCGCCCGTAACCACCACAAAGAGAGTCATTATTCCTATCCAGCCGACAGTTACAACTACCGCCCCCACAGTAACGACCACAACAGGAGCGCCCACAGTAACGACTACTACTGCGCCCGTGACGACCACCACCAAGCCTGCGACTACAACGAAGGCACCCGACTATAGCAACCCCTTCTATGATGGCTGGACTGACACCATCAGCGATAGCAAAGCGTCCTACGTTGCTTGAATTAACTGAATGCAGGTATGCCCTGCAAATATGAAAAGGATAGAGAATTCAGCGTGTTATCCTTAACGGAGAACACGCAGTCAAATCCGTCTTCGACGGGTGAAATCCACCTTTGGTGGATGAAATCGCTTTCGCGATGAAATTCTGCTACGCAGGGTTGTATTTAGATGGATTTGATTTCATCTGAACGAAGTTAAGATTTCATCGTTGCCGTGCAACGATTTCATTGAACTGAGAGAACGTTTCGGTTTTTCCGATTTGTTCTCTCTTTTTGTTTGTTATATGGGTTTGCGCTTAGCGCATAAAGGATTTTGTATCAGGTTATTTTTTCAGGCCCAGCACGTGTCGTTTTATCTTCTGCGACACAAATGCGGAAGCAGTCAGCTTTATAGCATCGGGAATAATGAAGGGCGCGACGCACACGTTCATACCTGCGAGGAAGCTTTTCAGCGAAAGCTCGTGCAAAGTAAAGTTTACATACCAGAGTGTGCCTATAGCATAACAAACGAGCATACCGGCCACCATTGAAACTATTCTCACCCAAAGAGACGTGCCGAGCAAGGCTTCAAGGAGCCAGTATAGCAATGCGACTGCAAAAAATCCAACTATATAGCCACCCTCAATGCCAAAGAATACCTGTCCACCATTTTTGAACTGCGAAAAGACGGGGACACCTATTACACCCATAATGATATATATCGTTATTGCGAGAGTGCCTCGTCTGCCACCAAGTACACCGAGTATAGCAAACACCGCAAAGGTCTGCAAAGTGACAGGTATAGCGAATGGCAGAGCTATCCAGCTACACACGACAAGCAGTGCCGTCGCAACGGCTATATATACCATATCAGTAATCTTTCTGTTCATTATACTTCCCTTTGCAAGCTAAAATCACGACAGGCGTTTCTGGCAGGCTTTATGCCGTTTTTTCTATGGAAACACACGTGTAAATACCTAAATAATATACCACAAAGGAACGTAAAAATCAATATTTTTTTGCATTATTTTTTCGCACCCTATTGAAAAATTGCTCTGCTTGTGCTATAATTCAAATCAATAAATTCGTTTTTCAAAGGAGCGTTACTTTTATGAAAAGCCTCAAAAAACTTCCCTTATACGCTATGCTTGTGGCGATGACGTGCGTGGCTACTATGATATCATTACCGATAGGCGCAAACGGATACATACACATAGGCGACGGAGTTGTCCTTACCTGTGCATATCTGCTCTCCCCTCTTGGTGCAGGCGTGTGCGCAGCTATCGGCTCTGCTATGGCAGACCTCTTGCTCGGCTATGCTGTCTACGCTCCCGCTACGTTTGTTATAAAACTGCTCGATGCTATGCTGGCGAGTGTAATCTTCATACGCTTGAAAAAGAATGGCAAGATACCCACGCTTACCGCCCTGCTTGTGTCGGGTATATGTGGTGGCTGTGTGATGATATTCGGCTACTTCCTCCACGCCTGGCTCCTGCTCGGTGACGGATTTTCCTCTGCTATCACGAGCATACCTCCAAACTCACTTCAGGCGCTTGCAGGTGTCATTTTGTCAACTTTGCTTTACAAAATGATTTCTTCCCACAAGTCTGTTATGAGATTTTTCGACGGCATCTGATAGCCGTCTGACGCTTACGGCGTGCCTGTTTTTTGCGGGTGCGCCGATTTTTTGCGCTGTTTTGAGCCTTGCCTTTGTGTTTTTTGTAAAATGCTATAGCACTTGGCTGAATGTGGCATATAATGAAAGCGAAAGCCAAAAAACAAGGAGCTATACATGAAAATTCTTATAATCGGGGGAGACAGGCGAATGACGTATCTTGCCGATACGCTAATCGCTTTGGGAAACGATGTAAAAACTTACGCCACCCCACCGAGCGAGAGCGCACTACCCGTATGCGAGGACCTCGACGCCCTTCTTCCCACCATTGACACAGTAATTCTGCCGTTGCCGACTTCTCGTGACGGCATTTTCATAAACACCCCGTATTCAGACAAAAAAATTGAGCTTTCCCGCATCTTTTCAAGGCTTGGACAAAAAAAGACTGTCCTTGCGGGAAAGGTCAGCCCTGCTATAAAAAATCAGGCAAATCAATTCTCCTTGCGCATCTTCGACTACTACGAAGAAGAGTGCTTTACAGACGAAAACGCCTATATCACCGCCGAAGGTGGACTTTATCTGGCTATGGAAAGCCTCCCATACACTATAAGAGACACACACCACCTTATAATAGGAAGTGGAAGGATAGCAAAGCATCTTTTCCTCCTCTTGAGAGGCATGGGCGCGCGTGTCACTATAGCCTGCCGTAATATCCACGATATTCTCTGGGCAGGCGCGCTACACGCCGAGGTCGCCGACCTTGCAGGAGATAGCGAGTCCCTTGAAAAAGCATTCGCCTCCTGCGACGTTATCTACAACACTGTGCCGGAGCGTGTAATTCCCGATTTTTGCTATTCTCGTGCGAGGGCGAGCGCTCTGTATATCGAGCTTGTAGGAGACGAAAAGCTGACCGAGGACGCAAAGAAATCGGAGCTCAAATGCATTTGCGCCCCCGCCCTGCCTACACGATATGCGCCCGAAAGCGCCTCACGCCTACTCGCCTATGCGGTATGCGACGTCATAGGAAAGAGGGTGATGACGAAATGATAGGATATGCATTTTGTGGATCGTTTTGTACCCTCTCGCACTCGCTTGCGGCGCTGCGACAGCTACGCGCTGACGGCTACGAGATACAGCCGATAATGAGCGAAAAGACATACGAGACCGACACACGCTTTTGGCGTGCAGAGGACTTTCGCAATACTGTACGTGAGCTCTGCGCAAGGGATATAATCCACACGATAGTAGATGCAGAGCCTCTTGGACCGAGCGTACAGCTCGATGCCTTGATTATTGCACCCTGCACAGGAAACACCCTCGCAAAGATAGCGTCGGGTATCACCGACTCTGCCGTCACTATGGCGGCAAAGGCGCATATGCGAAGCGACAGAACGACAGTTATAGCGCTCTCCTCAAATGATGCTATGTCGGCAAATCTGTCAAACATCGCTACCCTGCTTTTGCGCAAGAACGTGTATTTCGTGCCTATGCGACAGGAC
>JAZRQS010000005.1:0-11179 GCA_045649925.1 Eubacteriales bacterium | reverse complement strand
GTTGAGCTTAAATACGGCTCTTACACCATGGTAGTCTTGCATTCTTGCGGCATATCCATCGGATACCACAAGATTTTCAACCAACTGTTCTTCAGTCAGCTCAGTTGTGCCTTCAGCGCTTACTGCAACGGTAGCGATAGCACCGATAATCAGCATCAAGCACAGAAGGAATAAAGATAATTTTTTCATAATAAAGTCCCTTCTAAAATTTATTTTATGTTTATTTTTATTTATGGGTATACATGGTAATTATACAACATTTGGGTTTGTATGTCAATATATTATAAGGAATTTTATGCTTCAAATTTGTAAGCAAAAGAAAAAAGAAAAACGGCGAGCCTGCCGTGTGGCAAGCTCGCCGAGTGAATTGGTTTGCTTTTGTGGGCGTGGAAGATGAATTGACGGAAAGCCGTCGTGAATTGAAGCCTTGTGGCTTCATGATTTGAAAACTGTCGTTTTCATGAATTGAATTGCCCTGGTTTTTGATGCCGAAGGCAATTCAATTCATGGCGTAAGGGGGATTCATGCCCGATGTGGCAATTCATTGATTTGTGTCCTCAGATACAAATCTTATCTTTCGTAGGTGAGGCCTGCGTTTTCCGTTGTAAGCTGAGTGAAGTCGGGGATAATGGCAGTTATCGCAGAAAGCGCACTGTCGCTCACTGTGTAGTCGCCGTTTAGGTGGTTGGCGAGGACGGAGGATACATTAGTGGAGTGATAGTTGTTCTGGATAAGGTCCGTTGATGTCATCAGCTCGCCTGTTACGGAGTTTGTAAGCTTGAGCAACGACTGAACGATCGGTGTTTCTGCACCGAGTATTATGTTGTTCATTATTACATTTTTTGCGGGGGCACGAAGGTATATTTCAAGGTCGTTGCGCACGTAGCTTGACGCCTTCAGCTCATCCTTGTGCTGCTTCATCATGTCATAGAAGATCTTCATTTCAGGGAAGTGCTTGTAGAAGGTTGCGCTATAGCTCTTCGCTGTGTCTACAAACTTCTGCGCCCAGCCCTCAAATCGATATCCTGAGGGCTGATTTTCGTCAAAGTAGCTTGAGGACTCTGTGATGGAGTCTTCACCTCTGCCGACAAGCAGGTTGCCAAAGAACACGTTGTAGTGTCCTGAGGAGGAGTAAAGGAGCAGTACCTCGCCCTCGCTGGTCTTTGTCGATGTGTCGATTATGTTGCCATACGCATAGTTGAAGCAGGAGAGGTCGTCAAAGTAGACGCCTGTGTCGGATATATTCCAGTCGTGCAGGTAGTTATATCTTATGTGGTTTGCAAAGTTGTCGTAAAGTCCGAGGTAGATAAGACCTCCGTCAGTTACGTCAAGGGAGCCTCCCTTGACATCGTTGTACTCGACGACACATTCCGCTGTGTTTGACAGATATATTCCATTATCCTCAAGCTTGTTGTGCGATGCGACGGTAAACGCGCCTGAAATGGATATGCCGAGCTTTACTGAGTAGCGGGGGCTGTGGCAATGGTTGTTCTGCACTACGTGGCGGGTAGCACTTGCTGCGCCTATATCTTTCATGCTACCAGAGAAGCTTATAAGCGTGTCGCCACCATCATAGACTTCGTTGTAGATTATAGCACAGTCGGTGGACTGGCGTACATAGATAGCGTTTGAGCCTGTATGACCGGCCTCGCATCTCTGGATAACGACGTCGTCGCAATTTGTCAGGCAGATGCCCTCTCCGCTACTAAACTTGGTATCTATTCCGTCGATTATCATGTTACTGCAGCCCACAAGATTGAGGATAGGCGCCGTGGAGGTGCAGTATGTGAGTGTTGCATTGTCAAAGTCGGCAGTCTTGTAGACGTACAAGTAGCCTGTGCTCTTATCCACATACCACTCGCCCTCGTAGTCAAGAGCCTCAAGCACGTTGAAGAAATAGTAGTTGTTGTAGCCTGTGGGAGAGTTTGAAGATGGGGTAGCGCCGAGAGGAGTGCCGTGTACTGACGATACAGATACAGTCTTTTTGTCAAACTCTGCTATCTGGCAGGTGTAGAAGCGATAGCCGGAATACGTGTTTCCGAAGAACCAGATGTCGCCTGTGTTTACCCATTTATTCTTAAGAGGCGCGAGGTCCTCGAGCTTGATGGACCAGCCGAGATCCATATTGAGATTTCCATATTCGTCGGTGTAGCGTGTGCTTGATACGGCATCGAGCTTCTGCGCATCTGCGACGGCTTCCTTCAAGTTGTTGTAAAGGCCCTTGTCAAAGGAGTAGGTCGTGCTTTCTGTGCCACCTGCTTTTTTCCATGAGTCCCAGTTCTTTACTCTCTTTATCCACTTGTTGTAGAGGCTAGAGCTGTCACGGAGAGTGACGCTTCCCGTTTCGTTTACCTTCTGGAAGTAGAGCATAGGCTCGTTTGAGTTGGGGTAACGGGAAATTTCGCCCATAGTATCGTTTATGTAGAGTGCGGGATAGACGGGAGATGTGGGCGAGGACGCCGAGATAGATCCGAGCTCGCTTTCAGTCCAGCCGAGAGAGAAGAGGTCGACATATACTACAGAGTCCCACGAGGATGCGGGGATTCTCTCTGCGAGAGGGTCGTTTGCCGTATCGAGAGGCTTGAATACAGATGCAGAAAGCTGCTTTCCGACAACAAATGTGACATTCTCATTCTGATATGGAGTGACAATGACGGGTGAGGACATAGTGCCTCTTGCAGTAATATCGCCTGCTCCGGTGGTGTCGTAAACACCCCCGCGGAGATAGATTACACCGCCTCCGGAGACCTTCTTTACAGCTGCTGCAAGTGTAGCGAGAGGGGCGTCAATCGTGCCGGAGTTACTGTCGTTGCCATTGGGTGCGACGAATACAGTTTTTTCTGCACTTTTGGGGAAGCTTTCGACTTCAAAGGGGGAAAGCACAGTTATCTCGTCGGGCAGGCTTGCTACAGAGTAGTTAAATCTGTCGACGACGTTTTTTACGTTGGTGAAGTCGGGGTCATATGCGCCTGTTACATCAGAAAACGTAGAGGGCATATTTGTTTCGGTGAGATGGGGCTGGCTTATTTCCACGTTGTCAAAGTCAGCTATCCTTATATCGTAGGACTCGCCTGCGGGAATAGCGTCAAGAAGAAATTCAAGGTATCTCATCATAGAGCCGTTTCCGTCTGTGCCGTTTCCGACAAATGCGAGCTTGGAGTCGGTCTGACGAGCAGAGCCCTTGCCATACATGGGGCTCATCTCTGACGCCGCTCTTCCTGTCTTACCAAAGAGAATTTCATTTTTCTGCTCGGGCTCGGTGTGGGAGACACAGCGTATTTCTACCTTGCAGACCTCGTATATCTTCTTTTGGAGAAGGGTAGCGAGGTGTCGCTCGTTTTCAGTCATGTTAGGTCCGAGGACAATGACGAATTCAGATATATCCACGCCACCGATAGTGAGCTTCTTTACCACATAGTCGGGCTTGACGACAGGGGTGTCTGCGCCCGGTGTCTGCGCCTCAGTAGTGACAGCGGGGGTGTCACCCTGCGCTTCAGTCGTGACAGCGGGGGCGTCGCCCTGTGCGTCGGTTGTTACAGCGGGGTCGTTGCCTGCGGGTGTGTCGGGAGTGCTGCAGGATCCGACAAACACTACAACAGATAGTATCAGCAGGGCAAAAAGTAATTTCTTCATAGGGTGGTCCTTCCATTCTTGCTTTTGTATTTCTTGTTGAGATTATTATACAACAATTCTCAAGTTAAGTCAATAACCAAGTTGTAAAAAAGGAGCGCTCTTTTATCTGCGCAAAGGAGCAAACAAAAATGGCGTTGCACCCATAGGGGCGCAACGCCAAGGGGAAAATCAGGCTTTGCTATGGCCGTTATCTTTCGTAGGTAAGACCTGCTTTGTCATACGAGAGCTGGCTGAATTCGGGAATCTGAGACTTGACCTGATTTAGCATGTTGGGGAGTACTGTGTAGTCGCCGTTTTCGTAGTCGGTGAGCACGAGCGACGCATCAGAGGAGTGATAGTTGTTCTTGATAAGGTCGGTGGACGTCATAGGCTTGCCTGTGACGGAGTTGGTCTTTTTGAGTATCGTCTGATTTATCGGCTCATCAGTTCCTACAACGAGGTTGTTCATTATGACGTTGCCGGCGGGAGAGCGCACATATATTTCAAGCTCGTTACGTACGTAGCCTGACTCGGAGCGTTCTGCGACGTGCTGTGACATGAGGGCGTGGTATGCCTTTATCTCAGGGAAGTGACGGAAGAACGTGTCGCTATATTTGTTGAGATTAGCCACATACTCTGCCGAGAAGCCGTCAAAGCTTACCTTATCTTCAAAGTAGTTTGTGCTCTCTGTAATGGCGTCAGGAGCTCTTCCTACGAGCAGGTTGCCGAAGAACACGTTGTAGTGTCCCGATGAGGAGTAAAGCATTCTGACGTGGTCGGTTGTTTTGATGTCTGCGTCAGTACAGTCGATTATGTTGCCGTATGCGTAGTTGAAGCAGGAGAGGTCGTCAAAGTAAACACCTGCATTGGGGGCATTCCAGTCGTGCAGATAGTTGTATCTGACGTGGTTGGCAACGTTGTAATACATGCCGAGGTAGATAAGACCGCCATCGAGAATGTCGGGAGAGCCACCCTTTACATCGTTGTATTCCACTATACATTCAGCTGTAGTGTCGAGGAAGATACCGCAGTCGACGAGGTAGTTGTGAGAAGCGACTGACTGAATGCCCGAGAAGGATATACCGAGCTTCTGTGAGTAGCGTGGGTCGTGGCAGTAGTTGTTCTGGATAACGTGGCGAGTAGGATTGAGAGCGCTGAGCTCGCTGTCACGTGTTGCCGTGTCGATCATCGTAGCGCCTGTATCAAATATCTCGTTGTAGATTATTGCGCAGTCGCTTGAGGTGTCTATATAGATAGCTGAGCCCTCTGTCTTTGAAAAGGTGCATCTCTGGATTACTACATTGTCACTGTTCGAGATGTGCATACCCTTGCCACCACCAAGCTCTACTGTGAGTCCGTCGAAGATTACATTGGAGCATCCTGTAAGATAAATGATGTCAGAGCTTCTCGAGGAGTATGTGATGGTCGCTCCATCGAAGTCTGCAGTCTTGTAAATGTAGAGGTTGCCTGTCGTCTTATCCACATACCACTCGCCCTCGTAGTCAAGAGCCTCAATAATGTTGAAGAGGTAGTAGTTGTTGTAGCCTGTGGGAGAGTTGGACGATTCCATAGCACCATGGGGAACTCCGTGCTTGGAGATCATTGACATAGTTGATTTTTCAAAGCTTGCAATGTTGGACGTAACGAATCTGTAGCCTGAATAGGTGTTTCCATAGAACCAGATATCGCCCGTGTTCACCCAGGAAAGAGGTGTTATGTCTACGAGCTTGATTTCCCAGCCGAGATCCAGGTTCATGTTACCGTAATCGTCGGTGTAAAGCGTGTCGGATGCTTTGTCAAGCTTTTTTGCGTCCTCTATAGCGCTTGCAAGGTTGGTGTAGAGAGATCTGTCAAAGACATAGGTGGACTTGTCGGTACCACCCGCCTTCTTCCACGCGTCCCAGTTCTTTACTCTCTTTATCCAGTTAGCGTAAAGCTTGGAGTTGTCGCGGAGTTCGACGCTTCCTGTCTCGTTTACACGATTGAAGTAGAGGAGATCCTCGTTGGAGTTGGGGAATCTTGCGATTTCGCCCGCTGTGTCGTTGATGCAAAGCGAGGGAGAGGACTTTTCGGTTATCGCACCGATGTCGTCCGACGTCCAGCCGAGCTCAAAGAGGTTTACGTAAACTACGTTTGCCTGTGCGTCGTCGGGGATTCTTGCACCTACCTCATCGTTAGGATCAAGAGGCTTGAAAACAGAGGAGGAGAGGGACTTTCCAAGGGTGAATACGGGAGTTTCATCGCCGTATGCCTTGATAAATATGGGAGACGTGGTAGTGCCCTTTGCGGTAGATATAGCAGAAGCATCTGCTGTGTTGTACGTGCCACCTCTTACCCAGATAACGCCGCCTTCCTTGCCATTGAGTCTCTTTGTCGCCGCAGCGAGTGTAGCGAGAGGCGCATCTATAGTACCTGCATTGTTGTCGTTACCATCGGGAGCGATGTAGAGCTCGATGGGGGAGAGCATGATGAAATCCTCGATTTCAAACGGATCGAGAACAGTTATTTCGTCGGGAAGCTGAGAGACGGAGTGGACGAATCTGTCGTATACGTTTTCAGCATTTCTGAAGTCAGGGTCATACGCACCTGTATTGTCGGTGAGGACTGCAAGCACGTTTGTCGCTGTGAGGTGGGGTAGAGTATAGGGCTCACCCTCAAACGCCTCTATTTTCAGGTCGTAGGACTTTGTCGCCGTGATAGAGTCGAGAATTCCTACGAGGTGTTTTATCATTGCTCCGCTTCCGTTTTCGCCGTTGGCGTAGAATGCGAGCTTGGTGTCTGTCTGGCGGGACGCCGCAGTTCCTGCGGGAATGTCAAAGGAGGACTCCTCTCGTCCTGTTTTGCCGAAGAGTATTTCGTATTCCTGCTCGGGCTCCTTGGCACTTACCATAGGAACGTTAACACCACAGAGCAATGAGATTTTTCTCTGCAAAAGTGCGCAGAGGCTCTTGTCGGTTGCGCTCATTTCGCTACCGCGGACAATGACGAATTCGGAAATGTCAACTCCGCCTATGGTGAGCGTATCGAGGGGATACTCGCTCCTGACTATAACTGCTTCCGCAGGGAAGACGAGTCCGCTGCCGTCGAGCATGTAGGATATGTAGAATTCGACTGCGCGAGCGGTTGCGCTTGAGCTTCCGCCCGTAATTACAAGTCGGTTGTTTTCAAACGTGATGACGAAGTCCTCAGATCTGATGGACTTGAGCGCATTTACGCTCTCCTGTCTGTTTGTTATACCTACGAGGACCTCAAGAGTGTCGGTGGGGACAGGCTCAGAGGGAATCACAAAGTCGGATTCCATTTTCAGAGAAACGCCCGTCTTTTCCTTTATAGCGTTCGCAAGGCTTGAAAACGCGTTTGAAAGCGTGAGGTCTGCACCATCGGGATATATGATGGAGTAGCTCTGCCAGCCATCAAGCTGAGCAGATTCAAATTCGGGAATGTCGTCAACCTTGTTGTCGCCACAAGCAGTAATGTAAAGTAAAGTTGACAAAATAACCAAGATCAAAAGTAACTTTTTCATGTTTGCTCCTTGAACAAATTCCATGCTTACACACATCCGACGGGAAATATATAAGCATGGAAGGCTTTGGTTGAAAAATTAGAAATTGAGTATGCCCTTTGCGGAATCCTCGTCTACATAGAGAGTGAAGTCGGGGTGAGTCTTGAGCATAGTGGAAGGAATGAGGTTTGTTGTCTCCTTTGCCTTGAGTGTGTTTGCGATAGCCTCAGCCTTTACAGCGTAGGGAACGCAGGTAACGATTCTCTGGCACTGCATGATCTGGTAAACAGTCATGGATACAGCCTGCTTCGGAACATCGTCGATGGTGGGGAACCAGCCCTCGCCCATCTGCTGCTGCTTGCAACGATCGTCAAGGTTAACTATGATGTAAGCTTCCTTTGTGTCGAAGTCAGCGGGCGGATCGTTGAATGCGATGTGAGAGTTCTCACCAATACCGATAAGACCGATGTCTATAGGAGCCTTTCTGATTTCCTTTGTCAATGTTTCGATGCATTCCTTTGTTCCGTCAACGAAGTGAACAGCCTTGAGTGTGCCAACCTTGTCAACGAATCTCTCCTTGAGGTACTTGCGGAAGGATGCGCCGTGTGTGATGGGGAGGTCAACGTACTCGTCGAGGTGGAACATCTCAACGCACTCCCACTTGATGCCCTCTTCCTTAACGAGAGCGGAGATTGTGTCAAACTGAGAAGCGCCTGTTGAAAGCACGATTCTTGCGCTTCCGTTCTTCTCGATGCACTCGCGCAATACCTGAGCTACGTGCTTTGCTGCGCTTGCACCAAGGGCAGCGCTGTCTTTACAGATTCTGATTTCCATTGTGATTCTCCTTTTGTGTGTTTTGTTTTTTTATTTTTAATATTTTTGTTGCCGTTTTTGTGAGCTTACGCTATAAATTCCTTGCCCTCAATGAACACTCTCTCGACGTTTATATCATCGTCGAAGAATATCACGTCGGCGTAACAGCCCTTTTCAAGTCTGCCACGATCGGAAAGTCCCATTACTCGTGCAGGGGTCTCGGTCGCCATCTTTACAGCGTCACCAAGCGAGACGCCTACTGTCTTGTACATTACTCTGATGAGTCTGTCGGAGGTAGCTACGCTTCCTGCAAAGCATGAGAGGTCGGGGAGGAGTGCGACACCGCCCTTGACCACACACTCAAGTCCGCCTATCTCGGAGGGGCCGTCGCCAAGACCTGCTGCACGCATTGAGTCGGTGACAAGGCAGATCTTGTCTGTGCCCTTTATCTTGAATATGAGCTGTAAGAGCTCCTTCGGGAGATGGTGTCCGTCTGCTATAACCTCGACGGATACTCTGTCGTCGAGCAGGGCGGTTTCTACTGCGCCGAGCTTGCGATAGGCGTTTCTTCTCGTTACGCCGTTCATGCCCGAATAGAGATGTGTTGCGAGCGTGCATCCGCGGTCAATTGCAGGAATGAGCTCTTCGTATATTCCCTCTGTGTGAGCAAAGGAAGCGACCACGCCCTTCTCCTGAAGGTATTCGCAGAATTCGAGCGAGCCCTCAAGCTCAGGAGCAAAGCTGATGCGCTTTACTACATCCTCGTTGCCCTCTACAAGTGCGGAGTAGTCCTCCTTTACGGGATTTTTTATGAAGTCGGGGTTTTGCGCGCCTCTCTGCCCGTATGAGAAGTAGGGGCCCTCAAGGTGTGCGCCTGCTATGTGAGGCTGGCCGGGGCAGTTGGCGTTCATCGCCTCTCTCACAGTTTCGATATACGCCTGTATGTCTCCAAGTGCGAGAGAGAGAGAGGTGGGGTATATGGTTGTCGTACCATGGGAGGCATGGATTTTTGCCGCGCGGAAGATGTCCTCCGTCTTGCCGTCGCAAAAGCTGTATCCACCTGCGCCGTGAGAATGTATCTCTATAAATCCTGCGCTGACATATCTGCCGTTTGCGTCTATCTCCTCGTCAAAGGGGAGCTCGTCGTTGGTGAGAGCAGAGATTTTATCGTCGGTTATGTAAAGATATTTGACGTCTTCGATTTTGTCGGTGACAAACACCGCATTTTTAATTCTGGTAATCAAGACCTTGTCCCTTCCTTTCATGGTGTGTAGGGGTAGTGTGGCATCGGGCGTGAGCGCACAGCGCCTCGTGGCGTCGCCTTTGCACAGGCTTTGGGCCGTTTTGATGCCAATTCAGTGTAAATATGAAATATAATTTAATTTAATAAAATTTAATAAAATTTAATAAAATGTAGCTTTATGTAGCTTTTCAAAAACTCGGCGTAGCTTCGCACATAGTATCGTGATTTTATTATATTGTGTTGCACAGAAAAAGTAAAGGGAAAATTGTTACTTTCCTAATACAATTTTGCACAATGCTGAAAAATGCAACATTGCATAAATAAAGGGTTTTTGCGAGCGAGTAGCACAATATTGACACTCGCAAGATGAAATTACACAAAAAACACGCACAGATAAGGCACGGCTGGGCACGATTTTGACAAAAGGCGAGAGCTGCGCAAGTCAAAAAGCTCTTTTGCAAGCCCATTATACTATAAAAAAGCGAATAATCAAGGCAAACGAGGAACAAGAGGCAAAAATATCGGTAAAAAGCGCACCTGCTACGGCAAAAATCAAAAACATGCGCTTTGTATTCAGGCAAACTCGGTCGAAAAAGCACTTTTTTGCAAAAAAGTCTTGACAAGTGGACTTCGTTTATGTATAATATAACGGCAGACTTGAAATCGGCAGTCTGTCAAATGGAGAAGTACTCAAGTTGGCCGAAGAGGCGCCCCTGCTAAGGGTGTAGGTCGGATTTTAACCGGCGCGAGAGTTCAAATCTCTCCTTCTCCGCCAAAAAGACTATATAAAGACTATTATTAAAGTGGTGCTTTTTATAGTCTTTTTTCTTTTATTTAAGGCGATTTTTTCAAATTTTTATATACTATTTCTATACTCTTTTACTCGTCAAAAAACTCGTCAATTTTTGTGTTTATTCAACGAAAGCCTCGTCAAAAACCTCGTCAAAAAAGAATGGAAAGCTTTAGGAACAAAATAAATGAAAAATTCGGGAGCTTATGTCCCGAATTTTTGTCATTTTTATAAACTTTTTTCTGCTTCTTCGACTTTTTCTCTATTGCCCCATGCGATGCACTCACGAAGCAGGTATATTCTTGCCTCTGCGCATTCGACATGACCTTCGACGATGTTATAATAGCCGTTCTGATAACCCTTGACGGCATTGAGGATTATGCAGAACACCTTTATCATGCACGCTGTAACCGTCGCAAATGACAGGTCCTGTATGACCTCTATCACCATGGAGGCGGCAAAGAACGTCGACAAAAGCGTAGGAATGAGGAACGACAAATCCTTGATACGCTCCCTGCGCGTAGTTGAAAGCATCAGCTGCGCCTGCTTCTCGTTGTCTATGGCAAATATCAGGTTGTCCTGACTTATATACATAGGCTTGAGCCTGTTCGCCTTGGCTATGCATTTGCGTACCATACGAGGAAGCTCACGAGGCAGTCCCTCTTTATCGAGCTGCATATACTTGTCAGCATAGTCATCGTATGACATTCCTATCTGCTTGAGGAGGGTGCATCTCCGTCTGATAAGGTCCTGCTCGGCATAATAGGTACAGAAGTCCATCAGTCCTTGTACACCGACTTTGGTTTGACACTCAAGCGATATGTCTTTGTGTTGCTTTGTGACGTTGATATATCGCTCCTCACGTTTGCCCTCTTTCGCGCCCATAAGCTTGGTCGAGTAGTATTCGACTACGCAACAGCAGAAGAGCACCACGAGCGACGTTGAGAACGATGCCGTTATTTCAAACCCGCCGTCAAGGTCGGTGAAGAACACCATCGCTGCCACTACAACGGCAAGGACTGCCACTATCAGAGAGCTGTTTGCGGCGATGGTCTTAGCCGCTTTTTTTATGCCCAGGTCAAAGTTTGGGACTTTGAAATCAAGGTCTGTTCCTATAGTGTCCTTTTCATTCATTGCCTACACCCTCTCTCGCTTTGATACGCTTCTCAAGACGGAATATAAAGCCTCCTGCAAGGTTAGACAGCACACCCATAAATGC
>JAZRQS010000004.1:0-83643 GCA_045649925.1 Eubacteriales bacterium | reverse complement strand
GGATATCAGACACTCGGCGTATCAGCGCTCACGAGCTTTGTTCCTGCTGTCGAAAAGCCTATCAATATAACACGTTCCTCTGCCGAGGTTCCCGGCTTCTGCAATCTTGCAGGCTATACTGTCGACGGAAGAATCAACAATGTATACGGCATCTGCTATACTGACAAAATGGTCTACTTCGACTGGGCTATCCTTGCAGGATATATCAAAAACGAGGTTGTGATTACAAGATGCGGACTCGGCGACTACACATGCCCCCCCTCTGGAATTGTCGCTATGTATAACAATCTTAAATGCGAAAAGTCTATAAGATTTTACCAGAACTCCGATCACGGCACGCCTTCAAATGCAAAAACTTACAACGTTACAGGCGATTTTAAATAATTAAAGCTACTATAACAAAATCTCCCCCGAATTCAACTCGGGGGAGATTTTGTTTTTATACGTCCAAGCGATTACGCTCAATACCTCGCGCAAACGCTCTTATATTCTCTACTATCTCGTCAAGGCATCTCACTCTCGACTCATACGAGCCCCAAGCCATATGAGGCGTAAGGAGTACGTTGTCCTTGTCCTTGATGGAATTGAAAGGGTGCGATGACGACATAGGCTCAAATGAATAAACGTCAGAGCCAAATGCGCCTATCTTGC
This sequence comes from Eubacteriales bacterium, assembly GCA_045649925.1. Classification (GTDB taxonomy): domain Bacteria; phylum Bacillota; class Clostridia; order Oscillospirales; family CAG-272; genus UBA1740. The sequence goes on along the minus strand of JAZRQS010000004.1, from coordinate 82,992 downwards.
CTGAAAGGATCGCATCTGCGACTGCCTTTTCGTCTATAACAGCCCCACGCGCTACGTTTATCAGCACTGCGCTCGACTTCATCATTTCTATAGCTGAAGAGTTTATTATCTCTCTCGTGGAGTCGGAAAGAGGTAAATGAACGCTTATAATATCGGATTTCTCACACAGCTCCTTGAGTGTTACACAGTTGTAATCTGCATCAGGTGTGCGCTTGTATGCAAGCACGTTGCACCCCATAGCAGAGGCTACACGAGCGACCTGCTTGCCTATGTTTCCAAGACCGACAACACCCCACGTCTTACCACATATTTCGTGATATATGGGGACAAGCCGATTTGCCACTCCACCTCTTGTATATTCTCCGCTTTTTACACTTTTGTTGTATTCTGCAAGGTGAGTATAAAGAGATAGCGCCATAGAAAGCGTGACCTGCGCTACGCTATGAGTAGAATAACCCACGACGTTTGCCACACCTATTCCATGCGATTTACAATATGGGACATCTATATTGTCATATCCAGTAGCGGCTACACATATCAATTTAAGTTTTTTTGCCTCTGACAAATTGCTCTCGCCGAGCTTTATCTTATTTATAATTACTACTTCTGAGTCGCAAATGCGCTCAGCGACTTCATCAGGGGAGGTGTTTTTATATACTGTAACCTCGCCGACGGAATCGAGAGGTGACAAGGAAAGATCCTCGCCAAGAGTAGCGGCATCGAGAACTGTAATCTTCATAATAAACTCCTTTTTAAATCTAAAAAGCACCTGCATCTCTGCAAGTGCTTTTTGGTGCTCCTGCGGAGACTCGAACTCCGGACACCTTGATTAAAAGTCAAGTGCTCTACCGTCTGAGCTACAGGGGCATAATTATCGGACTTGAATATAATACCACAATATCTTTACTTTGTCAATAGATTTTCGCTTTTTTGTTTTGCTAATTTCAAAATATTTATGTAGCACAAGGATTTAAAACCCTTATGCTGCAGGGATTTCAGTACCCGAATACGCCGTCACCAAAAAGCGACGCTTCAATTTTGAGCAAACGATTGTATTTTGCCACTCGCTCACTTCTACAGGGGGCTCCCGACTTTATGAATCCGGAATTACAACCCACTGCTATATCTGCTATAGTGGTATCCTCAGTTTCTCCTGAGCGATGAGAAATTATCGTTTTGTAGCCCGACCTTTTTGCCAGCTCTATTACGCTCAAGACCTCAGTAAGAGTGCCTATCTGGTTTGGCTTTATCAGAATAGCGTTGGCGGCGGTGTTGTCTATTCCATATTTTAAGCGTGTAGTGTTTGTGACAAACAGATCGTCGCCCACAAGCATAAGCTCACTGCCAAGACGGCGTGTAAGCTCTCTCCAGCCGTCAAAGTCGGACTCGCCAAGACCATCCTCAATTGATAGTATGGGATACCCTTCCTTCAAGGACTGCCAATATCCTATCAGCTCCTGTGCGCTATATTCCTTCTTCTTTTTCGGCATAATGTAAGACTTTCCGTCATCCGTCTGCCATTCGCTCGCTGCCGCATCCAAGGCGATAGCTATAGCAGATGTATCGTAGCCTGCCTCCTTTATAGCTTCGCACAAAAGCTCGATTGCCTGCTCGTCTCCCTCTAAATTTGGCGCATACCCCCCCTCGTCACCGACACCCGTAGACAGCTTCTTCTTTTCGAGCATTTTGCCCAGAGCGTGATAGACCTCACTTCCCATTCGCAGAGCGTCAGAAAAGTTTTCTGCCCCTATCGGCACTATCATAAATTCCTGTATATCCACATTGTTGGTTGCGTGAGCGCCCCCATTGAGTATATTCATCATCGGGACAGGTATTCTCTGAGCTGATATTCCACCGATATATTTAAACAGCGGTAACGAGAGCGAGCAGGAGGCGGCGCGCGCAGAGGCGAGCGATACGGCAAGAGTCGCATTTGCGCCGAGCTTGGACTTGTTTTCCGTTCCATCGAGCAAAATCATTGTGCCGTCAATTTCTGCCTGATCGTAGGCGCATACGCCACACAAGGCAGGCGAAATCAGCTTGTTTATATGATATACGGCATCAAGGACACCCTTGCCGTTGTATCTCTTTTTACCCTTGTCGCGAAGCTCCACTGCCTCAAAGCTACCTGTAGATGCACCAGATGGCACACTCGCTACACCTACACTGCCGTCGCTAAGCAAGACCGTGGCTTCCACTGTTGGATTCCCTCTTGAATCGAGTATTTCTCTTGCACTTACTCTTGTAAATTTTACTTTTCCCATTTTCATTCTCCTTTTCACAGTGATATTATGCTCGCGATACTCTTTTAAAATACTAAAAAATGAAATAATATCATTTTTTTGAATTCGACATATACTTATACTATATCATATAGACGAAAGGAACAAGCATGATAATACATACCGTTGAAAAAGGGGATACAATATACAAGCTATCTAAAAAATACGGTGTTTCGGCAAGGAAAATAATCAGCGACAACGCTTTGGCGACACCAAACGAGTTGATAATAGGGCAGTCGATTGTAATTCTGCCACCTGCAAAATCCTATGTTGTAAGGCGTGACGACACACTTTTTTCAATAGCGAGAAGATTTAACACGAGCGTAATGCAGCTGCAAAGAAATAATCCTTTCTTAAACGGAAGGACAGAAATATCCCCGGGGCAAACGCTGACCATCTCATATCCATCAGCAGAAAACGGCTCTATAACTACAAACGGCTACGCCTTTCCTAACATATCACGCGACACCTTGAAGGCGACGCTCCCATACCTTACTTACTTGTCGATTTTCTCACACAGAATAAAAGAGGACGGAAGCATTTCAGGCATAGATGATGCCGAGCTGATCGCTCTCGCAAAGCAGTACAACACCCTGCCTGTAATGGTGCTGACCTCTATAGGAGACAACGGAGGATTCAACGAATCTCTTGTGGGTAATTTTCTGCAAAGTCCTGAGGCGCAAGACAAAGCTATCAAGGAAATACACCGAATTATCAAAGAAAAGGGCTATAGCGGTGTCGATGTAGACTTCGAATACATAGGCGCCCAAAACGCCAAGAACTACACAAAATTCGCACAAAAATTACGGCAGGAGATTTGTCCTGATGGATTTTTCGTTTTTGTCGATCTGCCACCAAAGACATCGGAGTCGCAAAAGGGTGTTTTGTACGAGGGGCAAATATATTCAGAATTAGGCAATGCATCAAATTCAGCGATGCTTATGACTTACGAATGGGGCTACACATTTGGACCTCCTCTGCCCGTCGCCCCAATAAACAAGGTGCGAGAGGTGGCGGAATTTGCAAGAGAGGAAATACTCCCAAGCAAGCTCACGCTCGGCATTCCCAACTATGGCTATTTATGGCAGTTGCCGTACATTGAAGACGAATCTCGTGCGAAAAACATCTCGAACACCGAAGCCATCGAAATAGCGAAGAAAAACAATGCCGAAATAAAATTCGACACAGTCGCACAAACTCCGTTTTTCACTTACTATAACAGAGAAAACGGCAAGACGACAGAAAACATAGCTTATTTCGAGGATGCGAGAAGCATAAAAGCCAAGCTCGACTTGGTGCACGAGCTTGGCTTTGGTGGTGTAGGCTATTGGAATGTAATGAATCTGTTCACTCCTAACTGGAGTATGCTGAACTATATGTTTAATATTCTCAAGGGGTACGACACATCATCGTTATGCTGTGACAGCCACAGAAGTGCAACGAACAACGATTAGCTTATTCCAAAAAATGATTTCGCATTATTGAGAGTTATCTCTGCGCACTCCTCTTCAGAAATTCCCCAAAGCGAAGCCAAAGCGGCATTTGTGTATCGCAGATATCCGGAATGGTTCACCTTTCCTCTGTATGGGTGGGGCGTGAGATAGGGGGCATCGGTTTCGATAAGCACCCTGTCGTGAGGAAGCGATCTCGCCACCTCTGCCACCTTTACGGCATTTTTAAAGGTTATCGTGCCTGAAAAGGATATATACCAGCCTCTACGGATAAGCTCACGCGCCATTTCGGCGCTACCACTATAGCTATGGAAAACACCACGTACGTTTTTGTACTTCATAACAGTGTCAAAGCAGTCGCCATGCGCCTCTCGGTCGTGTATAACTACAGGCATATCAAGGCGCCCTGCCATTTTCATCTGCTCTTCAAAGTATTCGAGCTGTAGCTCCTTTTGTATAGGCTCCCAATAGTAGTCAAGACCTATTTCACCTATCGCCACTACCTTTTCTCTGTTTTGCTTGATAAGCTCTTCTATGCAGGAGAGTGATGAGGAAAGGCTCTTCTCCTCCTTGCAATCTCCAGGGTGTATTCCTATAGCGGCATACATATTTTTATGTCTTTTTGCCTGCTCTATGGCGAGAGAAGCGTTTTCTGTGCTTGTCGACACGTTTACGATATACGAAACATCTCCACTAAGGAAGAGGGCGTCGATCAAAGAATCGACGCTCTCGTTTTTTGCTTCTCCTATCAGCTTACTGTCATAGTAGTGTGAATGAGAATCAAAGTACATTATCTTACCCTTTCACCCAAAGGCGTGTTTTCATCGAGGAATACTACTCTTACCTCTTCCTCGCCAGATGCCAAGAGCATACCATGGCTCTCGACTCCACAGAGCGTGACGGGAGCAAGGTTTGCGACAACTATGACCTTCTTGCCTATTAGATCCTCAGGCTCATAGAATTTTGCAATTCCGGAAACCACCTGTCGCTTCTCATATCCGAGGTCTACTTGAAGCTTCAAAAGCTTCTTTGCTTTCGGCACCTTCTCACATTCAAGTATCTTTGCAGTGCGAAGCTCTACTGCCGCAAAAGCATCGATTTTGATTTCGCTCTCGTGCTCAGGCTCTTCTATTTTTTCTTCTTTCTTGTTTGCTTTTTCTTCTGCCGCTCTTTTTTCTTCGATTTTCTTCATAAATGCGGCTTCGTCTATTCTTGCGAACAACGTACTTGCCTCACCTAAGGGCTTACCTGCCTCAAGTGCGCCAAACTCGGAGATTGTGGAATATTCCTTTTTATCCGTAGCGAGCTGGGAGAAAATGCTCTCAGAGGTCGAGGGGATAAAGGGGGTGAGCAATACGGAAGCCACACGAATGACCTCAAGCAGATTATATATAACAGTCGCAAGGCGCCCCTTGTTTGCCTCATCCTTTGCCAGAATCCAAGGAGTAGTTTCGTCTATATACTTGTTTGCACGACGAAGCATCGCAAAGATAGCGTCCAAGGAATCGGAAATATGGTAGGTGTCCATAAGCTTCTTTGAGTCTGCGATAGCAGTCTTGACGCACGCCTTGAGATCGGCATCAAACTCGCCCTCTACCACAGGAGCAGGCACAATGCCGTCAAAGTACTTCTTTGTCATAGCGTGTGTACGGCTCACGAGATTTCCGAGGTTGTTTGCAAGGTCGGTGTTGTATCTGTTTATAACGTTTTCGTAGGTTATGCTACCATCGTTTGCATAGGGCATTTCGGAAAGCGCATAGTAACGCACTCCGTCAACTCCAAAATCGTTTGCAAGCTCGTCGGCATAAACGACGTTTCCTCTCGACTTCGACATCTTGTCTGCGCCAAAGTTGAACCAAGGGTGTCCAAACACCTTATGAGGAAGCTCTACGTCCAATGCCATAAGCATGATGGGCCAGTAAATAGTGTGGAAACGGAGAATGTCCTTTCCAATAATGTGAACGTCAGCAGGCCAATACTTGTTGAAAAGCTCGCCCTGTGTCTCATTTTCAGGATCATATCCCAAAGCAGTAATATAGTTTGAAAGCGCATCTATCCAAACGTAGACAACGTGCTTGTCGTCAAACGTTACAGGAATACCCCACTTGAAAGACGTTCTTGAAACACAGAGGTCCTGAAGTCCTGACTTGAGGAAGTTGTTGAGCATTTCCTTCTTTCTTGATTCAGGCTCGATAAACTCCATGTGATTTTCGATGTAGTCAATAAGACGATCTGCATACTTGCTCATTGCGAAGAAGTATGCCTCCTCCTTCGTCTTCTGCACCTCTCTGCCACAGTCAGGGCACTTGCATCCCTCTACCTGTGTGTCGGTGAAAAAGGATTCACAGGGGGTACAGTACCAGCCCTCATAATAGCCCTTGTATATATCGCCCTTGTCGTAAAGCTTTTTGAAAATATGCTGAACTGACTTTACGTGATAATCGTCTGTGGTACGGATAAATTTATCATAGCTTGCGCCCATAAGGTCCCAAATCTGCTTTATCTCGCCCGATACATTATCTACATACTTCTGGGGAGTGATTCCACTTTCCTTTGCAAGAGCCTCTATCTTCTGACCATGCTCGTCTGTGCCTGTGAGGAAGAATACGTCTTTTCCCATCTGGCGCTGATATCTTGCGATAGCATCAGTCATGATGATTTCATATGTATTGCCAAAATGTGGCTTGCGAGAGCTGTAAGCTATCGCACTTGTTATATAAAACTTCTCCTTGTCTGCCATAATAGACCTCCGATGTTTTTGATTATATATTATTTTTTATTTTATACTCGTTTATTATATCGTTTTCAAGTAATGCCCTCGACAAAAGCGCAATCGGCAACAGAAGGGGCAGCAAAATTCCTGCGCTGAAAACGGATATTGCCACCAAAAGCAACGAAACGGCGGAATTAAAAATTATCCTGCGATGGTTTCCCTTCGCCAAAGCGCCACTCGATGCGCATATATCCTTAAATGAGCAGTCGCACCCCTGTGACAATGACACAAAGGCAAAGTAGTCGCAAAGTCTAAAAATCGCAACCAAAGCCAAGGATGCAATACACAAAAATGCAATGCAAAGCACAATCGTCGCCCTCACGACGCTGGCAGTATCTGCAAGGTAACGTGCAAGCGTAGCACCAAAATAAGCGACCCCCAAGGAAAGCGCAAGCACAAAAGCGACCACGAGCGTCAGCTTGAAGGAAAGACGGAGTGCAAAAAAGTATCTTTTGCGACTCGTGTAGTAGCCGAACACCTTGCCGATACGCGCATCATCAGACCTTGCAAAGTCGAGGAAATACGCGTAAATTCCCAAAAGAAACGGAAACAAAAACACAGCAAAAAGTGTGTAATCAAGCAAAAGGGTAAGTGCCAAAAGTACATGCGAGGAAACTTCTCTGTAGACGAAGTCGTCAAATCCCGCTATAGAAAGCAATCTACCCGACAGGCTCCACACACCTGCGCAGCACAATGAAAATACGCCGATCAAAACGGAAAAAGTAATTCTCTTTTCCTTGTCGCACAGCAACTCCTTTGCCAAAGCAAAATATGAGTGCCGTTTTGCCTTTTTTGCTTTCACGCCCGCTTCATTTATTTTTATAATTTCTTGCATATCATACCTCCACGTTGTTTTATGGATTATTTACCTATGCAAGAAAATTTATGCAATTTTCAAAAAAATTATAAACTTACATTATATTATATCACATCTTTTTTCTTATTACAATACGGCGCAATAATTTTTTGGTACCTTTTTTACATATTATATCTAAAAAACATGCACGCTCCTTCTCTTTTGCCCATCTTTACAATGTGCCACTCAATTACCACAGAATGTTATATAATATTATTTCAAAAAAAATTGACATTCGTGAATTTTATTGATATAATAGAGTTGTGATTTTATAAAATAGGGGGCAATCGTGAGAGAATTTTTTACTTCGCTTTTCGGCAACGACGACGTAAAGACCAGAATAGGTCAGAGTATCGTCGGAGAAACGCTCCCGCACGCCTACCTTATTGAAGGTCCAGACGGAAGTGGAAAGACGTTGTTTTCTTACCTGATAGCCGCGGCGCTTTCCTGTGAAAACAAGGCGTCTGCGCGACATCCGTTGCCGTGCTTGGAATGCCCTACATGTCAAAAAATCATGGCAAAGAATTATCCTGACGTCTACTTCGTCGATCGCGGAGAGCGAGCCTCTATTCCTGTAGAGGCTATCCGAGAGATGCGCACAGATATGTTTTTGTCTGCCTCGGAATCACAGTACAAGGTATATATAATTGACGATGCACACCTGATGCTCCCTCCTTCGCAAAACGCCTTGCTAAAGGTATTGGAGGAGCCACCAAATAATGTTATCATTCTTTTACTCTGCAACACGTCTGACACTATACTAGGCACGATAAAAAGCAGGACGCAGACAATTCGAATGTCTCTTTTCTCGTTTGAGGATATAGAAAATTATCTTTTAAAGCATGACAAAACTGCCATGCTGACAAGGAGCAGATCACCAGATGAATTTGCTGCTGCTATAGCATACTCCGGCGGTAGCTTAGGCAAGGCATCTGCCTTTATGAATGCAAAGGAAAATTCTATAATACAGAAGCAGCGAGAGTGTGTAGACACTATAATAAAGGCGATAGCAGAAAAGTCGTCCTACGCATATCTTTGCGATGCGTTTTCGTTTCTCTCGCAAAAAAGAAACGAGCTTACAGAGGAGCTTGAGCTTCTTTTGTGCGCAGTAAGAGACCTTATACTAATTAAAAAAGACGAAAATGCTACACTCGTCTACTATTATGACCGAGAGCAAGCGATAGCGCTATCTTCAAAAATAGGACTGCACAAGCTCTTTGTCATCAGCGACAGTATTTTCTCTGCAATACAGGACTTAAGCGTCAATGCAAACGTGGGAGTCGTATTAGCCACTCTCATGAACAACCAAAAAAAATAATATCAAGGATTTGGTAATGGAAAACACAAACAATACAACAAACGAAATCAAGAGCGAGGAAACCACCCCCGAGCTTGTAGAGGTTATAGGCGTTTCCTTTCGAAACAACAGTAAGATATATTACTTCTCTCCCAAGGGCATAAAGGTCCAAATTGGACAGTTTGTGATCGTCGAAACCTCGAGAGGTATCGAATACGGAAAGGTACTGATCGAAAACAAGCTTGTAAACGTCTCTGAGACAGTCAGCCCCCTCAAGAGCATAATCAGAATAGCTACCGAGGACGACCACGAGAGAAACGAGAAAAACAAGCTGCTCGAAAAGGACGCACTTGAAATATGCAAGCAGAAGATAGAAAGCCACAAGCTCGATATGAGCCTTGTCGGAGTGGAATACACTTTTGACAACAGCAAGCTCCTTTTCTACTTTACATCAGAGGGTCGAGTGGATTTCAGAGAGCTCGTTAAGAGCCTTGCTTCCGTTTTCAAGACCAGAATTGAGCTCCGCCAGATAGGAATACGAGACGAGGCAAAAATGATGGGTGGACTTGGTCCTTGTGGACGCCCGTTCTGCTGCTCGGATTTCCTTACCGACTTTGCGCAGGTTTCCATAAAGATGGCAAAGGAGCAGAACTTCTCTCTCAACTCTGCTAAGATTTCAGGCTCTTGCGGCAGACTCATGTGTTGCCTACGCTACGAGCACGAGGTATACGAGGAAGCGCTCAAAACTACCCCCTCGGTAGGCTCTACAGTCAGCACCTCAAATGGTGTCGGCACAGTCGTAGAAACAAGACCTCTTTTACAGCTTGTAAAGGTCAAGCTCGATGAAAAGCCTGAAAACCCCAAGCTTTATAAGTGCTCGGAAATCAAGATAATCAAGGCGGCAAAGACTCAGAAAAATCAGTCCAAAGACGAAAATACACAGAAAATAGAAGAATAATTGAAATATTTTAAAAATTTTCGTTTTTCCTATTGATTTTTTGTAGATATATGATAAAATAAGTTGTAAAACTAATTATGGAGGTGTATATTAATGGCTTACATTATTAACGACGATTGCATCGCTTGTGGCGCTTGCGCTGATGAGTGCCCTGTTGGATGCATTAGCGAAGGCGATGGCAAGTATGTGATCAATGCAGATGAGTGCGTTGAGTGCGGCGCTTGCGAGGGTGCATGCCCTGTAGGAGCTCCCGTTAAGGAGTAATCTACATATTTTTATGAGATAGCGGAGATGCGGCTTGCTCGCTTCTCCGCTTTTTATAAATACTTACAAAGGACAGTTATGGAAAACGTTATATTACACGAGGGCGAGCATATTGACGAGGTAAACGACAATCTCTCTCTTATACAGAGAGATAACGGACTAAAGCTCGGCACCGATGCGCTACTTCTCGCTTCATATATAAAGAAGGCTCCTCGCGCTCGCGCCATCGAATTTGGTGGTGGGAGTGGAATAATTTCTCTTTTGTGCGCACAAAGGCAAAAGCTTAATGAGATTTTATGTGTCGAGGTGCAAAAGGAATTTGCCGATATAATATCCCGCAATATTTCTCTCAACGGATTGCAGAATAAAATAACCGCCGTCTGCGCCGATATACGTGACGTCGCAAATTACGGAGACGGCGAATACGATGTGATTTTTACAAATCCGCCGTATATGATTTCGAGCGGTGGATATATGAATACTCACGACGAAAAGACTATCGCACGACACGAAATTTTTGGAGGCATAGGCGACTTCTGTCAAGCAGCGACTAAAAAGCTAAAATATGGCGGACTGTTTTACTGCGTCTATCGTCCTGACAGAATTGTGGAGCTGTTTTCCGAGCTCCGCAAAAACGGGATAGAGCCAAAAAAGATGACTTTCGTGCACGCCAATACAGAAAGCGAGCCTTCTATGCTTCTTTTGGAAGCGAAAAAGGGCGCAAAGTGTGGCTGTATCGTCAGCAAGCCCCTGTTTATATACAAGGACACGACAAACACCGAATATACTGAACAAACAAAAGAAATATACGAAAAAGGATTTTTTCAAGCCAATGAGTAGTATAAATAGCGCACAGAGCGCAAAGCCAGAAAAAAACAAAACTGAAAAGAATACTCTGTATCTTGTAGCCACCCCCATCGGAAACCTTTCCGACATATCCGAAAGAGCTCTAAAGGTGCTCTCTGACGTGGATTTTATCGCCGCAGAGGATACACGTAACACAAGGAGCCTGTTGCTCCACTTTGGCATAAAAAAAGAGCTTGTCAGCTATTATGAGCACAACAAGCGTCAAAGAGGAGAGGAAATAACTGCAAGAATTGAAAACGGAGAAAGCTGTGCACTCGTCACCGATGCAGGAATGCCTGCTATAAGTGACCCGGGTGAAGACATAGTCGCTCTTTGCGCAGAGAAAAAAATCACTGTCACCTGTGTGCCAGGATGCTGCGCAGCCGTTACGGCGCTCGCCTTGTCTGCATTGCCGACAGGTCGCTTTGCATTTGAAGGATTTGTTTCCACCTCAAAGGGAGAAAGGAGCCGACGCCTCGCAGAGATAAAGGACGAGAAAAGGACGCTCATTTTCTATGAGGCGCCACACAAACTAAAAACCACACTCTCTGACTTTTTTGAAGTGTTTGGCGATAGAAGAATAACTCTCTGCCGAGAATTAACCAAGCTGAACGAGGAAATAATTCACACGACAATATCGCAGGCTATCGCTTTGTATGAAGAAAAATCCCCTCGCGGCGAGTACGTTCTCGTAATGGAAGGATCACCCTATACGCAACTCGCAGAAGCCTCTCCCCTGCTCGACCTTTCCCCCGAAGAACACGTAGCGCACTATGAGCAAGAGGGTCTTGCTCGTATGGATGCTATCAAGGCGGCTGCCAAGGACAGAGAAATGAGCAAAAGCGAGCTGTACAAGATTTTGAACTCATAACTATTATAAGCAACTAATATAAACAAAAAAGACGATCACGAGATCGTCTTTTTTTGATCGTTATATGCATTTGCCGATACCGAAACAACTGCACAAACGACGCTCCTTATTCCATTCTTGCGAAGGAGACGAGCGCACGAGGAAAGCGTAGCCGAGGTGGTAACTATATCGTCCACAATAATAGCATACTTGCCTTTTACATCTAGCTTGTTCTTGTGATTAAAAGACACGTCAATGTTTTTCAATCTCTCTGCATACGTCAAGGTTTTCTGCTCTTTTCCCGAATGTCTGACTATGAGCTTCGCCCATGGTAGCTCGAGTAATTCTGCCACTCTGCGAGACAGCACTTCCATATGGTCGTAGCCATATTTCAGAATCGCCTTTCTCGTTCTTGGTGCATACGTCACTATATATTTCTCTTTGTTGTATTCTATCATCGGCTTTACCGATTGTGCGAGGTCGTAGGCTAAAACCTCTACCAAACGCTTTTCTGCCGTCTTTTTAAGCTTGAATATCGCTGAATTTACGGCATGGGAATTTGACTGTGAATGATAAAACACCAGCTTTGCGAGCTTGTGCACTCTGCTCTTTTCGAGCTGAGGGGTGGGACAAAGACATTTTGTCAGTGGTCTGCCACACCGAGGACATTCACGTTCCTTGGCGCTATCGTAGATATACCGACAGTCCTCGCAAAAGCAATCCTGCGCTTGTGGCGGCAGAAGATTTCCACAGCCTGCGCAATGCGGAACAAATACAAGATTTGCTAAATAGTTCTTTACCTTTTTGAAAGAAAAACTCATTTCTTTGAGTAGCTGTCCTTCAAGCCGACAATTCTGTTGAACGTGTTTTCATACTTGGTATCTTTTACGAAATAGCCTATTCTGACAAACTGGAATCTCTCGCCCGCTTTTGCATTCGCAAGAGCTTCTTCAACCTTACAATTCACAATGCGAGTCACGGAGTCCGTATTCAAGTAGTCACCGTAACCCTTTCCTTCGGGAATATCAGCTACATTCTCGATGGTAAAGAGGTGATCGTAAAGCATTACATCGACATCCTTTGCAAAGGGGGCGGAAAGCCAATGGATAGTTCCCTTTATCTTTCTGCCGTCTGCGGGATTTCCGTTCTTTGTTTCGAGGTCGCATGTACATCTTATCTCTTTTATAGAGCCGTCGTCGTTCTTTACTACCTCGTTACACTTTATTATATAAGCGCCCATAAGTCTGACCTCGCCGTCAGGCTTCAGGCGGAAGAACTTCGGAGGAGGTACCTCCGCAAAGTCATCGGCGTCTATATACAGCTCTCTTGTGAAAGGAAGCTTTCTTGTAGATGCTTCGGGATTCTGAGGATTGTTAGGAAGATCGAAATATTCAACCTTATCCTCAGGATAGTTGGTGATAACTACCTTAACGGGATTTAATATAGCAATTCTCCTATTTGCTGTAGTGTTGAGCTCCTCTCTGATGCAATGCTCGAGCAATTCGTAGTCAACAACGCTATACGCCTTTGAAACACCTGCACGCTCTACGAAATCAAATATAGCGCTGGGTGTATATCCACGACGGCGCAAGCCACACAATGTGGGCATACGAGGATCGTCCCATCCGTCAACAAGCTTGGTTTCCACAAGCTCGCGGAGGTATCTCTTGCTCATTACCGTGTGAGTAACGTTAAGGCGTGCAAACTCGTATTGATGAGGCTGTTTTTCAAAGCCCACGTTATTTACTACCCAGTCGTAAAGCGGTCTGTGATTTTCAAACTCTATAGAGCAAAGTGAGTGAGTTATTCCTTCTAGTGCGTCCTGAATAGGCTGCGCATAGTCCGAAAGAGGATACATGCACCACTTGTCGCCCTGTCTGTGATGGCTGACATGAACTATACGATAAATAGCAGGATCTCGCATATTCATGTTGGGAGATGCCATATCTATTTTTGCGCGAAGTGTCTTTGCTCCGTCGGGGAATTCGCCATTCTTCATTCTCTCGAAGAGGTCGAGGTTTTCCTCTACACTACGATCACGATAGGGGCTGTTCTTGCCAGGCTCGGTAAGAGTGCCTCTGTATTCTCTCATCTCATCAGGAGAGAGGTCGCACACGTATGCCTTTCCTTCCTTGATGAGCTTTATAGCATACTCATAGCACTTGTCAAAATAGTCAGAGCCGTAGAAAATACCACCTGTAGGCTCTGCGCCGAGCCATTTGAGGTCGTTATATATGGACTCAACATACTCCGTATCCTCCTTTGCAGGATTTGTATCATCGTAGCGAAGATTGAAAAGTCCACCGTATTTCTTTGCTGTATTAGTATTTATCCATATAGCCTTTGCGCTACCGATATGGAGATAGCCGTTAGGCTCAGGCGGAAAACGCGTGTGTATCTTCATCTCGGGATTAGCGGCAAGATTTTCATCTATAATGTCATGTATAAAATTTGATCTTATTTCTTCCATATTTTTTCTGCGATCAATCGCAGCCTCCATTATTTAAATAGGTTTTACCACGAATTAAATCCGTGATTTGTTTTTTCGTCCTCCAAGGTGCTCTCTGCACCATGACCTGGGAATATTATATAATTTTTGTCGAGCGAGAAAAGTTTTTTCAAAGACGAAAAAAGCTGTCGAGGACTTCCGCTATAGAGATCGGTCCTGCCATATCCTCCATCTGCGAAAATCGTATCTCCCGTAAACATAACCTCATCACCTACGAAGCAGGAAGAGCCTGCCGTATGTCCAGGAGTATGCAAAAGCGAGAGCCTTTCATCGCCAAATTCTACTGTGTCGCCGTCCTTCAGCAAAACGTCTGCCTTTCCGTAAGACCTCTGCTCGCCAAAGAAAACGCTATAGCCGTTTTTCTCACCATCAGACAAGGACTCTGCGTCAAGCTCGTTGATATAAACAGGAGCACCTGTCTCGTTTTTCCACTCGCTAAGACACAAAACGTGGTCAAAATGAGTGTGGGTGAGAATTATGCCGTCTACTGTTGGAATACTTCCACGCTGTCGAAAAACAAAATCATAGCTGACAGAAGGGTCAATTACTACTGAGTGCTTTTCATCGTCGCTCGTGACAAGATAACAGTTTGACGCGTAAGTACCATCAAAAAAGCACGAAATCTTAATTTTGACCACCTCCTGATTTTTCTTTGAAAAAAGACTATAAAACCTTAAATAACAGTATATCATATTTTTGGGATTTTGTCTATATTTTTTAGCAATTATTTATCGTGTTTTTGCTCTGTTTTTAATATTTTTTGCAAATCCATCACTTGAAAAATATTTAAGCATATTATAATATTGCGTACCGAATTTTTGAAAGGAGTAAAAAATGGAAAAGAAGCTCATCAAAATCGGCTCAATAACCTATGCGCTGAAGGCAAGAAAGGCGCTTCTATCAATAGGTGTAAGAACACGCCTTATAAAGACGTCCTCGGATTCAAATGGGTGCGCATACAGTATAGAATTTTCAGAAGAACAGCTTTATACAGTCATTGCCGAGCTGAAAAGGCAAGGAATTGACTATGAGCTGTCAAACGGGTAAAACGGAATGATATATCTTGACAACGCGGCAACGTCATATCCAAAGCCCGAGGCTATAAAAAAGGAGCTTATCAGCTGTATAGAAACATTTGGCGGAAATGCAGGCAGAGGCTCGCACCGGCTTGCTCTCCTCGCCTCCGAAAAAATATATGAGTGCAGAAGCCGAATTTGTGATTACTTCGGTTCATCTGCTCCCGAAAATGTAGTGTTTACCTACAATGCGACCTATGCTCTTAATATGGCGATAAAATCGGCATATAAAAGGGGCTCTCACATTTTAATAAGTGATATAGAGCACAACTCCGTATACAGACCGGTGTATAGTCTCAAAAAAACAGGCGAGTGCGAATTTGATATTTTTTCCACCGATGACGATGTCGTCGCAAACATCGAGAAAAAGATAAAGAAGAACACCGATATGCTGATTTGCAACCATGTCTCAAATGTCAGCGGAAGAGTTATTCCAGTAGAAAAAATTGGGCAGATGTGCAAAAAACATGGCATCTATTTTATCCTCGATGCGTCTCAAAGCGCAGGACATCTCGACATAAATATCGAGAAGATAGGATGTAACGTGCTGTGTGCGCCAGGTCATAAAGGCCTTTTCGGAATTCAAGGAAGTGGATTTGCGCTTTTTTCCGACAGGCGTCATATGCGCACCTTTGTCGAAGGTGGGAACGGGCTTAACTCAAGGTCTCCTGAAATGCCATATGCTACTCCGGAGGCGTATGAGAGTGGCACACTTTCGACACCTGCAATAGCTTCCCTGTGCGCCGGAATAAGCTTTATTGAACAAATAGGAAAAGAGGAAATTGCCGAGCGAGAAGAAACTCTCCGCAATTTTCTGTTTGACAGACTGTCTTCCATCAAGGGAATAATCGTGCAGGATGCTGACAGGAAATGCACCAGCACAATTTCATTTTTTTCGCCAAAAATCAAGGCAGATGTAATAGGTAGCGCACTTGACGAAAAGGGGATATGTGCAAGGACAGGGCTGCACTGCTCGCCTCTTGCGCACGCTACACTCAAAAGTCCATCTGATGGCACAGTGCGCGCGAGCCTCAGCTATTTCAATACTGTTAAGGACATCGATGTATTTACAAGGACACTGAAGGATATTATAAAATAAACGCCATGTAAAACAAAAAAAGAGCCTGTTGCATTTGCAACAGGCTTTTCGTGTTTATTTATCACTTAAAAGGAAAATTTGATTTTTACCGACTCCGCAGAGCATTTTATGACACCACCGCTATGCGCCTTTATGCGAATAAAGGCCTTGTCCTTCTCTGCTCCTATTAAAGCCGTAGCCTTGCCGTCAACTAAAACATAAAGATCCTTATCGCTTCTGTTTATCACAGTAAAGAGCGCCTTCTTTGATTTCACTCTTGCAAAAGCGAGCACATGACCATCGAGCCTCAACAGCTTGAGCTCACCGTCTTTATATATGCTTTCTCGCCTTCTCAAAGCTCCTACCTCACGGTAGAATGACAACAGCTCCTCGTCTATATTATTCCACGGGAACGGCAGGCGATTGAACGGATCGCTATATCCCTGCATTCCTGCCTCGTCACCATAGAAAACAGTAGCTATCCCCGGCAGAGTCGCAAGAGCAAGATATGCGCTTTTCAGCATTTGTACTCCGGCAGAATACTGATCATCACTCATTCTCCAAGTGGAAAGCTCGCAATTTGTCTTTCCATCCTCGTCAGGTGCGGCAAGCGCAGTTATTATTCTTTTTGTATCGTGAGTGCCTAAGATGTTCATTTGGGCGTCCAAAATACGCTTTGGGCAATTCGGCATTACCTCACACAATGCATAGCGCAGCGCCTCTGTATCTCCGTATCGGAAATAGTGTATTATCCCCTTTCTCAAGGGATAGTTCATTACTCCGTCAAGCTCGTCGCCAAGATAGTATTTCTTTCGCGTGCTATATGCTACCTTGTTTGAAGCGTCCTCCCACACCTCGCCGTATAAGACAGGTCCTTTCGAATACTTTGAGAGCGTCTTTTTTATTCCTGCAATAAATGAGTCGCTAAGCTCGTCAGCGACGTCAAGCCTCATTCCTCCTATGCCACTTCTTGCATATTGCTCAATGACGCCTCCGTCACCTATAAAATAGTTCTCACACGAAGGATTTGAGGGGTTTATTCTCGGCAGAATATCTATACCCCACCAGCAAGTATATTTATTGGGAAACTCTTGAAAATCGAACCAACTATAATACGGCGATTCCTTCGACTGATATGCACCCAAGGAATCGTATTTTCCAAACTTGTTGAAGTATATGCTGTCAGCACCTGTATGGTTGAAAACACCATCGAGGATTATGGCAATTCCCTTTTCCTTTGCTTTCTCAATCAGTTCCTTAAAAGCCTCCTCGCCACCGAACATATCGTCTATCTTAAAATAGTTACCCGTATCGTACTTGTGGTTTGAATAGGCTTCAAAAACAGGACTGAGATATATACAGTTGACTCCGAGTGATGCGATATAGTCGAGCTTTTCGGTAATGCCGTAGAGTGTGCCTCCAAAGAACACATTGTTCCTCAGAAACGCTCCCGGATATTCGGGATATTCGGGTATTCCATTGTCCCAATCCTCATTTATCACTACGTCATTGCGTATAGCTACCTCTCCTGCGCGATAAAATCTATCTACGAAAACGTGATATATTATACCGCCATAGAGCCATTTTGGTACAGGATATTTGAAATCGCTTAGCGTAAGCTGAAATTCATATGGAGCATTTTCAAAAAGCAAGCGAAATGCACACGCCCCGTAATATCCGTCTCGCACGGTGTAGAGACGCCCTACCGCACTCTCAAGCTCTGCACGATAAAAATACAGACCTGCCTCCAAAACAGAAAACTCAGCTACGTAAACGTCGCAAGCCCCCCGGGAGCGCTCCCAGGAAAGCGGATATTCAATTGTCTTGTTAGTTGTTTCGCAAAAGAGCTTTAATGTGACGTTATATGCGCCAAGCTGTCTCGGAACACAAAGGGTGGCTATCTGCTTGCTCTTTACATCATAGGCAGTCCGAAAAAACGGACTGCCTATACTGTCGCTAATAGATAGATTACCCTTACACGCCAAGCAATTCTCTGTCTTTAAGTGCAAGTTCATCAATTAACTCCGTGATTATTTGTTTCCTATGGGCTTCATGTGCCATATGCGCTCTGCATACTGCTTGATACTATTGTCAGAAGCAAATCTGCCTGAACGCGCTATATTTATGAGAGAGCGACGATTCCACTCACGAGTATTTGCATAGTCTGCAATTGCTCTATCGTATTCAAATCTGTAGGAATCGAAATCTGCAAGACACATATAGGGGTCGGAAACGCCGTTTCTCGCATTTATGAGATAGTCAGCGATATACGAGAAGTTGTTTCCGCCGAGGTCGTAATTCAGTCTGTCTACGGCGCGATGAAGCTTTTCAGAGTTTCTATAATACTCGCGGGCGTCGTATCCGTGTCTCCAAAGCTCCTCGACCTCGTAGGTGTTCAAGCCGAATATATAAATGTTGCTATCTGCGACGGCATCGAGAATTTCCACATTTGCACCATCGAGAGTACCGATGGTCAAAGCCCCATTCATCATCAGCTTCATATTGCCCGTACCGCTTGCCTCTTTTCCTGCGAGAGAAATCTGCTCACTGAGGTTTGCAGCAGGGATGAGCACCTCCGCCATACTCACGTTGTAGTCCTCCATAAAGATTACCTTTATCTTATCACGTGTAAGCGGGTTTCTTTCAAGCTCCTCGCTGATAAAGTAAATGAGCTTGATAAGCTGCTTTGCCATATAATATCCGGGAGCTGCCTTTGCACCGAATATAAACGTCTGAGGAGTTATATCCGCATTAGGATTTTCGCATACCTCGTTATAAATGGAAATTATCTTAAGCACGTTGAGAAGCTGGCGCTTGTACTCATGCATTCTCTTTATCTGCACGTCAAAGACGGAGTTGGGGTCGATAATCCTGCCCGTCTTTTTCTGCGCATATTCTGCAAATCTTGCCTTGTTCTGATATTTAACCTCGGCAAGCCTGTCGAGCACCTCTTCATTCTTTGCAAACTTTTCAAACTCAGCGAGCTGCGAAGGATCGTTTTTGTATCCGTCGCCTATGCAGTCGTTCAATATACCGCAAAGTCCGGGGTTTGCTGAATTGAGCCACCTTCTGTGAACAACGCCGTTTGTAACGTTTGTAAACTTCCAAGGCGTCATTTTATAGAAGTCGTGGAAAACTGTCTTTTTAAGAATATCACTGTGCAAGGCGGAAACGCCGTTTACAGTATGAGATCCGACAATGCTCATATTCGCCATTTTCACCTGGCCATAGCTGACTATTGCCATGTGCGAAATTCTATCCCAGTCACCAGGATAAAGATTCCACAAATCAGCGCAAAATCTTCTGTTTATCTCAGAAACTATGGCAAAAATTCTCGGCAGCTTCATCCTGAACAAATCTATTCTCCAGCATTCAAGTGCCTCAGGCAATACTGTGTGGTTGGTGTAAGAAACTGTCTTTATTACAATATTCCATGCATCGTCCCAAGAATACGAGTATGTGTCCATAAGAATTCTCATAAGCTCAGGAATACAAAGTGCAGGGTGCGTATCGTTAATGTGTATCGCTATCTTGTTTTCAAAATTAGAAAGCGATCCGTAAGTAGCGAAGTAATCGCTGATTATGCTCTGCAGAGATGCAGAAACAAGGAAATACTGCTGAGTAAGTCGGAGCAATTTACCCTCGTCGTGATTGTCCGGAGGATAGAGCTGTCTTGTTATCTCCTCTGCCTTTGATGAATCCTCGAGCGACTTGAGGTAAGTGCCCTGAGATTCAAAGCTGTTCTGGAGCTTGAAAGTCTCTCTCGCTCTCCAAAGACGAATAGTGTTGGTAGCATCAGTCTCCGTGCCTACGATCATAACGTCATAGGGTACTGCACGCACCTCGTCATACTCGGTGTGTATTATTTTGAGCTCGCCGTTCTGCCATTCTTCCTTGATAACACCACCAAATCTTACGTTGACGCTCTTTTCAGGCTTGGGAAAAAGCCAAGCATCGCCGTCCTTCTGCATCCATGTGTCAGGTATTTCTACCTGCTCACCATCGACGAGGCGCTGTCTGAAAAGTCCGTTTTCATAGCAAAGTGAATAGCCGTTCGCCGCATAATCAAGTGCGGTGAGTGAATCCATAAAGCAAGCGGCAAGTCTGCCAAGTCCGCCATTTCCAAGTCCGGGGTCTATCTCACACGCGTAAACATCGTCAAAGCTGCTGCCGTATTCCTTATAAATTTCGCAAAGGGTGTCGTAAAGTCCCAAGTTCATCGCATTCGTCTTGAACGATCTGCCGATGAGGAACTCCATACACAGATAGCATACCTTCTTGCCCTCTGCCGCTTTTATTCTCTTTTTGAAGGAGTTTCTGTTCTGATTTATAATATCCTTCATGGCGTACACTGTAGCAAGATAAAGCTGCTCCGAGGTAGCCTCTGCGGGTGATGTTACACCGCGGGAAAAGAGCTTGCTCTCTATTTTTTGCTTCAGCTGTGCTTCCAGATTTTGAGTATTTTCACCTTTTGTCTTCTGTACTTTATTGCTCATACCTAATCCTAACTAATGGTCTTAACCAATTAAATCCTTGTAAATTTCAATGTATTTTGCGGCAGAAGTGCCCCAAGTAAAGTCAGTCTTCATAGCTCTCTTGACAAGGCTATACCATTCCGCCTTATCCTCATAAAGAGAAAGCGCCTCCTTTATCTTGAAAAGCATTTCATGCGCATTGAAGTTGTAGAACACAAATCCATTTGAGTTCTCTTTTCCATACGGAATGATGGAGTCGAAAAGACCTCCAACGCCTCGTACTATCGGAATAGTACCATATCTGCAGGAAACCATCTGCGCAAGTCCGCAGGGCTCACTCTTTGACGGCATCAAAAAGATGTCGGCAGATGAATATATCTCCTTGGAAATCTTTCTGTCAAACTTGATTATTGCTCTCGCCTTATCGGGATAGCGAGCGCAGATGTCGGACAAAATCCTCTCATACTCTGCATCACCTGTGCCGAGAACGACAAACTGAACGTTTTCGCTCAAAAGCTCATCCAAGACGCAAAGCACCAAGTCTATACCCTTGCCCGCAGTCAGGCGTGTTATCATAGCAACAAGAGGAATATTATCGTCTACAGGCAAGCCGAGTTTTTCCTGAAGGGCGCGCTTGTTTTCGCTTTTTCCCTCTTTTGCCTTTGTTACAGTATATGTCTTTGTGATGTCGTCTGCATTTGTGGGGGAGAAATACTTGACGTCAATGCCGTTTATAATTCCTGTAAACTTATATCCGTACATTTTAACTATCTCGTGCAAACCGAATGCAAAGAAATCGTCCTCGAGCTCCTTTGCATAGTTGGGGCTTACTGTAGTTACCTTGTCAGCACAGACAATAGCCCCCTTCAAGAGATTGATGTTTCCGTCAAACTCGAGAATGTCGCTGTAGGAGGAATCTATGCCGAACACATCGCCCAAAACGTGCATTCCGTACTTCCCCTGATACTCAATATTATGTATCGTAAACACAGTTTTAATTCCCGAAAGACGCTCGTTTGAAGAATATTTCGTCTTAAGATAGATGACCGACAAAGCGCTCTGCCAATCGTTTGCATGGAGCAGGTCGGGAATATAGTCGCAGTTGAGCATAAACTCTACGACAGCACCTGAGAAATAAGCAAATCTCTCTCCGTCGTCAAAGTCGCCATACATTCCCCCTCTCTTGAAGTAATACTCATTGTCAACGAAGTAGTAGCTTACGCCACCCGCTCGCAAGAGATAGATTCCGCAATATGCGTGACGCCAAGACAGATAGAAGTGAAACTCGTTCACCTTTTTCATCTTGCTCCTGTAATGCTCGGCAATGTTACCGTACAAAGGAAGTATTACTGCTACCTCCGAGCCTTCTTCTGCATATTTCTTTACTGATGCGGGCAAAGCGCCCATTACGTCGCCAAGACCACCGCTTGCCGCGTAGGGATTTGCCTCACTTGCTACGTATAGAATTTTCATTACGTGTCCTCGCTATGAGTTATATTTTTGAATGCTTCGGGATATAGAAGGGCATCGTCATATGTCCCGAAAGAGTACGGTTGTCACATATAACGCTGTTCTTGTCGACTACAAGACAGCTGAGCGTGCTTCCCTCTCCAACGTAAGTACCACCAAAGAGAATAGAGTTCTTGACTACGCTTCCCTTGCCTATCTTTACTCCACGGAAAATGATGGAGTTCTCGACAGTACCCTCGATGATACAGTCATCTGCTATAAGGCTGTCCTTTACGTGAGCGTCGTTTGTGTATATAACGGGAGCTGAGTTATGGACCTTTGTATAAATGGGACGTGCGCGCACTCCAAGCAAGGACTCGCGAGCAAACTTGTTTGTAGTAAGCTCGATGCTGCGCTCAAAATAATCGTTGAAGTCAGAAACAGGAGCGACATATCCATCGTAGCAATATGTCATATACTTGTGATAATTTATTCCTGCACCGATAATATCCTTTGTAAGACTCGAATAATTGTGAGCGGCTGCGGAAATGAGTATCTGCTTAAGATACTGTGTATCAACTACGAAAATACCGATATGGCGCTCAGGATAGTCTGATGTTGCCTCATTTCCAAAGCTTATGTCAGTTATTCTGCTATCATCATCGGTCTTAATATACAAGCCGTTGTTTCTGATGCTTCCCAAGCTCGACACCTTCTGAGTAACAAGAGTTATCTCTGCGCCTGTCTTTTTGTGGTACGCAATAACATCCTTGAGCTTTATGTTGCAAATGTTATCGCAGTCGGAAAATACTACTACGTCGTCCTTTATATCGTTGATATAAGACTGCATACTGCGCAAAGCGGACAGATGTGTGTAATAAAGCTTTGCATTATCCTTTGAATTCTGGAAAGGAGATATAACGTGTATACCACCGGAGCGCCTTGCAAGATCCCAGTCCTTACCGCTTCCTATGTGGTCAACAAGGGAGCGATAATTGTAGTTGGTAACAAGGTTTATGTTGGTGATATTTGCATTTACCATATTGGAAAGCGCAAAGTCTACCAATCGGTAACGGCAACCAAAGGGTACAGCCGCAACGGTGCGGTCGGCGGTAAGTCTTGACAAAGTACTATCGTTCAAGTTTGAAAAAATGATTCCTGCTGCCATATTACTTCACCTCTTTCTCGATTTTGCTTTCCTTGGCAAT
This sequence comes from Eubacteriales bacterium, assembly GCA_045649925.1. Taxonomy (GTDB): domain Bacteria; phylum Bacillota; class Clostridia; order Oscillospirales; family CAG-272; genus UBA1740. The sequence goes on along the minus strand of JAZRQS010000004.1, from coordinate 59,620 downwards.
GACTGTGATATTGTCCTTGCCGGCATCCTTGACGCCTACCGTTGCGCCCTCTGAAATTTCGGTTTCGCTGTCTACAATGCTGTAATAGACCTTTGCGCCACTCTTGATAACGACGCCGTCCATTATGACGGAGTCATGTACCTCGGCGCCCTCCTCGACCACGACACCACCTGAAAGAATGGAGTTTTCTACTACGCCACAGACCATACAACCTTCAGAAATCATGGAGTTTGTAATCTCTGCATTCTCGCCTATAAACTGGGGCGGAAGCGCTGTGTTTCTCGAATAAATACGGAAGTTCTTGTCACCGAGATTGAATATAGCGTCCTTGCCGAGAAGGTCCATATTCGCCTCCCAAAGACTGCTTATCGTTCCTACATCCTTCCAGTATCCCTCAAAGGTGTAGGAGAAGAGCTTTTCTCCGTTATTCAAGAGCGCGGGGATTACGTTTTTACCAAAATCGTTTGAAGAATCGGGATCTGCCTCGTCCTTTTCGAGATAATCGATAAGGGTGCTCGTGTTGAATATGTATATACCCATCGACGCCTGATTGTTTTTGGGCACCTTGGGCTTTTCCTCAAACTCGTAAATGCTTCCGTCAGGGTTGGTGTTACAGATACCGAATCTGCTTGCCTCCTCTATCGGAACTGTGATGGTGGCAACTGTGCACACAGCGGACTTCTTTTTGTGATATGCAAGCATATCATCATAATTCATTTTGTAGATATGGTCTCCGGAAAGAATGATAACATAGTCAGGATTGTACTTTTTAATGAAGTTAATGTTCTGGTAAATTGCATTAGCCGTTCCCTTGTACCAGTCGGAATGGCCGTTGCCCTGATAAGGTGGCAAAACGCTGAGTCCGCCTCTAGAGCGGTCGAGGTCCCAAGGCGCTCCGTTTCCGATATACTCATTGAGCGCAAGTGGCTGATACTGAGTAAGAACACCTACCGTATCAATACCTGAATTGATACAGTTTGAGAGCGGAAAGTCAATAATCTTGTATTTTCCGCCAAAGCTTACAGCAGGCTTTGCTGTCTGTGTGGTAAGGTCATACAGACGGCTTCCCTGTCCTCCCGCAAGCAACATTGCGATACATTCTTTTTTGTTGTACATATCTATCCCTCCGTAATTTTATATTACCAAAATAATTTATGCGCTAATTTTGCCACGACGTCAAGGTCGATTATAAAACTGCTTCGTTTTTGGGTTTGGCCTTTCTCAAAACCATTCCACTCATACGAGGCACATCTACGGTGAAATATTTGCCTCCATCACGCTCGCAGACGACAATAGGCTCTTGCTTTTCTCCTGTGCCAAAGGTAGTGAATGCATACTCGTAATACTCTCCGTCACTCACAGGAATAAGCAAGTCCGACTTGTCACAGCCTGAAAAGCTTGCTATACAGATAAGCTCGCTTCCGTCGAGGGCGTATCTTTTGTATGCGACGAGGTTGTCATCGCTCAAGTCGGGGTAAATCCACTTAAAGCCGTCTTCGACAAAATCCTGCTCCCAGAGCGGCATCGACTCAAGGTAAAATCTATTCAGCGAGGCGACAAACTCCCTCGCCTGATAATGCGTATCGTAATCGAGCATAAACCATTCAAGCGAGCTCTTGTAGTCCCACTCGGAGAATTGAGCAAACTCAGTGCCCATAAAGAGCATTTTCTTGCCAGGGTAGGTCATCATAAGGAGCAAAGCCGTCCTGAATTGACGAAACTTGTCCTCATAGCTTCCGTTCATTTTACCTATCAGGGAGCATTTTCCATGCACGACCTCATCGTGAGATATAGGCAAAATGTAGTTTTCATTGAAAGCGTACATTATGGGAAAATTCAATGCAGAGTGGTGATGCTTACGATATATGGGATCGGTGGAAACGTATTTATAGAAATCGTTTGCCCAACCCATATTCCACTTCATATTAAAGCCGAGTCCTCCGTCTGATACGGGTCGGGTGACTCCCGGCCACGCCGTAGATTCCTCTGCTATCATAAGGACATCGGAAAATCTTTCGTATATCGCTGAATTCAGCTTTTGTATAAATGCGCTTGCTTCAAGGTTTTTGTTTTCTCCGTGTATGTTTGGTATCCACTCGCCCGGCATACGATCGTAGTCGAGGTAGAGCATCGACGCTACGGCGTCAACTCTCAAGCCGTCAATGTGAAATTCTGAAAACCAGTAGAGCGCACTTGAAATAAGAAAGCACTGTACCTCCTGTCTGCCAAGATCGAAAAATCTCGTGCCCCAGGAATGAGACTCCATTCTGTCCTTGCCCTGATATTCATAGAGCGGTCTGCCGTCAAACTCGTAAAGTCCCCATGCATCCTTTGGAAAATGCGCAGGCACCCAGTCCAAAATGACACCGACGCCTGCATCGTGCATCCTTGACACAAAGTAACGGAAGTCATCGGGCGAGCCAAATCGTGAGGTAGGTGCAAAGAAGGAGCAGACCTGATACCCCCACGAGCCGTCATACGGAAACTCCGTAACAGGCATAAGCTCTACGTGGGTATATCCCATATATTTCACATATGGCACAAGCACGTTGGCAAGCTCTCTGTAGGAAAGATAGGAGCCGTCATCGTGACGTGCAAACGAGCCGAGATGGACTTCGTATATATTGACAGGGTAAGGCAGATAGCTACCCTCTTTTGTCAGGACTGTGTTTTTTCTGTGCTCGAGCCACTTACCGTCATTCCACTCGAAGTCAGAATCAAGGCAAACGTAGGAAGCTCCACCGCTTCCGCCCTCGGAATGAAAGGCGTAGGGGTCGCCCTTGAGATTGTAGCCATAGGGAGTGGCAATTTTGAATTTATACTTATACCCGGAGTAATTGTCCTTGCTTTCAAACGAGCACTCCCAGATGCCTCCATCGCTTATGCGCTTCATGGGAATACCCTCGTCCCAGTCGCAAAAATCGCCGACAAGAGCTATATAAACAGTGTTGGGCGCCCAAGTGCGAAACGTGTACTCGTATGCTCCGTTTTTCTTCTGTTTTACGTGGCAACCGAGGTATTTATATGCTTCATAGTTAGTTCCCTCGTGAAAATAATAAGGCGCTAAATTATTCTGCTTTCCTTTCATAAATCCTCCGCTTTAACGACTTTTATGCATAGTATTATCACATCACACGCCTAATACACGTAAGTACTGTATAAAAAAGACAAAACCGCTCCGTCAGGCAACAGCCACATCGACAAGCGGTTCAGTCATTTAAGTTGTTCTCTACTACTACCTCGTCTGGATAACACAGACCGAGCTTGTCTCGTGCAATCTGTTCAATATACTCATCGTCAAAGGGCAAGGCAATCTGGTTTTCCAGATTTTCTATCGAGGCGGTGTATTCCTCAATCTGCCTTTGAAGATCGTCATATTCATCCTTAACCTGATTGTACTTCACCTGCATAGAGGCAATAGCAAGAATGGCAAAAATAATAAACACAACAGCCGCAACCTTGAGCAGCAGTCTGACATTATGTCGTTCCGTCATATATACCTCCCTGCGAAAACTATATATGCACTACCAATCCAAGCGCAACGGCAAGGAAGAAATCTGCCTTCGGGCAACAAGATAATACATATACATATGTATTATATCATAAAGTTTTCGAACATTCAAGGCTATTTTGCAAAATAAATTAAAAAACACGCGACATAAAATTACACTACTCGTATAAATCGGGAACACGACAAAAAAGATGGCATATGCCAAACAAATTTTCATCGCTTTTACTATCCTTGCGCTCAAGTATTTCACTGCTCTACCAAGTGTGTGGTAATACACAAAAAATCCAGCGAAGGCCCCGAAAAATACAAAGCCTCTTGCCCGCCCATCATTGAAGTAATATATGAAAACGCAAATCGCACAGGCAGAGAAAACGAAGAAAAGAATGTCTCCTATACTGTACAGGAATGAATGGCTTCTGCCCTTTCTTTTCTTCTCTTTTTTTGCGGGTGCATATCTTTTTATGAGTGGCAAGGCTCTGTAGTCAAAGCTTTCTCCACCTTGATAGATACCAACAGCAATCCGGCATATCCTGATGCATTCGTAAAAAAAGCCCAAGAAAAAGCCGAGCAGTACCGAATACACGAGCTCCAATGCGAGCGACGACATCGATACCTCCATGCTTACCTCACAAGCTTGGAGAAAATGCCACGCTTCTCTTTTTCTTGCTCCAGAAATACAAGAGCATCTATCACTCCGTCAATGGAAATTTCCCCCGTTTGCATAAGAAATTTTGTGATACGTAGCTGCTTGCCCTCTACACTCAAGGGCCCCATATTTGTCTCCAACGTGACAGTCATATCATCAAAGCTCTTCACGTCAATAACTCCGTCTAATGACAGCTCGCTTCTGCTGACAAGGTGCAACACCTGTCGCGCCTTTTCCTTTACTCCGTTATCCATAGCACACTCCGAAATTTATTGTTATATAAAAAAATATATGCAGATTTCTCTGCATATATTACTTCAGTAAATTATTCGTTTTATTGGATAACCTCGTACATATCGCCCGCATCGGCCTTTTTCGTGCTGTCCTTAATGTTCAGCACTCTGACCTTTATAGAACGAGTGCCAAAGCTAACCTCAATAATGTCATTTTCCTTGACATTATACGAAGCCTTGGCACTCTTTCCGTTTACTATCACATGAGATGCGTCACACGCATCGTTTGCGACTGTCCTGCGCTTGATAATACGTGATACCTTAAGGTACTTATCAAGTCGCATATAAATTACTTGTTAAGCGCGTCCTTAAGAGCCTTGCTTGCAGAAAATGCAGCGTGCTTGGAAGCAGCGATTGTGATCTTCTCGCCTGTGAAGGGGTTATGTCCTTCTCTTGCAGCTCTTTCCTTAACTTCAAATGTACCGAAACCTATAAGCTGAACCTTATCGCCATCAACAAGAGCTCCTGTGATAGCCTCGAGAACTGCGTTTACAGCAGCTTCAGCTTCCTTCTTCTTCATGTCTGCATTCTTTGCAACAACATCGATCAACTGTGTCTTATTCATTTTGGGTTCCATGCCTTTCTTTTTTTATTGGTCTTATGTGTTTATTATAGCACTACATTTTGTGTTTTTCAATAGGTTTTTCAAAATATATTCATGTTTTTTGGGATTTTTTAGGCATTTTAACGATTTTTTCACATAAAATTAACCTCAAGGGTTGCAACATGCACCACAAAAGATTAAAAAACGAAAAATTAAAGAAATTCCCCCTCCACAAAGGGCCATTAAATTAAATGCAGCTTTTCAATAATGGGAAGGATTTTTTCTGCCTTTGGCACTAATTCAATATCCTCTTTCGTGATACATTTAAGCGCAAATGTGAATACAAAATACACGAGCGCTGCCACCGAAATTGAGAGCAAAACGGATACTGTCAAGCCTGACGCCCCGACTGTAAAGTAATATATCAGATAAGCAGAAAGCGCACATATCGCCGAGCAAAAGAGCGGGCGGACAAATATCTTTACAAGATTTGGCTTCAGCTTTACATATTTAATAAGGAAAACAAAATTGAAAATCACTACTGTGAAATAGAAAAGCAGAGTGCTTACAGGCGCACCTATTTCTCCATATCTTCCTATTAAATAATATGAGCAAATCGTTTTTACCAAAAGTCCTGCCGCCATAGAGAATATAGGCAGGCTCTGCAAATGATGCGACTGAAGCACTGCATTAGTAACAGAGAGCATTCCGACAAGTATTATGGAAAGTGCGAGGACCGAAAGCAATCTACCTGCATTCTCTGCCATATCGGCATCTCCCCTGAACACAAGAGAGAGGATAGGGCTGGCAAGAGCAGACATTCCCAAAGCGCACGGGAAGGCTACAATAGCAGTCATTCTCAATGAGGAATCCATTATTCTGCTTGCGTCGTTCATTCTGTCCGATGCTATAGCAGATGTTATAAACGGCACTATTGCGCAGGCTATAGGCGTAATAAGCACAAGTGGCATATTGAACATAGTAAGCGCGCCCGTAGAATAGTCCGAATAAATAGCCTTTGCAATTTCAGGGCTTGAATAATATCCTTCAAGCAAGGGCCGCATCATCTGGGAATCCACAAGCGAGGAAAGGCTCATGACGGCAGACGACACCGCAATAGGAAAGGCGATAGCGACAAGGCTCTTTAATATTTTTTTCGAGCCATCACAGGAGCTATCCTGCAAAGCACTCTCGTCAAGAGAAAGCATTCCTTTATTGGCGTAACGGCGTTTGGTGATCATAAGATATATCGCCCCTGCGCCTATTCCCACCGTTACTCCAAAAATAGACAATGCCGCCGCGACGCTTTTCTCAAGTCCGAGCCTGCCCACACACAAATATGCGAGCAAAAGCCCCACCACCATTTTTCCAAACGACTCTATAAGCTGAGATATTGCCGTCGGCTTCATCAAGCCATGACCTTGAAAATACCCCCTATAAGCGCTTGAAATAGCCACAAAAAACAAGGCAGGAGAAATAGCGAGCATACACAAGAATGTGTCGCCTCCTGAATTCCTGATAGAAATAGGGCCTGACACAAATATCATTATAATTGTACTGACAAATCCTACGATAGCCAAAGCAAGCAGGGCTACTCTATATATAGCCACAGTTTGCTTCGCCCTTCCCTGCGCACGACTTTCAGAAATCAAGACAGAAATTGCGACAGGTATGCCTGCAGTAGAAATCATATATAGTGTAGTGTAAATAGCATAAGCCGAGTTTACATTTGCCATCTCGTCACCAAGAATGGCGTTGAGAGGCACTTTATAAATAAACCCGAATATCTTACCTAAAATACTCGCCACAGTCAAAATAATGACACCAGAAAGCAAGAGCCCCTTTTGAGTCTGTGCGGTTTTATTTTTGTCTTTATCTATGGAAATCATTAAGCCACCTCTTTGAAATCCGTATCAACCTAAAAACTCGTGGTACACGGAATTTGGCGGAATATAGTTTTTCGATATTTCATCGATGCGGGAAAGCTTCTTTATTTCGCTTTTGGCAAATTCATAATGCTCCGACTTTGGCGTTATAGTCCTGAGTATAGGGAGCAAAAACGGCTTTAGCATACATAACTCATACGGCATAACAGAGTCAAGTATTATTTTGCACTTGTCTGCATACGGAAGAATATTTTTGTCCTCGTTTCTTCTCACGCTTTCCCAGAGAGTGCAGGTAAACTCAGGTGTCGCATTCCTGAAATTGTAATCCCTGACAAGTCTTCGTAAAAAGCGTATATGCTGTGTCGAATACACATTTTCATTTACCTCAAGCTCGGTAAAGACGGATATGAAAACACTCAAAAATTTATTGTCGCCAAAAAGCGCCGTCACCTCAGGATATACCGCCTGTATTCCCTCAAACATAAATATGTCGTTGTCGTGCGGTCTTATCTCACGCATAGTCGTCTTTTTACCCACCTTGAAGTCAAAGCTCGGCACCAGCACGGATTCTCCGCGGAGAATCTGATTTATCGTTCTGCGCAAGAGCTCAAGGTCGATAGTGTCAGCAGAATCAAAGTCGATGCTTTTTTCGTCCTTTGACCTTGCTATCAAAAAATCTCTGTCGTAGTAAAAATCATCTATCGACACTGTATGCACGTTGTATCCTCTTTCTTTGAAATCGGATACAATCTTCTTCGCCGTAGTGGTTTTGCCTGCGCACGAAGGGCCTGACAACGTGATTATACGATTGTCAGGGTCTGAAACAATTGATGATGTGGCATCGTCAAGGCTTTTCTCAAATACTGCCTCACAGCTCAACACATATTCTCTTTTGTCGTTTTCTCCCGAAAATGACGTGCGCGATTTTATCATAAAATTATCCTCTCAAATAAAACTCTCGTACCTTATCGAAAAGTGAAGGAGTGTTTTCATCTCCCTCGCGTATCCTTTCGGCATCCCTTAAATATTCATATGGATATTTGGGGGTAAATATTCTTTTTATTTCACTTGAGCCTATTGACGGTTTTTTATAATTGACAAGCTTTGTAACTGCGCCTGCCCCTACTGCAAATATGGAGTGCAATTCCTCCATCATAAAAATGTTATACATTCCCTCTTTGCCCTCGAGAGAATATCCCACATTTTCAAGGTTTCCTACCGTGTTTTTCTGCCTGTACATATAATACGGCTTGTATCCTGCAAACTTTGTCTTGAGCTGAGAATACTCTACGCTCTTTGCCGCAGTATCGTCAAAAAGCGACTGCTCATATATGCTTTCCTTGCGGCGAAACTCTGCCGCCTTCTTAACGCTGAAGGCGTGAACTGTTATGTTTTCAGGAGCTAACGAGATTACCCTGTCTATAGAATTCGAGAAATTTCCAAAGGTATCTCCAGGCAGACCAGCTATCAAGTCGATGTTGACACTATCGATCCCTACCTTGCGAGCTATCTCGTAGGCGTCGTAAAATTGCTTTACTGTATGACGACGACCGACAGAGGAAAGTAATTCATCGTTCAAGGTCTGAGGATTTACACTTATTCGTGTGACACCGTTCTCTGCGATTATCCTCAGCTTTTCCTCGGTAATCGTGTCAGGTCTTCCCGCTTCGACTGTAAACTCCATTAAGGAGGAGGTGTCGACATTCTGGTTTATTTTATCCAAAAGCGCTGAAAGCTGACGAGGTGACAAAACAGTAGGCGTACCGCCTCCGATATATACTGTCGCCACAGTAAGACCGATGTCTCTTATAATGCCAAAAATATTGTCTATATCAAGATGTAGCATATCAAGATAATCGTCTACAAGTGAAAGCAGCTTGTCTGTCGTGTATGAAACAAACGAGCAATATGCACATCTCGTAGGACAGAAAGGAATTGATATGTATACACTACACAAGTTGTCAGGCAGTTTTTTTGTAAGCTTTATTTCAGTAGATGCGACGGATACTGCGAGAGCCGCCTTCTTGGGATTTACAAAATACTCATCTCGGAGTATCTGCTTTGTATTTCTCAAGCCAAAATCGCTGAATATAAAGCTTGAAGCGACCTTTGAAGGTCTTACTCCTGTGAGTATTCCCCAAGGAATATCAAAGGAAAAAAGCTTCTTTCCTGCGGCGAAAACTGCACGACCGACTGCGACCTTTTTAAGTCTTATCGCCGTTTTTGCCGATGTAGTAGACATATGCGCCTCGCCCTCGCCTGTAGCCACCTTGTCGCCAAGCTTGATTTTTGCCTGTGCAAATGCGCTCTCCTCCTCGCAACGAAGGTCAAGCACAAGCTCGGGCACGTCAGGAGCAGGCACTTCGTCCTGCGAAAACTTTGCGCCAGGGAAAAAGAGCAGACAGAGCGTTTGCACGTAATATCTGTCAATATCTCCGTTTATTTTTAAAATCATCAGTGATTTCCCTTCTTGAGCTTGTCCGACTCCATCACAATGGTGACAGGGCCACACAAATCAGCATTTATTTTCATTGATGCACCGAAGACACCTGTGCCGACGTGCTTTACACGTTCTCTCATAAGAGAGACGAAATGCTCATACAGATAATTCGCCCTGTCAGGCTTTGCCGAATTGAAATATTCGGGACGATTTCCGTGCGAATAATTAGCGTTTAATGTAAAGTTTGACACAATAAGCACCTCTCCGTCGATATCCTTCACAGACAAATTCATCTTATCGTTTTCGTCACTGAATATACGAAGCTTGCTGATTTTTTCGGCAAGAAGATAGGCGTCGTTTTCCTCATCGTCCTGCGCAACGCCGAGAAGTATGAAAAGCCCTTTTTCTGCTCTTCCGCTGAATTCACCGTCAGCATAAACCTCGGCACTGTTTATTCTCTGTAATACTGCTGTCATATAACAAACCTTTCTCGTGTGAATAAGAGGGGGTGTCCCTTGCAGGACAACCCCGTTATATCAATTGCTAAAGCCTCGTGTGATGTCGGTTATGCCTCGTATCGACTTCAAGCGAGAAACTATCGACTTGAAGTGGCTTACGTTTTTACATCCGATGGTAAGCGATAATACTGCGCTATTGTCAGACGGGCGTGTCTGTGTAGACACGTTTATAATAGACACCTTCATATCTGCCAAGCAGACGGAAATGTCTGCGAGCAGGGCTATTCTGTTTTCTGCATAAATCTGAATGTGTGCCTCGTAGACGTCGTTTCCTGTCTTGGCGACAAACTCGTTCTCCCAGCGAGCGCTTATCCATCTCTCTGACTGGTCGGAACTATCCTTGCCTGAAATTACGTTAGGACAGTCAGTCTTGTGTATGGAAATACCATGTCCCTTTGTAATAAAGCCGATAATTTCGTCTCCGGGAAGGGGGTTGCAGCATCTTGCAAACTTGACCTGACAGTCGACATCGCCGTCAACAATAATACCACTATTATTCTTCAGATTCTTTGTGCGCTCGACTATCTTGGGCATTACAGGCTCTTCGGGAGAGTCGTCCTTGACAATTCTTGCAAACTCGTCCTTAAGCCTGTTTACAAGACGTGAAACGGCAAGTCCGCCGTAGCCTATCGTGTTGTAAAGATCCTCCGCTCCGCTGATACCAAGTCTGAGTGCCACGTTGTTGACGATACGATCAAACTCTTCCTCGGTGTAGCTCTTACCGATGCGCTTGACCTCTCGTTCTATCTCCTCGCGACCGACGACAATGTTTTCTGCGCGACGCTCCTTCTTGTACCACTGTCTTATCTTATTTCTCGCCTCGGAGGTCTTTACGATATTCATCCAGTCTCGGCTCGGCCCACGAGACGAGTTTGAGGTGATTATCTCTACTATTTCTCCGTTTTGAGGAACACGGGTAATCGGGACTATCGCTCCGTTTATCCTTGCACCTACCATTTTGTTACCCACCTGAGTGTGTATAGAGTAAGCAAAGTCTATTACTGTAGAGCCCTGAGGCAACGAAATAACGTCACCCTTGGGGGTAAATACAAAGGTCTCGTCACGGAAAATATCCGTCTTGAAGGAATGCATAAACTCGTCGGGGTCACGCATATTCTCGTCGGTTTCGACAAGCTGAGACACCCACCTGAGCTTTTCATCCATATCAGATGAGGACCTCTCACCCGACTTGTATTTCCAGTGCGCCGCGATACCATATTCGGCTACCTGGTGCATATCAAAGGTCCTTATCTGCACCTCAAAGGGAACGCCCTGTCTACCTATTACCGTAGTATGCAGGGACTGATACATATTAGATTTTGGAGTGGAAATATAGTCCTTAAATCTTCCTGTGACCGATTTAAAGAGCTCGTGAATTATACCGAGAACAGTATAGCATTCAAGCTCTGTACCGACTATAACTCTTACCGCATAGAAGTCGTATATATCGTCAAAATTCTTGTTTTGATTATACATCTTGCGATAGAGGCTATATACACTCTTTACTCTTCCCTCAAGCTTGAATTTTATGTTGTTTTCGGCAAGCTTTTCGGAAATCATTTTTTTAGCAGTTTCGATAAAGTCCGCCGTCTGTCCAAACTTGTTTTCGACACAACGGGTGACCTCCTCAAAGCCTATAGGGTCGAGGTATTCAAGGCTTATATTTTCAAGCTCGTGCTTAATGCGCTGGATACCGAGTCGATGCGCAAGCGGAGCGTAAATATACATCGTTTCAAGCGCGATGGAGCGACGACGGCTATCGCTTTTTGCAGAAAGAGTGCGCATATTGTGCAATCTGTCGCAAAGCTTGATAAAGATAACGCGTATATCCTTGGACATCGCAAGAAGCATTCTACGAATGTTTTCTATATGCGCCTCCTCCTTGTCGTCAAGGTGCATATAGACGATTTTGGTAAGTCCGTCGACAAGTATCGCAACATCCTCGCCAAATCTCTTTCTTATTTCCGCAAGATCTGTCTTGTCAGAGCAGTCCTCTACCGCGTCGTGCAAAAGCGCCGCACATATAGAATCGGTGTCAAGACCGAGGGAAGCTACTATTTCAGCCACCGCTATGGGATGAGAAATATACGCCTCTCCGCTCTGTCTGAACTGACCCTCGTGCAATTTTGCGGCATATTCATATGCGCTCTGTATTTTTTCAATATCGTAATTCTTTTCGGTCTCCTCGAGTGTCCGAATCAAATTTTCAATTCCAGTCATATGTTCCTCGTATTATTTTTGCTGTATGCGCAGACGTCTGAGAAGGTTTGACTTCTCAAGGTCCGTCTTTTTGGTGGTGTATTGGATTTTGAAGCGATATACCTCGTCTTCAATTTCCTCAATTCCCAACAAATTCATTTCCTGCAAAACACGAATTATTATTTTTAGCTTTATGTATCCTATATTGCTCGGTGAAAGCTTGGAAAGGATCGCGTTGTGACTAAGACAATCGCATCCGTTTCTAACAGAGTATTCCACAAGAGTATAAACTGCTGCAAAATCTCTGCGCGTAGGAATAATATCCATATCCGAAGAAAAGTCTGCGCCACTCCATATTTTTTCGAAAAGCTCGCGCTCGTCCTTCTTCTCCTTCTGCGCATCTGCAGAGAGCTTGATATCCTTGATTATCATCTGCACAGTCTGCTTATCTGCCCATTCGTTTACATCAAGGTTGAACATAATATCGACCTTGTCTCCTACAAACAAATCGAGCTGTGCTGTAGGGCAGGAGAAATAAATCGCAGAGCAAGGCTTTTCCCTCGCCTGTGTGCTTTCAAAGACAAATCTCGTGTGCTTTCCGCCACTGACAGGCGTGCACTCCAAAATAGATGCGGAGCGAAGCACAAAAGTGGGCAGGGGGTTTCCTACGCCAAAGGGCTCGAGATACTGTATCTCCTTTGCCGTTTTCAAATTTATATCGCTGAAGCTGATTTCACAGTCTGCCTCAAGCGTGGGAATTGTAGACTCCTCGTTCAAGGTGGAGTTTGCATACTCGTTTATCTTGCGCTTGAAGTTTTCAAGCTCGCCTCTCTTGACGCTCAAGCCTGCCGCCAGCTCGTGACCGCCGTACTTGACAAGACAGTCGCTACAATGAACGAGCGCGTCAACGAGATTCATACCCTTGATGCTTCGTCCGGATCCCTTTGCAACATCTTCGTCAGAATGAGCCTCAGAAGCGCTACCCTCAAAGGAGAGCAAAATACAGGGGTAGCCGTATTTTTCGGTGATTCGTGACGCCACGATACCAATTACGCCATGATGCCACTCGTCTGCGTCAAGAACGATGACCTTGTCGTGCTCAAAATCGTGCTCACGCTCGATCTTCTCGTACGCCTGCTTCATTATACGATTTTCTTCGTTCTGGCGCTCCTTGTTCGCATTGCAAAGCTCCTCCGCTATCTCGTTTGCATATGCCTCGTCATTTGTCAGAAACAGCTCTGCTGCAATTGAAGCGCTTCTTATACGCCCTGCCGCATTCAGACGGGGGGCGATAGTGTAACCGATATATCCTGAGGTTACCTTTGGTGTTCTCGGCTTCTTTGAATAGCGAGACTTCGCCTCCGACTGCATAGAAACGACGTTCATAAGCGCCTGAAGTCCTATGCGAGGAGACTCCTCTATAAGTCTGAGACCACCCTTTACGATAAGCTTGTTTTCATAACGGATGGGCATTACGTCTGCAATAGTTCCTATAGCGATAAGGTCGGAATACTGCTTGCAGATTCTTCTGACGGAATCAAGCAGGCTGTCTCCGCTTCTCATTTTCTCGTATGCCGAAATTACCTTAAAGACAACACCGACTCCTGCCAGCTCCTTAAAGGGATAGGCGCAGTCGGGTCTATGAGGATTTACAACCGCGACGGCATTAGGCAATTCTGAACGGCACTCGTGGTGGTCGGTAATAACGACATCGACGCCGATAGATCTTGCAAACTCTACCTCCTCGTTTGCGGTAATGCCTGTGTCGACTGTGACAATGAGCCTTGTGCCTGACTTCTGCAATGCCTCTATCGCATTGCAGGACACTCCGTAGCCTTCACCGCTTCTGTTGGGAATGTAGTAATCCACATCAGCTCCGCACGAGCGCAGGTACAGACACATCGTACAAACGGAGGTCACGCCGTCTACATCGTAGTCGCCGTACACAGTAATTTTCTCACCGTTTTCAATCGCTATGCGAATTCTCTCGATAGCACGATCTACATCGGTAAGCTCGAACGGATCGTAGAAAAACTCGTTTTCCGTATTGATGAATGCCTTTGCATCCTCAGGGGTTTCATAACCTCTGTTGTAGAGCAAATAGCCCATAACAGAGCCTAAATTTAAGGCAGAAGATATTTTTTCAGCTGCCTCTTTGGCTTTTGGCGAGTTTTCGCCCTTAATATGCCACTTCTTCTCTTTTTCGTTTTTTATATTCTGCATTTATATTGTTTCGCAATGAAGGTATCCTTCATCGCCTCCCATAATATTAATCAAAGGAATTTGCACAAAGCCATTCACTGTGGCTTGTACGTTTTTATTATCTGCAGGGCGCTACGAATTCCATCTATTGCGGCGCTGGTTATTCCGCCTGCATATCCTGCTCCCTCGCCACAGGGATATATATTATCTGTGCCTATGGCACATCTGTTTTCATCTCTCAAAATTCGCACAGGTGCACTCGTTCTCGTTTCTGCGCCTGTGAGTATTGCATCATCAGATGCAAAGCCCTTTATTCTTCTGTCGAATGCGAGAAGTCCGCTTTTCAGCGACTTACATACAAATTCGGGCATAAAATCCCCTACACGCGCAAGCGAGACGCCCTTGCCGTCCATATAGGTAGGCATAACACGAGATGGCTCACTTGAGAGCCTGTCATTCAAAAAATCTCCCACTGTGCATATGGGTGCGCTATAATTCTTTCCGCCTGCAACAAAGGCGCTCTGCTCAATTCTGCGCTGGAACTCTATTGCTGATGCGGGTGTATTTCCATAGTCCTCCCTGAATACAGAAACGACAACGGCGGAATTTGCATTTCTGCCGTCTCTCGCATGGTGGCTCATTCCGTTTACCACGACGGTGTTTTCCTCGCTCGCCGCGGCAACCACCTGACCACCAGGGCACATACAAAATGTATATACGCCACGAGTATCGGTGTCTGCTGAAAGTGCGTATTCTCCACTCGGCAATGCGGGGTGCGAGGCATATTTTCCATACAATGCGCTATCAATATCGCCCTGCAGGTGCTCTACTCTGACACCGACGGAAAAAGGCTTTGGCTCAATAGTATAGCCAGATGCCATAAGAGAGGCATAGGTATCTCTTGCGCTATGACCTGTAGCGAGTACGACAAGCTGACAGTGTATCGCGCCTTTATTGGTTATCGCCTCCACTGTGCCGTCATTGTTTCTCTTGATGCTATCAAGACGAGTATGAAAGTGCACCTCTCCGCCAAGAGTAGCTATTCTATCCATAATGGCAGAAACTACGTTTCTCAAATAATCTGTGCCTATATGAGGCTTTGCAAGGCATAAAATTTCCTCAGGAGCGCCAAACTCGACCAAGCGGCGCAAAACGTATGAGGACATTTTGTCGTTTATGCGAGTGACGAGCTTTCCGTCTGAAAAAGTACCTGCGCCACCTGCTCCAAACTGTATATTTGTTTCGGTGTCTAATTTTCTTTTTGCAGAAAATTCATCGGTTTTACAAACACGCTCGGACACATCTCCACCACGCTCGATAAGAATAGGGGCATACCCATTCTCTGCAAGCAAAAGCGCGCAGAACATTCCGGCAGGCCCTGAGCCAACAACAAGGGGGCGCGCGGAAAGTGGCCTGTCACCACATTCAATACACGGCTCTGTGTCACAAAGTGAAAAGATGTTATCTCTTTTCTGCAGACTTTCGGGAATTTCGGAAAATCCCCCACGTACGAGAACGGAATAAACGAACTTTATATCGTCCCTTTTACGCGCGTCAATGGATCTGCGATATACCGAAAAGGTAGCGTCGCAGGGTAACTGATTTATTTTTTTCAGGCGTTTTTTTGCTATCTGATATGCGGCATCAACGCTATCGTCAAGCGAAACTGCTATGTTATTCACTACGTATGCGCTTGACATAGTGCCTCCTTTAAAACATGTATAAAAATAGCAAGTCCGGACAAGGCTATGCCTTGCCGGGCTGCTAACAGATATTATGTGCCTGTTTTATGCGGCAAAATCAGTTGTCCTTCTTCTCTGCTATTATCTCGATATAGATGTTAGGGTCGTTGAGAACCACTCCTGTATCGCTGATGAATTCAAGTCGAATAGACGAGTAAGTTCCTGGAGCAGAAATAACAATGTCGGAAATATCGGCTACTGCGATTATGCTACCTGAATCAAGAGAAGCAAATCGGTCGTCAGAGGACGTGATATACGCCTCAACAGTCTCGGGCACTGCGCTCAAGACGTAGTCACCCAACTCGGTAATGCCTCTCTGTCCGTCTTTTTCAACCACGACGGGAATTCCCTTAAAGTATCTTGACTGAGGTGCTGAAATGTTTACCCAGACGGAAATATTATCGACGGGAGTGAGTGTCACGCCTGACGGGAATTCATATGTTACGGGAACATTTGTAAGTCCTGCAGTCGCTATAGAGGAAAGGTCAAGGACCGCCCTGATGTCCCCCTCGGAGCACTTCGCAATATTCATATTCGTGCCACGCAGGTTAACGGTAATCTCCGTCTCATACGCCTGCACCTTGTAGTCTGAAAATATCGGGGGGATATTCTTTACAGTAACCGGAACGCTTTCGTATGTATATTCGTACTCGGGAGCCTGAATGTACATAACGTAAAACCATACGACAAGTGAAAGAAGAAGACAAAGAAGAAAAGGCCATACACGTTCAAAGCTCTTCTTGTTCTTCAGTCCTTTACCTACAGACAAAAACAATTTCTTTATATTTTCAAGCATTAGTTTATCCTCGTTAATATCGCTTACTTCTTGTCGATGCCAAACAAGCCCGACACATCAATACGGCGCTTTCCGTCGTCCTCTGACGAAACATTTGTAAGCAGGTGTGTAAGCTTTGCGCTGAGCGTCTGGTTTGTATAATCTCTTGTGAACTCGCCGTTGCAAGCAAGAGATACAGTTCCCGTCTCCTCGGAAATGACGATGACGACTGCGTCACTCGCCTCGCTCATTCCTATCGCCGCGCGATGTCGTGTGCCGAGGTCAAGGTCAAGGTCTATTCTTCTCGTCAAGGGAAGAAGGCAACCTGCATATGCAATTCTCATTCCCTGTATAACCACTGCACCATCGTGCAAGGGAGATTTGTCAAAAAAGATATTTCTCAAAAGGTAGGGCGAAATTCTAGCATCAAGCTGTACGCCTGATCTGATGGTGTCACCTATCTTGGAATTCCTCTCAATAACGATCAAAGCGCCTGTCTTTGTGCGAGCCATATCCATGACAGCCTCACAAATGACGCTGATGCCCTCTTCGATATCCTTGCCCTTGCCACTGGAAAGATTTTTAATCCCACGGAGCGATTCTCCACCCATTCTCTCAAGCGCATCGCGTATTTCAGGCTGAAAGATGACGACCAAAGCGATAATGCCCGAGCGGAGAAGGTAGCTGAGTATGTATCCGACGGCGTAAAGACCAACGAAGTTACTTAATGCCGCCATAGCGACCCAGACGCCAACACCGAGCAAAAGCTTGCCTGCATGTCGGTTTTTCATAAAGCGAATTGCAATATAAAGCAAGGTCGCGAGCAAAATTATATCGAGAACATCTGCAACGGAGATGTTCATAAACTGAACTCTTATAAACGAAAACAGAGTGCGCACCCAGTTGGCGCCGCCTGCGATTATGTTAAGTGATGTCATACACACCTCATGTATCAAAATTATGATTGTTTCATATTATTTTTGAGTGAAAAAGCATCTTGTAAAAGCACGAAATGTACTCACAAAACGCATCAAAAAAACTAATTACATACATTATAACATATATATTTATATATTTCAAGGGTTTTGACTACTTTTATTATCATTTTTTATCATATTTTTTATCGTTTTTGCACAAGAAAAACCAAATGCGTATTTTTGAAAAAATTCGACTTGACTTTGTCTTTTTTCTGTGATATAATTGTCTCAAATAAGACACTTTTGCGAGGTTTTAATGGAACGAAGCAAGACAAAAAATGAAAAGCAAGCCCTTTCACTCACATTCGGCGACAATACAAAGGCGACGCCGTTTATTTTCAAAAAAATGAGTGAGGGTGAGATAAAAAAAGCCCTTGTCTGTTCTGACTACACGCTCACACACTACAAGGCAGGCGAGAAAATATTTGACGGCGAGTTCTTTCTTCGTGCAATTGCTTTTATACTTGAAGGGAAAATTTCGGTATATAAATTCTCCGGTGAGAGGAAGACACTTTTATCCCAGCTGTGCGAGGGAGGCTCGTTTGGAGCATCTTCTCTTTTCGATTTGTCGCCGCGCTTCCCCACGTCAATATATGCAAAGACAGACTGCACTATAATGTTTATTACACAGGACAAAATGAGTGAGCTTATTACCAAGTTCCCGCAGATAGCTATCAATTATATACACTTTCTCTCCGACAAAATCAGGTTTTTGAATGACAAAATCGACTCCTTTGCCGCTACAAGCGCAGAGCAAAAAACGGCAAAATTCCTCTTGCAGAACTGCAAGGAAAGCAGGATGTCATCATCTCTCAATATGACGCAAATATCCTCCTCTCTCGGCATAGGACGAGCTTCGCTTTACCGCATACTTGTAAAACTTGAGGAAAGCGGAGCTATCGAGCGAAATCGCTCGGAAATAATAATCAAGGATGAAAAAATATTAAAAAATATATTAAATCAAAAGGAGCACAACAATGACTAAAAAGCTTATTTCACTCTTACTCTCACTCATTATGCTATTCTCGCTCGTCGCTTGCTCTCAGGCAACAAACGAGCCGCCTGAAAAAGCCCTTAAAATAGGTGTGCTTTCAGGCACCACCGGAATGGGCGCGGCAAAGCTGATAGAGGACAACAAGACAAATGCATCACCTGCATATGAAGAAATAAAAATATACAGCGATCCCTCTGCTATCATGTCTGACATGATAAGCAAGAACATCGACATCGCGGCTATGCCCACAAATGCGGCGGCGACACTTTACAACAAATCGTCAGGCGGTGTAAAGGTAATTGCGCTCAACACGCTTGGCGTGCTTTACCTGCTCGACAACACAGGCGAGATAAACTCCCTTTCCGACCTTGCAGGCAAGACGATACACGTGGCAACTCCAGGCCAGACACCCGAATACATTCTCAAGAATATACTGAACAAGGCAGGCATAGAAGATGTCACTATTTCCACCGAATATACCGACATGGACACACTTGCATCAATGCTTGCGACAAAAAACGAGGACGGCGAGCACCTTGTCAAAATTGCTCTCCTCCCCGAGCCTAAAGTGACTGTAGCACTCAATCAGGCAAAGCAAAACGGAAACACAGATCTCAAGGTAGCAATTGACCTGACAGCCGAGTGGGACAAGCTTGAGGACAACTCTGTCACACAGGGCTGCATAGTAGTGCAAAAGGAAATCCTCGAAAAATATCCTTCTGCGGTGGACGCTTTCCTTGCCGACTACGAGGCATCTATTAACTATATAACAGACGAGCAAAACCTCGACGAAGCGGCAAACACGATAGCGAGTGCGGGAATAATCCCCAAGGCGCCTATCGCAAAATCGGCGCTTCCCAAGTGCAACATCGTTTATATTGACGGTGAGGAAATGAAGGACACACTCAGCGCATTTTTGAATATCCTTTACGAAATGGATAAAACTGCTATAGGTGGTGCAATACCTAATGAAGACTTCTATTACATCCAATAAGGAGCGTAGCGCAGGAGCGAAAGCAATTATGCTACTCTTGTCAGTGACATTTTGGATAGTATTGTGGCATTTTGTCTCTCTTGCCCTTAATAATGTTCTACTGCTTCCCTCCCCCTTGCGAGTGGCAAAAACCCTCTTCGTGCTGGCAGGCACACCCGAATTCTATCGCATCACTGCAACTTCGCTGTGGAGAATACTTCAAGGGCTTCTCTTTGGCTTGCTCGCAGGAATACTGACCTCCTCGCTTGCCGCTATATCAGAGCAGTTGGATATGTTATTCACGCCTCTCATTGCAGTAACGAGGGCTACACCCGTCGCCTCTTTTATTATCCTTGTATGGAGCTTTACAGGAGGCGAGGTGCTACCTGTATTTGTTTCTGCAATCATTGTAGCGCCTGTAGTGCACTCAAATCTTCTTGCAGGATTCAAGAGCATCGACATACAGCTACGAGAAGCGGCCAAGGTTTTTGAATTGCCGTTTTCGACAAGACTGCGCATACTGTATTTTCCATCGGTCATTCCGTTTTTTGCATCGGCGCTTACATCTGCGCTTGGTCTTGCATGGAAGGCCGGCATTGCCGCAGAGGTGCTTGCCTATACCTCTACCTCTATAGGTCACGAGATATACAGGGCAAAATCCCTGCTTGAAATGCCTGAGCTTTTCGCTTGGACAATAACTGTAATAATCATAAGCATGATATTCGAATATGTGATCAAGCAACTGATAAATCTTCTTCCAAGGGGGTACAGAAATGCAAACTAACGCTGTAGCTCTTGAAAACGTAACGAAAAAATTCGGAAACGAAACTATTTTTTCCGACCTCAATATTTCCTTTGGAGAAAAGGGACTTTACGTAATAACAGGTCCAAGCGGGTGCGGAAAAACCACACTTTTGCGAATTATCGCAGGCCTTGACACCGACTATGTGGGCGATGTGTCGGGCGCAGGAATAGGCAAATGCTCTGTGTCATTTCAGGAGCATAGGCTCTTCCCTGCAATCTCGGCATTCAAGAACGTATATACTGTCACATCAGGCACAGACGGAGAGCGCACAAAGGCGTCCATGGATGCACTCTTATCGGTAGGCTTTGAGCCTGAAGATTTTGAAAAGCTTCCACACGAGCTTTCGGGCGGAATGAAGCAAAGAGTTTCTCTTGCGCGAGCAATCGCTGCAGACAAGCCTGTTATATTGCTCGACGAGCCTACAAAGGAGCTTGACGCCGCATTGAGAGAAAAGCTATACGACGTTTTCCTCAAGCTCTCACAAAAAAAGCTCGTGATTATCGTAACTCATCAAAGCGATGACCTGAAGAAATTTTCCGACAACGTAATCGAGTTCCCGAAAATTTCATAATCTCAAAAAAACACAAAAATAAAGCTTCCGTAGGTGCAGAAACGCACAAACGGAAGCTTTTCTATTTGGCAGAGCACTTGTCACGACTCGCCGTTTTCGCCCTCCTGTTTTTCTTTCGCAGGAGGTGTAATTCCTATATCGTTTTTTATAACGCTTGCCCGAGAAATCGAGGAATTTCCAAACTTGTCCTTTATCTTGTCAAGCGTGGTTTCGAGCGAGGACGCCTTTTGGTGCTTTTTCAGCTCCTCCTCTTCAAAGAAATCCATCTGGGCGCTCGCCTCATCGGAGTCCATCAGATTGATAGCGGCGACGGTCAGCATACGGATAGGCTTGCCTGTGAGCCATTGCCCCTTTACTATCCTGAACGCCACCTCTGCAAGCTCTGAGGAAACATCGGTGGGAGGATAAATTTGCTTCTGGCGAGAGATATTTGCCAGATACGTGTCCTTGATGGTGACACACACGCCATTACATCTTTTGCCATTTTTGCGCAGCCTTTGTCCGATTTCATCACATAAAAAGCGCAGTCCGAGATGTATTTCATCATCAGAGGAAATATCCTTTTTGAAGGTCATTCCATTGCTGATGCTCTTTGGATCGTGCTTGTCGTAAACCGACGCAACAGGAGAGTCGTCCTCGCCGCGAGCATATCGTGCGAGCATCTCGCCGTGCTTGCCAAACTTGTATTCAAGAAATTTCGGGTCGGTTTCTGCAAGCTGGCCTACTGTCCTTATATCATACGTCTGCAAGGCCTCGTAGGTTTTTCCGCCAACGTACAGCAGGCTGTCTACAGGCAACGGATACACTATGCTCTGAAAGTTTTCCTTTGAAATAACAGTGACGGCGTCGGGCTTTTTATAGTCACTTCCTATCTTCGCAAACACCTTGTTGAATGAAACTCCTATAGAAACAGTTATTCCTATCTCATTTTTTATCTCGTTTCTCAACCTTTGCGCTATCTCCTCGCCGTCTCCAAAGAGCTTTCTGCTACCTGTGACGTCGAGCCACGCCTCGTCAATGCCGAACTGCTCGACAAGGTCGGTGTAGCGACGATATATTTCGTTTATTTGTCGGGATATCCTCACATATTCATCATAGTGAGGCTCGACTACAACAAGCGAAGGGCATTTTTTCTTTGCACTCCAGACGGTCTCTGCCGTCTTTATTCCGTAGGATTTTGCCTTTTCGTTTTTTGCCAAAACTATGCCGTGTCTGTTTTCCTCGCTTCCACAAACAGCGACGGGAAAATCTTTTATTTGGGGGTTGAGCATACACTCGACAGATGCAAAAAAGCTGTTGCAGTCGCAATGCAATATTGTTCTATCCATACGCTCTCCCCCTGTGTTAAAGTTACGCTTTTTCGGTAAGAGTAAATACAAACTCACAGTATTTACCCGCCTCGCTCTTTACGAAAATCTCCTCGTCTAGCGAGTCGATTACTGTCTTTGTTATATAGAGTCCCAAGCCGACTCCACTCTTATCCATTCCTCTGCTCTCGTCGGTCTTGTAGAAACGATCGAAAAGATACGGCAGATCCTTTTCAGGAATTCCCGTGCCTTCATTATAGACGGAAACAAATATCTTTTTATGCTCCTTGCGAGCTATGGAAATGACAAACCTGCCGCCCTCACTCGAAAACTTGATGGCGTTGTCACAAAGGTTGTAAAGTGCCTGATGAACTGCATCCTTGTCTGCATATACGAACATATTATCGTCTGTACACTCAAAGCCGACCTCAAGACGCTTTTCCTCTATCCTCTGCTCAAAGGAAATTAGTATAAGGCGAGCCATCTCGCATATATCAAATCTTGCAGGAGTGAACTTTCTCGTGCCTGCCTCAAGCCTTGAAATATCAAGCAGCTCGGTGACAAGCCTTGAAAGTCTCTTTATTTCGCTCGAAATAACATTGAGGTAATACTCGTGCTTTTCTTCAGGTATAGCGCCACTGTTTATGCCCTCTATGAAGCCGAGTATAGTAGTCATAGGGGTGCGCAGGTCGTGGGAGACGTTTGCAATAAACGTGTTTCTCGTGTTTTCGAGATGCTCAAGGGAGTCCGCCATATTGTTAAAGGCTATTGAAAGCTCTGCTATCTCGTCACGCCCTGTGACTGCAACACGCTCCTCAAATCTACCCTTTGCAAACTTTTTCGATACATTACACATATTTTTCAGAGGGCTGGTCATACGCTCGCTGATAAAATAAACGGCTATCAGGGCGGCAAGTGCTACCCACAAGCTCGACATCAGCACAGTCTGTGAAAGCAAGTTCATCAGGGCGTTGTTTGCGCTGGATTCCATACAAGCGAACGAGACTCCAAGTGCCTCTCCGTGAGGCCCCTCGATTACACTTCCATATAGCACATACGTGGTTTTTTGAGTGTTGTGCAGGGTTGTGACGCCTGAATACTCACCATCGCCCAGCGCTGTGAAAATTATCTCCCCGCTTATCTTAGCAGGGGCGACTCCTACGTTTTCCTGATTTATCTGCTTAAGGACGTTTCCCTCTGTATCTGTGATAAAAACGGTTATTTTTGTGTTGCGAAGAAATATGGCGGAGCTGACTTTTTCCATACTCTGCCCGTGACGCAAAATAAACTTTTCGAGTGCACCGTCGCCTGTTATTTCTATTCCCTCCTCGACGACAGCCTCTACTGTACTCGCCGTCCATTTGACGCTTTCGGCATTCTGGCTCAAGGAGTAGCTGTTCACGACCGAAGTAATGATGGACACAAGCAAAAGGAAGCTCATCAGCACTATAAGGCCAAAGGAGGTGAGTAGCTTGACGAAAATACTCTTAAACATTTTTTATCTCCCACTTGAAAAAATACAAATACTGTGGTATACTGTATTGTAAGTTTGTTGTAATCTATCGTACTATATAATTATTATACAATAAAAAATCCAACAAGTCAAACCAAAAATGTTGACTTTGTGATAATTATTTTTGAAAAAACAATCTTTCGCACGAAGGGAAAATAAAAGATGAAAAAAACAGTTACACGTTTCGCACCCAGCCCTACGGGTTATATGCACATAGGAAATCTCCGTACTGCTCTTTACGCTTATCTTATCGCAAAGCACGATGACGGAAATTTTATACTCCGTATCGAAGATACAGACAGAGAAAGACTTGTCGAGGGCGCAACTGACGTTATTATCGACACTCTCGCAGTAACAGGCCTTGATTATGACGAGGGTCCTATAAAGGGCGGAGACCACGGCCCGTACATCCAAAGTGACAGAAAAGAAATATACAAGAAGTATGCGGATATGCTCGTGGAAAAGGGCTATGCATACTACTGCTTCTGCTCAAAGGAGCGTCTCGCGCAGCTGCACGAGGAGGATGCAACAGGCGGCTACGACCGTCATTGTCGTGACCTCTCTGCAGAGGAAATCGCAAAAAATCTCGCAGACGGCATTCCCTTCGTAATAAGACAGAAGATGCCTACAGAGGGCAGAACATCATATATTGACGAGGTGTTTGGCGAAATCTCTACAGATAACTCTGAGCTTCAGGACCAGATACTTATGAAGGCAGACGGATACCCCACCTACAACTTTGCTCACGTCGTAGACGACTATCTTATGTGTGTGACACACGTTGTAAGAGGAAGCGAGTATCTCACCTCCACGCCTAAGTACGTGCTTCTCTACGATGCATTTGGATGGGAACGCCCCACATACGTGCATCTGCCTCTGCTTATGGGAAGAAACGAGGATGGCAGCATATCGAAGCTTTCAAAGCGTCATGGCGCTGTCAGCTTCCAGGACCTCGTCGCTGACGGATATTTGCCCGAGGCTATAGTCAACTACATCGCGCTCCTCGGTTGGTGCCCGAAGAACTCTGAAAGCGAATTCTTCACACTCGACGAGCTTAAACGTGAGTTTTCCATTGATGGAGTAAGCAAGTCCCCCTCCGTCTTTGACTTTGACAAGCTTCTTTGGTTTAACGGCGAGTATATTCGCAAGATGGAATTTGCTGATTTTGAAAAAGCGGTAGCTCCCTTTATAAAATCAGAATTGCCTAACCATATCAACAAGGCAAAAATGCTTACTCTGCTCTCAAGCAGACTTGACAAGCTCAGCAGCATAGAAGAAAAGATACAGTTCTTCATTCAGCTCCCCGAATACGATAGCGAGCTGTTTGTAAACAAGAAAAACAAGGTCACCCTCGAAAACGCGCCCGAAATACTCAAATCAGCACTCCCTGTGCTTGAGGGCGTCGAGGAATGGACAAACGACTCTCTCTACACCTCCCTTCTTGCTTTGTGCGAGCAGCTCGCCATCAAGAATGGAACGCTTATGTGGTGCCTGCGCATTGCCGTTTCCGGTATGGCTGTAACACCCGGTGGCGCTACCGAAATAATGGAGGTAGTAGGAAAAGACGAGAGTATAAAGAGAATCAAGACCGCTATCGCAAAGTTCTGATCCCCTGCATTGCTTAACTTGAGAGGAAAGTCAAAATGACGAAGGATATCGCCGCACTCATAGAAGAAAGAATGCCCACACTCTCAAAGGGGCAGAAAAGAATAGCGAGCATCGTGACTCAAAGCTATGAAAAAACTGCATATATGACTGCGGCAAAGCTCGGCGCCGCATCAGGCGTGTCGGAGTCCACAGTAGTCCGCTTTGCAAACGAGCTGGGCTTTGAGGGGTATCCCGAATTTCAGCGTGCCGTACAGGAGCTTGTCCGCACGCGACTTACCCCGAATCAGCGAATAGAGGTCACCAATACGAGAATAGGTGACGGAGACCTTTTGTCGAGTGTAATGACTGACGATATTGAGAAAATCAAGTTCACCCTTGACAACATCGACCGCAGCTCCTTCGACAATGCCATAAAGTCTATAATAAACGCCAAGCATATCTACATTTTCGGTGTAAGGTCATCTTCCTTCCTTGCTTCATTTTTGCACTTTAATCTCAGCCTTATCTTTGAAAACGTAAAGCTCATTCAGCCTACGAACACAAGCGAGGTCTTTGAGCAGATACTTGACATCGGCGAGGACGACGTAATGATAGCGATAAGCTTTCCCCGTTACTCCTCAAAGGCAGTAAACGCCGTCAAATATGCACAGGCACAGAAGGCTGCGGTAATTGCGCTGACCGACAGCAAGAGCGCACCCATAGCGCAGTATGCAAATCATCTGCTCACTGCTCAAAGCGATATGGCGTCGTATGTCGACTCCCTTGTCGCCCCCTTGAGCATTATCAATGCCATAATAGTTCAGATAACCAAGCAACGTCAGAGCGAGGTCAAGGAACGCTTTGACAGACTTGAAAGAGTATGGGACGAGTACGAGGTATATGCAAAACGATAATATAAAAAGCATCGCTGTAGTAGGCGCAGGCGCGGCAGGTCTTATGGCTGCGGGAACTGCAATTTCCTGCGGCGCTCGCGTCACGATTTTTGAAAGAAATAACAGAGCGGCAAAAAAGCTAGCCATAACGGGAAAGGGCAGGTGCAACCTTACAAACGATTGTACAGTCTCTGAATTTCTCCCAAACGTAACGAAAAACCCCCGTTTTCTCTATACGGCGCTCAATTCCTTTGACTGCTACTCCACTATGTCATTTTTTGAAGGACTTGGAGTGCCATTAAAGACGGAGCGTGGAAGAAGAGTTTTTCCCGTATCAGACAAATCCCACGACATAGTAAATGCACTCCTCAGATATTCAAAGGATGCGACGATAATAAACGAAAAGGTGTCCTCTCTCATTATCGAGGACAATGCGGTGGTAGGAGTACGCACAAACAAGGCGTACTACTTTGACGCTGTAATAATCGCAACAGGAGGAATGTCTTATCCTCTTACAGGCTCTGACGGCTCAGGCTACAAGCTCGCAGAGCAGGCAGGACACTCTATCACCAAAATTATCCCCTCCCTTGTGCCTATCGAGGCAAAGGGTAATCTCTGCAAGAGAATGCAGGGACTGTCGCTGAAAAACGTAGCAATTTCAATTTTGCACAAAGACTCGGCAAAGCCGATATACACCGATTTTGGCGAGATGCTGTTCACACACTTCGGTGTAAGCGGTCCTATGATACTTTCGGCTTCGTCACACATAAAGGACACGCCCATCGACGAGCTGACCCTGAAAATCGACCTCAAGCCTGCCTTAGACGAAAAACAGCTTGATTTGCGCCTTCTCTCTGATTTTGGCAAGTATGCAAACAGAGATTTCGCAAATGCGCTGAACGATTTATTGCCATCCAAGATGATAGACGTAGTAATAGAGCTGTCAGGAATTTCTCCTGATACAAAGGTAAACTCTGTAACAAAGGCAGAGCGCAAAAAGCTATTGTCTGTAATCAAGGGACTTGAAATCAAGCTTTCCTCGCTCAGACCTATTGAGGAGGCTATTATCACTTCAGGTGGTGTGGAAACAAAGGAAATATCACCCAAGACAATGATGTCCAAGCTAAAGGACGACTTGTACTTTGCAGGTGAAATAATAGACGTCGATGCCTATACAGGCGGATACAATCTGCAGATAGCATTTTCTACAGGATATCTTGCCGGTGTAAGCGCGGCAGAATAACGAAAGGACACAGATATGATAAAAATTGCAGTTGACGGACCTAGCGGAGCAGGAAAAAGCAGTCTTGCACGCGCCGTAGCTCACAAAATGAACATAGTATATGTCGACACAGGCGCGCTTTATCGCACAGTCGGACTTTATATGCAGAAAAACGGCATTTCCCCCGACGATAGTGCCGCCGTTGTTGCAGCACTTCCCTCCGTCGTTGCGGATATGCGCTTTATTGACGGCGAGCAGCACGTATTTCTCTGTGGCGAGGACGTAGGCGACAAAATACGTACTCCGGAGATCTCTATGTATGCGTCAAAGGTTTCTGCTATTCCTGAGGTGCGAGCATTCCTTTTGGATATGCAGCGCTCTATCGCCAACACAAACGATATTATAATGGACGGACGTGACATCGGCACAGTTATATTCCCCGATGCAGACGTCAAGATATTCCTCACTGCATCAAATGAGGCGAGAGCAAAGCGCAGATATGCTGAGCTTATCGCAAAGGGCATTTCCACCACCTACGAGGAGGTGCTCGCAGATATGATACAGAGAGACACAAACGATAGCACGAGAGCAGTCGCTCCCGCCATCGCCGCTCCCGACGCCACAGTCCTCGACAACTCCGAGCTTTCTGCAGAGGAAACTGTCGCAGAGGCTATCAGAATTATCGAAAACGGCTTAAAAAAAAACTCTCCTGACGACCAAGTAAAAAAAAACGCTGACAGCGGTGAAAAAACATCCGAAAGCAAGATAGAGCAATCGAGATTTTATCGTGTTTTCCATACCCTCTTTGCGAAATTCTTCCGTTTTATCCTCCAGCTCAAGCCACAGGGACAGGACAACTTCCCTCTTGAAGGCGGATGTATAGTATGCGCAAACCACGTTTCGCTTTGGGACGTTTTTTCCATCTCCGCATGTCTGCCTAAAAGCAGGCGTCTGCGCTATCTCGCAAAGGCAGAGCTTTTCAAAATACCGATTTTGCGCTCTGCTATTATCGCTCTCGGTGGATGTAAGCTCGAGCGCAAGGGTGGAGATGTCGGCGCCATGAAAAAGGCTATCTCGCTCGTAAAAAACGGTGAGGCGATAGCTATATTCCCGCAGGGCACGAGATGCAAGGGCAAAAACCCTGCTGATACCGAGGTCAAAAATGGAGCAGGTATGATAGCGTACCACTCAAAAGCTACGGTAATTCCCGTATGCATCAAAACAAAAAAACAGAAATACTCTCTTTTTCGCCGAGTTGACGTAATCATAGGAAAGCCCATCGAATACAGCGAATTAGGATTTTCATCAGGCGGAAGCAAGGAATACAAGGCGGCGACGGAAAGAATTTTTTCCGAGATATGCAGGCTGGGCGATTTTTCCCCAAGCATAGCCACAAATGAGGAACAATGAGCATCACAATTGCAAAGCATGCCGGATTTTGCTTTGGTGTAAAGCGCGCGACAGATTTTGTCGAGAGCCTTATTTCCACAAATGACGGTGATACCGAAATATACACCTTAGGAAAGCTGATACACAACGACGTCTACGTCACTTCCCTTGAAAAGCGTGGCGTACACAGTGTCACCTTTGAAGAGGCAGAGGCTCTTGCAAGAAAAAGCGAGAATGGCAAGAAAGTACACCTCGTAATCAGGACACACGGAATTCCTGCCGACGTAGAGCGCAAGCTACGAGAGCTGGAGGAGGAATACGAGGGCTTTAGTGTCAGCGACCTCACCTGCCCCTTCGTAAAGCGCATTCACAAAATTGCTGACGAAAATACAGATGAAAGCACGCGCTTCGTTCTTCTCGGTACGGAAAATCATCCCGAGGTTCAAGGCATTTTGAGTTACGTAAAGGGAGAAAAATACATCTTCTCGTCTGAAGAAGAATTTGAAGAGCTTCAAAAACAAGGCGTTTTTGACAAAAAACAGTTAGTTTTTGCTGCTCAGACCACACAAAATCTAAAACTGTGGAAAAAAAGTCAAAAAAATATCGAAAAACTATATACAAATGCAAAATTTTTTGATACAATATGTAGTGTGACTGAGGACAGGCAGACCGAAGCCCTTGAGCTTGCTGAAAGCTCCGATGCGATAGTCGTCGTGGGTGGAAAGACGAGCTCAAATACAGCAAAGCTGTATGAGCTGTGTAAAAAGCTATGTCCGAGCACGGTATGGATAGAGACGGCAGACGAGCTGCCTCCCGACCTGCTCCTCACAAATTCTAAAGTTGCAATAACCGCCGGAGCTTCAACTCCGAACGGTATAATAATGGAGGTTTATAAAAACATGACTGGCGAAAATTTTGAACAAATGCTGGAACAATCACTCAAAACTTTACATACAGGAGAAACAGTGCACGGTATCATTACGGCTATTGCTGACAATGAAGTCTACGTAGACCTTGGTACAAAAGTTACGGGAATAATCCCCCGTGAGCAGATCACCGATGATAACTCTGCCGACCTGCGTAAAATGTTTGCAGTGGGAAGCGAAATCACCGCTTTCGTAATCAGAGTAGAGGATGGTAAGGGTACTGCTACTCTCTCTAAGAAGAGAGTAGACGCTGACAACAGCTGGGTAGAAATCCGCAATCTCTACAAGGAGGGCGCTACACTTGAAGGAACAATCACAAAGGCACTCAAGGGAGGTCTTTTGATCTCTATCAAGGGTAATGAGATATTCATTCCCGCTTCCCAGACAGGTCTTTCCAGAGATGCTGATATTTCTACACTCGTAGGCACAACACAGAGCGTAAGAATTATCGACATCGACGAGCACCGCAAGCATGCAGTTGCTTCTATAAAGGTTATCCTCAACGAGCAGCGCAAGGCAGCTGAGGCTGCTGCTTGGGCAGGCATCGAGGAAGGTAAGCACTATATGGGTACAGTTAAGAATTTTGCACCCTACGGCGCATTTGTGGACATCGGCGGTATCGACGGCATGGTTCACAACACAGAGCTTTCCTGGAAGCGTATCAAGCATCCTTCACAGGTTCTTACAATCGGTCAGCAGATCGATGTATATGTCAAGGAGCTTGACGTAGAAAAGAAGCGCATTTCTCTCGGATACAAGACACAGGAGATGGATTCCTGGTACCAGTTCACAAAGAACTTCAAGGAAGGCGACGTTACAAAGGCTAAGATAGTAAACCTTATGCCCTTCGGAGCATTTGCTGAGGTTGCTGATGGTGTTGACGGTCTTATCCACATCTCCAAGATTTCTCACGACAGAATAGAGGATCCCAAGGAAGTTCTTACAATCGGTCAGGAGGTTGATGTTAAGATCACCGAGATCGACGACGAGCATCGTAAGCTCAGCCTTTCCATGAAGGCACTCATCGAGGACACAAAGAAGATCGAAGAGATGGCTCGCAGAGAGGCTGAAAAGGCAGAGAGAATCGCTGCTGCAAAGGCTGAGGCTGAGGAAAAGGCACAGCTCGAGGCAGAGATGGCTCCCTACATTGTAAAGGTTATCGACTAATTTAAGCTACAAAAAAACAGCTTTGCCTTTCGGCAGAGCTGTTTTTGCTTTAGATAGTTATATTATTAAGTTACACATATAAAAACCGCTATGGTGAAATCACCATAGCGGTTTTTGTTGCGAACGGAAATCAGATGTCCTGTATTTCCTCATCGCCTATTGCATGAATATCGTTCTTTTCAAGCACGTCAAGCGTCTTGTTTATATCATCAGTTCTGATAACTGTGATAGCCTTTGTGTGAGTCTTTCCTACAAAGGCGTACATATACTCTATCACTACTCCGTTATTGCTAAGTGTGGTAAGTATCTTTGAAAGCCCGCCGGGAACATCGTCGATAGCAACTGCGATAACCTTTGTACGCTTTACCATAATCCCTGCATCGGAGAGCAAGGAGATGGCGCGCTGAGAATCGTCAACAATGATGCGAAGGATACCGAAGTCTGCGGTATCTGCTATTGAAAGCGCTCTCATATTTATGTTGTTTTTTCCGAGAAGGTCTACTATTGTGGCGAGTCTGCCGGCTTTATTCTCTACAAAAACGGATAATTGTGTTATAGCCATATTCAATTCTCCTTATCTAAGCTTTCTGTTATCTATTACGCGCTTTGCCTTGCCTTCGCTTCTCGCAATAGATTTGGGGTTTACAAGGTGCACCTTGACGCCTATACCGAGAGTGGAGCGAAGCTGCTCTGTAATGTTCTTCTCTACTGCGATAACGGACTTAACGTCGTCTGAGAAGAGCTCCTCGTTCATTTCTACATTGAGGTCGAATGTGTCTGTATTGTTTACTCTGTCTACGATAATCTGATAGTTAGGAGTAACGCCACTCGACTTTATGATAACCTCCTCGATCTGTGAGGGGAACACATTTACGCCACGGATAATAAGCATGTCGTCGCTTCTGCCAGATGGCTTGTTCATTCTGACGAAGGTCCTGCCACACTTACAGGTCTCGTAATTGAGCGAGCAGATATCTCTTGTTCTGTATCTGATGAGTGGGAAGCCTTCCTTTGTTAGTGTGGTGAATACAAGCTCGCCCGAGCTTCCCTCAGGGAGAACCTCAAGGGTGTCGGGATCTATTATTTCAGGGATAAACAAGTCCTCGCACACGTGCATTCCGCACTGGCATTCGCACTCGTATGATACTCCAGGTCCCATTATCTCGGAAAGGCCGTAAATATCATATGCCTTGATACCAAGCTTTTCTTCGATGGTGTGGCGCATCTCCTCTGTCCAAGGCTCAGCACCGAAAATTCCCGCCTTGAGTTTGAGCTGATCCTTTACGCCCATTTCCTCAATGGTTTCAGCGAGGAAGAGCGCATATGAAGGAGTACAGCAAAGCACGGTAGCGCCGAAATCTATCATTGTCTGTATCTGTCTGGGGGTATTTCCTGCGGAAGTAGGAATTACTGTAGCGCCAATGAGCTGTGAGCCCTCATGCGCGCCAAGACCACCTGTAAATAGACCATAGCCGTAGGAAACCTGAACGAAAGAGTTTTCATCAGCGCCTGTAGCCTTGAGCGCTCTTGCAAAGCAGTTTGCCCAGCTTTCAAGGTCCTTTCGTGTATAACCTACTACTATCTGCTTTCCTGTAGTTCCGGACGAAGCGTGAACTCGCACTATCTTATCCATGCTCTCTGCAAAGAGTCCGTAGGGATAATAATCGCGCAGATCCTGTTTGTAGGAGAAAGGGAGACGGTGGAGGTCCTCTATGCCGTGAATATCCTCAGGCTTAAGACCTATTTCATCCATTCTCGTACGGAAGAGCTCTACTCTTTCGTACATTCTCTTTACCTGCCATACAAGGCGTTCGCTCTGGAGCTTTTTAAGCTCCTCGCGAGGCATGCATTCTATATCCTTCTGGTGTATCATTTTAGTTACCTCTTAAAAATCAAATGTTAAGCTTAATAATTATAACCCATATCAAATGCGGCAAGGTTTACATCCAAGAACTTCGAGGGCACTGTG
Source organism: Eubacteriales bacterium (assembly GCA_045649925.1). Taxonomy (GTDB): domain Bacteria; phylum Bacillota; class Clostridia; order Oscillospirales; family CAG-272; genus UBA1740. The sequence continues at coordinate 26,571 of JAZRQS010000004.1, read as the reverse complement.
CTCTTTATTGTTTCTACCCACACATCGTAAGGAATGTCCGTATTCTTTGCCATTACACCGATTAAAACTACGTTTACTGCCTTGAAATTTCCTGCCTTTATTGCAATCTCAAGAGCGTCAAGGGTAACGATGTTTGCCTTTTCTGCTATTTTCTCTTTAATTTTTTCGGGATATTTCATCGCTCCTGTAATTACAGGCATAGGAGAAATTTCTCTGTCGTTGATGATCATTATTCCACCCTTTTTCAAGTAAGGGAGCGCTCTGTAAGCCTCAAGCAACTCAAACGCGAGAATAATGTCAGCCTCACCCTTATCAATAATAGGTGAATATACCTTGTCACCGTATTTTACGTATGTAACAACGCTTCCACCTCTCTGGCTCATTCCGTGAACCTCAGAGACCTTTACATCGTGTCCCTGACTGATTACAGCATTTCCGAGTATTCTCGATGCAAGGAGTGTTCCCTGACCGCCTACGCCGACTATCATTACGTTCTTGTTCATTTGTCAGTCCTCCTTCTTTTCTATAGCATCGAACGGGCATACGTTTATACAAAGTCCGCATCCGTTGCACTGTGTCAAATCTATCTTTACAGCGCCGTCAATTACTGAAATTGCAGGGCATCCGAGCTTCATGCACTTCTTACACTTCTTGCACTTTTCACTGTCGATCGAGCAATGGCCTGTGTACTTAACTCGCTTGAGAAGTGCGCAGGGACGCTGTGCGATAATGACGGAGGGCTCTGCTCTGTTTGTTTCCTCTTTCACTATCTTCTCGAAGTTGTCAAGGTCGAAGGGATCTGCAACAACTACGTTGTCTATACCGACTGCTCGACAAAGAGCCAAAAGGTCTACTGCACGAGTTTCTTCACCTCTGATAGTATAGCCTGTTGTGGGGTTTTCCTGATGGCCTGTCATACCTGTGATAGAGTTATCAAGGATAATTACTGTGTTTGCGCCCTTGTTATACACGATGTCGATAAGACCTGTGATACCTGAATGTATAAACGTGGAGTCGCCTATAACGGAAACGAGCTTCTTGTTGAACTCTGCGCCACGCGCCTTTGCCATACCATGTGCCGCACTTACAGAAGCGCCCATGCATATGGTGGTGTCAACACTCGCAAGAGGAGCGACAGCGCCGAGCGTGTAGCATCCGATATCGCCCGAAACTACAAGTCCGAGCTTCTTGAGCACATAGAATGTCGCTCTGTGAGGACAGCCCGCGCACATTACAGGAGGACGTACCGGAATGTCTTCCTTGGGAGCGTCAAACTCGGGAGCATCCTCGTCCAAAACTGCTTTTTTTATCATAGCGGGAGTGTATTCGCCGAGCAGAGTGAAGTGGCTCTTGCCCTCTACTGCAAGTCCCATTGCACGACATGCATTTTCTATAAAAGGATCAAGCTCCTCGATTACAACTACCCTCTTCATCTTTGCGGCAAATGCCTTTATCTTCTCCGAGGGGAGCGGATATACCATTCCGAGCTTGAGGTAGCTTACCTCGTTTCCAAGAGCTTCTTTTGCATACATATAGGAAATTCCCGATGTGATAACACCTATTTCACATCCGTCGTTGATCTCCTCAACGTTGAGGTCAGATGTGTTTGCAAACTCCTCGAGCGCCTTCATTCTGTCCTCTACCACTACGTGTCTCTTGACTGCCATAGCAGGCATCATAACGTACTTCTGCACGTTTTTCTCGTAGGGCTTAAGCTCTATATTTGCTCTTTCGCCAAGCTCTACCAAGCTCTGTGAGTGAGATACTCTTGTAGACAAGCGAATGAATACAGGCGTGTCAAAGCGCTCGCTTATGTCAAACGCCATGCGAGTGTATTCCTTGCACTCCTCGGAATCCGAGGGCTCAAGCATCGTTATCTTAGATGCCTCTGCATAGTGACGGGAATCCTGCTCGTTCTGGGACGAGTGCATTCCGGGGTCATCTGCAACGCAGAAAACAAGTCCGCCGTTTACGCCTGTATAGCTTACTGTAAATATGGGGTCTGCCATTACGTTAAGACCTACGTGCTTCATGCAGGACATACTTCTCGCGCCACCGATAGACGCACCTATAGCGACCTCTGCCGCCACCTTCTCATTAGGCGACCATTCAGCATATATCTCATCGTACTTAACAATATTTTCGGTAATTTCTGTAGAGGGTGTTCCAGGGTAAGAGGCGACTACATTAACGCCTGCCTCGTATGCTCCTCTGGCAACTGCCTCATTTCCAAGCATGAGTTTTTTCATATTTGAATTCCTTTCAAGGATTACTTAATTTCGTTTTGCTGTGCGACAACGCTCTCGCCACAATAAATCTGGCGAAGCTTGGGCTTTTCTATCTTTCCTGTGGGGTTTCTCGGCACGTCTGCAAAGATGACCTTTCTCGGTCTCTTATATCTCGGCAATTCAAGGAAGAAGTCGTCAAGCTCCTCCTGTGTCAAGGTCATTCCATCCTTTACCTGAACGATAGCCGCGGCTATCTCGCCAAGTCTTGCATCGGGCAAGCCGATAACGGCTACATCGCTGACCTTATCGTTTTTGCGGATAAAGTCCTCTATCTGTACAGGATAAAGGTTTTCACCACCAGAAATGATAACATCCTTCTTTCTGTCAACAAGGAAGATAAATCCGTCTGCGTCTTCCTGCGCCATATCACCTGTGTGAAGCCATCCGTCATGTAAAACCTCGGCAGTAGCGCGCTCGTCCTTGTAGTAAGCGGTCATAACGCCAGGTCCCTTTACTGCGAGCTCACCGACCTCGCCACGCTCGACTATATTTCCGTTTTCGTCTATTATCTTTGTCTGCCAGCCAAAGCCTGCCTTACCTATAGCGCCTACCTTGTGTATGTTCTCGACGCCAAGATGCACACAGCCAGGGCCTATAGACTCGGAAAGTCCGTAGTTTGTGTCATACTGATGATGGGGGAAATACTTTTTCCAGCGCTTTATAAGGCTCGGAGGTACAGGCTGTGCGCCTATATGCATCAATCTCCACTTTGAAAGGTCATAGTCGGAGAGTTTGAGATCTCCTCTGTCGAGAGAGTCGAGTATATCCTGCGCCCACGGAACGAGCAGCCATACTATGCTACACTGCTCTCTTGCGGCAGTTTCAAGTATCCACTCGGGCTTTATACCCTTGAGGATAACCGCCTTTCCACCGACAAGGAAGCTACCAAACCAGTGCATTTTTGCTCCTGTATGATAGAGAGGAGGAATGCAGAGGAAGTTATCGTCCTTTGTCTGTGAGTGGTGGGTCTGCTCCGTCATAGCGGCGTGAACAAGACTCCTGTGCTTATGTATTATCGCCTTGGGGAAGCCTGTAGTTCCCGACGAGAAATATATAGCCGCATCATCGTCGTCTGTCAATTTTATCTTGGGGCTCTTTGAGGAGCAGTATGAGATCAAGCTCTCATAGCTTTCTGCAAAGGTCGGACAGTCATCTCCGAGATAGAGCCACGTCTTTATACGCTTTACACGTGAGAATATCTGCTCTATACGTCCTGTAAATTCAGGGCCAAAGATAATGAAATCCGAGTCGGAAAGATCAAGACAATACTTGATCTCATCTGATGTATAACGGTAGTTGAGGGGTACTGCCATAGCTCCCGTCTTCAAGATACCAAAGTATATAGGAAGCCAGTCAATGCAGTTCATAAGCAAAATGGCTACCTTGTCACCCTTTTTAATTCCTCGTGTCAAAAGCAGATTTGCAAATCTGTTTGCCTGCTTGTTGAAATCCCCCCAAGTGAGCTCCTTACGATATGCCTCATTGGGATTTGACTCTATCAAGGAATACTCTCTCCAAGTCAATCTCTGATGATTTTCAAGCTGAGGATTTATTTCCACAAGACTTATGTCGTTGGGGTAAAAATCCGCATTCTTTTGCAAAATTTCGGTAATTGGCATAATTTAAAATCCTTCCTTTTGGGGCAATAAAAAAAGCCCCTGAAACTTAATTCAGAGGACGAGAGATCTCGTGTTACCACCTCAGTTCATCCATGCCTCGCAGTATGGACCTCATCGGGTACATATATACCCTGGTGCTATATCGGGCACTCCCGTCGTGTCCTACTCAAAATTCGGCACGCCACTCGCAAAATGTATTCACATCTATTCTCCACCTCTGTCTTGCACCGTCCGACAGCTCTCTGCAGGCTTAAAATAGCGCTACTTGTTTCTGGTCATCGTGTTTAAATGTTTTCAACTGATAAAAACTATACAAAGTATAGCACAGACGACAAAAAAAGTCAATAGCCAAAAGAAAAAAGTTTCCTTAAATATAATTATATTATGAATAAATACGGCTATCCTCCAAAAAGGACAGCCGTATTTCGTAAAAATCAATACTTATTAGGAATAGATGGGGAACTTCTCGCAAAGCTCCATAACCTCGCGAGTTACCTTATCCTTGTTTGCCTCAAAATCAGAAGCGATAGCGCCCATCCACTTTGCTATCTTGAGCATCTCCTCTTCCTTGAAGCCTCTGCTTGTTACAGCAGGTGTACCTACACGGATACCACTTGTAACGAAGGGACTTTCAGGGTCGTTGGGAATAGCGTTCTTGTTTACTGTAATATGAACCTCGTCAAGACGATGCTCAAACTCCTTACCCGTTATACCAAAGGGGCGAAGGTCGATGAGCATAAGGTGGTTGTCAGTTCCGTCAGAAACCACTCTGAAGCCCTCGCTCTTGAGCGCCTCGCAAAGAACGCTTGCATTCTTAACTATCTGCGCCTGATATTCCTTGAACTCATCGGTAAGAGCCTCGCCGAGAGCCACTGCCTTTGCGGCGATTATGTGCATAAGAGGGCCACCCTGTGTGCCTGGGAAAACTGCCTTGTCTATCTGCTTTGCGAACTCCTCACGACAAAGGATAAGTCCACCACGAGGACCGCGAAGCGTCTTGTGTGTAGTGGTAGTAACTACATGCGCATGGGGTACGGGATTGGGGTGAAGTCCTGCAGCTACAAGACCTGCTATATGAGCCATATCAACCATGAAATATGCGCCAACCTCATCAGCTATCTCTCTTATCTTTGCAAAATCAATAGTTCTTGAATAAGCACTTGCGCCTGCAATGATCATCTTGGGCTTGCACTCAAGCGCTGTAGCTCTGATGGACTCGTAGTCAAGAGTTTCCGTATCGTCGGAAACGCAGTAAGGCACAATATTGAAATACTTACCTGATATATTTACAGGAGAGCCATGGGAAAGGTGTCCACCATGTGCAAGATTAAGGCCCATTACTGTATCACCGGGGTTAAGGAGTGCAAAGAATACTGCAAGATTTGCAGATGCGCCACTATGAGGCTGAACATTCGCATGCTCTGCGCCAAAGAGCTTCTTTGCTCTCTCGCGTGCAATATTCTCTACGATGTCAACGCACTGGCATCCACCGTAATATCTCTTGCCGGGGTAACCCTCGGCGTATTTGTTTGTAAGAACTGTTCCCGCTGCCAAAAGCACTGCACGAGAAACGATATTTTCAGAAGCTATAAGCTCGATGTTGTGCTGCTGTCTTTTCAGCTCAAGATCGCACGCCTCAAACACCTCTGAATCATAATTTGCCAATTCATCAAAAAAGTTCATAGCATACCTCTCAAAAGTTGTATTTATAACAAATCTATTGTAACATAAACAGGGAAAAAAGTCAATATGTATAGCACTTTTTCCGCACACCGTTTACATGAGCAGAAAGCACAAGCGTGAAATGAAACAAAAAAGCCGACAAGCGAAGTCTTGTCGGCTTTGGCCCGCCTGATAGGATTCGAACCTACGACCAACGGAATCGGAATCCGGTACTCTATCCAGCTGAGCTACAGGCGGATACGCTTTAGTATAACATTTTTATCCTTGCTTGTAAATACTACAAACAAAAAAATCAAGCAAGAGCATCGCGCATGTGAAAACTCAATACACGAAAAACACCCTTTGCGCACAAGCGAGCGCCCTGCTTTTTAAGAAAAAGAAATAGTGAGCACGGACCAAAAACGCTCCGTCGTCGAGCTCAAGCCTGTTCAAAAAGAAACGTTTTTCTTCGGCAGAAGCATTTTTGTATCGCCAAGCAAACATATCGCACACCACAAGCACCACATAATCCCGAGACAAGAGCGACACGCTATCCGAGAAATATTTGCTGAATTCCTGATTTCGAAAAAGGACTACTACCCTCTTGCCTCGCAGAACATCTCCATCACAACGTATCTTAAGGGTCGCATCTATTCGCACGAAAAGGAAAAAGACCAAAACGAAAAGAGCAACGACAGGAGCAGCGAGAAGCGCAAGCGCCGCCGCGACGATAAGCAATGCACTCGCCTGTATCCATGTGAGCAAAATGAATACCCAACGCAAAATGCGAAAAGCAATACGAAACGGACGAAAATATCTCCAAGCCTTTTCGTATAGCTTATAGCGATTGCTCTCTTTTATCAGCTTCCAAAGGTATGAAAAATAACTTTTTTGACTATGCATCAAAACCTCGCTCGTGCTTGGGTTTTGATGTGCTTTTATGTTCTGCTCTGATTTATTTGCTTTATTTTGCTTATTTTTGTAGTTTTTCTCCCGCTGCGAGTTCTTCTTGTTTTTCATTTTCCGCCTTTTCAAGTATTTCGAGATTTCTTTTTATTGTATCCCGTTTTCTCCACGCATAAGCGCGAGCGGAAAATTCTTTTTCTTCCATTTCATCTAAGATTTTACAGTCAAGATGTGTGATTTTTTTCTCGTGGAAGTATTCTACAGGCGTCACCATAGTGCCGTCGCATATAGCCTTTTTCGTGTGAGGGCATATGTCCTGACAGACATCGCAGCCCCATGCACACCCACTTTTTTCGATTGCCTTTATTTCATCTTGAGAGAGCTCTCCCTTTTTCTGTGTGAGTGCAGAAAGACATTCTCTGCCACTCTCACCAAGCGATTGGCTCGGGCAGGCGACCTTGCACTTGCCACACGAAAGGCATGCTTTTTCATCTTCTGCCGATTTATAACCAAGCGTTTCTGCGCTTACATCTGTAAAAACCTCACCTATAAAGACGAAGGAAGAATATTTTTCTGTAATCAGAAGTCGGTTTTCCCCCACTACTCCAAGACCACATTTTGCACCGAGCCTCACCTCGTCAACGGGAGAATGGTCACAAAAGCCGACGCTGTGGCTACCGACGAAGTTCAAAGACAAGAACTCGCAAAGTCTCTGTGAAAGAGAGGACATATAGGCGTGATAATCTAGTGAAAAGGCGTATCGCGAGATGTTGCCCTCCCCCTCGGTGTAATAAGGCACAGCATAGCAGATTGCACTTTTTGCGCAAAAGGAGTGAGCCTCCTCCGCCCTGTCAAGCAGGTGCTTGCGAATAAAGCGACATTCATCTACGGGAAGCACTCCGTAATATTCAATTTTTTCTCTTTTGAAAAAATCCTGTATGATTTTGTTCACCTCTGAAGCCTCCCTCTCTTTGATTATGTATTATAATTCTAACACACAAAAGCTGTTTTTTCAAGTCGAAAAATCTGTCTTTGGCGCGATTTTTTCATCGCATATAACAAAAAGTGTCGTGTGGGGACACATTTACTTTTTTTCTATTGACTTTAATTCAAAAAATGGTATAATAATGTAGTATATAAAATATTATCTAAACATGATTACGGAGATATGGAGAATTTATGTTTCAATACGGATATCTTGTAAAATCGTTTGGCATTGATTTGAGCCAGAATGAGTTTGTCTTAAATCAATCCCAGTCAGTTATATATCTGATTTGTATCGCCGCTTGTATGATAGTGGCATATCTGCTTGGCAGCATCAATACGGGAATAATAGTTTCACGAGCATTATACAAGGAGGATGTCCGCACTCACGGAAGTGGAAATGCAGGACTGACAAACATCTATCGCACATATGGAGTAAAGGCGGCAGGCTTCACTCTTGCGGGAGATATTTTAAAGGCTATCATATCTGTCCTCATTACTGCATTCTTCTTCGGTTTTCTCTATGAGGGTGGTCTTTCATATCAGCCTATATGCTATCTCAGCGCATTCTTCTGTATGATAGGTCATATCAAGCCAATATTCTACGGCTTCAAGGGCGGCAAGGGCGTGTTGAGCGCTTCAGCGGCAGTGCTTGTGCTCGCTCCGTTTGTTTTCCTTTTGCTGCTCTTTGTATTTGTCGCACTTGTGGCTATGACGAAATACATTTCCGTAGGCTCTATAGCTATATCGTTCTTCCTCCCCTTCACTGTACAGGCGAGTATGAACATTCTTGAGTCTAACAATCCTGCAATTACGGGAATATGCGCCCTCATCGGGCTTGTGATAATCTTCTGTCACAGAACGAATATTGCAAGACTTAGTAAGGGTGAAGAAAACAAGTTCCGCTTCAAATCAAATGAGCCTGCGAGTCAGGACTGATGGTGGCGTATGGAAATTACTACAAACTCCCCGATGGAAACCGAGGAACTCGGCAAAAGGCTGGCACTCCATCTTGTGAATGAAAACAAAATCCCCTCATTTATCTCTCTTTTTGGTGAGATGGGCGTGGGCAAGACTGCATTTGTACGAGGCTTTTGCTCTGCTCTCAACACAAGCGGTGTAAAGAGCCCTACGTACACTATAGTAAATGAATACAGACGTGGTGATTTTCCTATTTTCCATTTTGATATGTACAGAGTGGAAAGCGAGGACGACCTGATATCAATAGGCTTTTACGACTACCTTGAGCAAAAGGGCTTTTGCCTTTGCGAGTGGAGTGAAAACATTACGGAATTTATCCCTGATGATGCCTTGACAGTCAACATAGCGAGAACTCAAAATTCAGAGGAGCAAAGGATAATCACCTTAAAGGAGATAGAATCGTTATGATAATACTTGCTCTTGACAGCACCGCAAAGGTAGCGTGTGCCGCAGTATGCGACGGTGGCAAGACGCTCGCCTCGTTTAGCTGTGATAACGGAATGACGCATAGCGAAATCCTTTTGCCCATGGCAGAGGACTGCCTCAAAAGAGCATCGCTATCCATCTCTGACGTAGAGCTTTTCGCATGCAATGTAGGGCCCGGCTCTTTTACAGGCGTGCGCATAGGTGCATCGGTCATAAAGGGACTGGCATTCGGCAAGAATATTCCCTGCGCATCTGTGTCAACGCTTGAATCGCTTGCGCAGAATCTCTTCCCTCTCGACGGCATATACTGTCCTGTAATGGACGCGAGAAGGAATCAAGTTTATAACGCACTCTTCAAGCGTGAGGGTGATCGCCTTGTAAGACTTACAGAGGATAGAGCGATTTCTATAGAGGAATTGGCAGACGAGCTTAAAAAATCCTACCAAGGCGAGAAGATCTATCTCTCAGGCGACGGATACTCGGTCGTAAAAAACCATCAGTCAATGAAGGATATCGATGCGCCCGACACCCCCGATGCCCTCATACCGCAAAATGCAGTTTCGGTCGCCAAGTGCGCTCTCCGTAGCTACAATGATGGCACACTCGCAACAGACACTTCCCTCTCGCCCACCTACCTGCGCATGCCCTCTGCCGAAAGAGAGCGACTCGAGCGTATGGAAAGCAAGCAGTAAAAAACACAAATCATATATAAAAAACAGGAGATATAAAATGAAAAAGATTTACATAGGCGCAGATTCAGCAGGCTACGAGCTTAAAGAGGAGCTCATCGCATACATAGGCGGAAAGGGATACGAGGTAGTTGACTGTGGCACAAATAGCTCCGAGTCCTGCCATTACCCCGAATTTGCAAGTGCTGTAGCAAAGAGCGTACAAGCAGAGCTTGACACCTCTCTCGGTATTCTCGTATGTGGTACAGGCATCGGAATGAGCATGGCGGCAAACAAGTATGACGGCATCAGAGCCGCAGTTTGCGGAGACACATTCAGCGCAAGAATGACACGCATGCACAATGATGCAAACGTGCTCTGCATGGGCGCAAGAGTAATAGGTCCCGGACTTGCAAAGGATATAGTAGATCTCTTCCTCTCATCAGAATTTGAGGGCGGACGCCACAAGGTGAGAGTAGATATGATAACTGACATAGAAAAGACACAGAAATAATTATACATAAGGCACACTTTCCGGTGTGCCTTTAATTAACAAGGCTATAAGCATAAGGCTTTTATAAGGCTTTATCGTGTCACTACACAAGGTCTTATATTATCTAAAAATCCTATCGGAGAAACCAAACACAAAAATATGGACAAATACAAACGGCTTATTTCAAACACCACTATACTCGGTATAGGAACGTTCAGCTCGAAGCTACTCGTGTTTTTCCTCGTGCGCTTTTACACCGCATGCCTTTCTACTGAGGAATATGGTGTCGCTGACATTATAACCCAGACGGCAAATCTACTCATTCCCGTGCTCTCGCTCGGACTTTTTGAGGCTATTTTCCGTCTCGCTATGGACGACGAGAAAAACAGCAAGGGCGTATTCTCATCAGGTCTTGCCCTGATAATCGCAAACGGTGTGATTTTTGCACTTCTGACGCCATTTATCAATATGATAGATATGGTACAAGGGTACGGACTTCTTATCGTGCTGTACGTTATCTCCTCCTGTCTTAACTCGGTGTGTGCCCAATACGTACGCTCCAAGGGAATGATGAAACTCTTTGCGCTGAAAGGAATAATAGGCACACTCATAATCATATCGCTCAATCTGCTTTTCTTACTCGTGTTCGATATGGGAATAACGGGATACGTGCTGTCTATCGTAATTTCCGATTTTGTCTGCGCTATAATCATTTTCGTGTGGGCAAGACTCTGGCGCGAGCTCGACGTGTCAGCTATAAAGGTGGCAACGCTCAAGCGCATGCTGGCGTATAGCATACCTCTTATACCTACCACTATCCTGTGGTGGATAACGAATGTCGCTGACAGATATATGCTTATGGAAATGATAGACGCTTCTGTGACAGGTCTTTATACAGTATCGTACAAGATACCCACCATGCTTACTCTCGTGTCGGGAATATTCATAGAGGCATGGCAGTTTTCTGCCGTCAAGGAAAGGTCGGCAGGAGACAAGGAGCACTCGCAATTCTTCTCTGTCACGTTTACCAACTTCCAGTCACTTATGTTTGTGACAGGCGCATTTCTCATCGCCTTTTCAAAGATAGCCACGAGAATAATGGCTGACCAGTCATACTACACCTCGTGGAGATATATCCCCATACTTGCGCTTGCGACTGTATATTCCTCGCTTGTCACGTTTATGGGCGTTATATACCTTATGGAAAAAAAGAGCATGATGTCATTTTATACAGCATTTGTCGGTGCCGCACTCAACATCATACTCAATCTTTTGCTTATTCCTACAGAGCTTGGCGCAAACGGAGCGGCTATCGCCACTTTTGCGAGCTACTTTGTAGTATTCATAATACGAGCGTTCCAGACAAGGAGATATATCAAATTCAATATGAATATACCCACCCTTGTATTGAACACGCTCATTCTCGTATTGCAATGCGCTTTTATACTTTCCGATGCGCCCCACACGCTTCTCACTCAAGCGATACTTGTCGTGGCGATATGCGTGCTGAACTTCTCTGCGCTATTCAAGACAGTCAAATTCCTTTTGCGAAGATAATCGCAAGAGAGCGACAGTCTTATGTGACCCCTACAAATCAGACATTCTTTCCACAGCGTGTGTATTCTCTATACACTCGCTGTGTTCTTTTATGTAGGCGAGCTCTATTATCCCATGTCTGCGCGTGGCAAATTCGTCTATAAAGCTATATTCCGTAATAGCGTGACCAGGCAAGGCGCTGTTCAAGAGCTTTTCATAAAGCACGAGGTCGTAGCCTCCGTCACGGGCGCGATAAAGTCCACTCTCAAAAGAGTAGCCGAGCGCCCGCAGGCGCTTACATACACATATAACGTCGTCGATGCTCTCGAAGCGATATATACTTGTTTTTCCCCGAAGAACTGAATATGTATTTTTTCTTTTGCTCTCGTGGTGCTCCTCACCTATCTTCTGCGCACCGAGCTTGGTTACGTACATCTCGCATCCACCTCCACGAGAGGGATACACCTGTATAAACACCTTGTCGCTTGCGGCATCGAAGCCCGTCTTGTGCTTTGCCTCATCGAGTATCTGCCAGAATGCCCTGCGTGTCTCCGTATTGTCGTAGTCTATTGTATTATTATCAAGCTCATATTTCTGCATATCTGTCGCACTTAGCATAACCTTGAGCTTGGTGTCACTTATCAATATGAGTTCCATTGTTACCTACCTTTCAAAAATGCATACATATTATCATATTAATATTATACTCCTTACATTCGAAAAAGTAACTGCAAAATATTTTGAAAGAAAGGTATAAAAAGCAAAAAAGGAGACTAATCGGGCGTAAATAACCTGTTAGTCTCTTTTTTTACAAAAATTAAATATTATTTTCAAGGATATATTTTTCTATATCCCCTGCGCTTATGCCACACCACTCATAATAATTGACGTTTTTCTCGGGGACGGCAAAATCATCATCAATGGCGAATATTTTGTAGTGTGAAATTCTTTCGTTGAAATCAAATCCGTCAAGTCGGGAAAGCTCCTCACGAAGCAGCATACCTGCTCCTCCGTAATATATTCCCTCCTCAAGAAACACAAGTGTGCATTTTTTCGGGAGCATGCTTGCCACACACCTTGCAAAATCGCTATACGGCTTCAGCTTTTCTGCAAGAATAACAGCTACCCTTTTCCCTTGACGCGCAAGTGCTTGTTTCGCTTTCAACGCCTCTTTGACGACACGACCGTAGGTAACAATAACTATATCTGCATCGCTTGCAGAAGTGTCAGCAAGTGCGCATACCTTGTCAAAATTGCCATCGCTATAGAACTCATTATTTATCTCTTCGTTGTCGGGAATGTTGGAATATCTTATCAACACAGGACATTGACTGTCCTTTGTGGCTTCCATAACAGTGCGCAACGAGCCAAAGCATGAGGGGGAATATATCTCCACTTCGGGAATGTGAGAGGCAAATGCCACATCAAATATTCCGTGATGTGTTGCGCCGTCAGAGGTAGCAAGACCTGCTCTGTCAACACAAATCCTGACAGGAAGTCGCTGTAACGCAACGTCGTGAAGCAGGTTGTCGTATCCTCTCTGCAAGAACGTAGAATACACTGCAAAGTACGGCTTCATTCCTGCGGCGGCGAGACCTGCCCCGAATGTGAGCGCATGCTCCTCTGCAATTCCTACATCGAAAAAGCGCTGGGGGAATTTTTGTGAAAACTCAAAGAGCCCTGTGCCATCTGCCATAGCCGCCGTTATAGCGCAGACCTTTTCGTCTCGCTCGGCTATTTTTATCAGCTCTTCACCGAACACCTCAGGAAATCTTTTTTCCTCCCCTGTATTGACATAGACACTATGATAAAGGTTGGGATTTTCTTCTGCCTGCAAATAACCCTTTCCTTTTTGCGTTTTGAGATGTATTATTACACTCTCGCCCTTCTGTTTTGCCTCCTGCAAAAGTGTTTCCACAAGGGCAAAATCGTTTCCATCAACGGGACCGATGTAGAACAAACCAAGCTCTTCAAAGTAATTGCTCGCATACAGAATGTTCTTAAACCATTGCTTCGTATCTCGCACAGCGCAGTAGAGAGCGTTTCCGAGAAGAGGGATTTTTTTCAAAAACGAGGCGGTGCGCTTTTTGGTTTTCAAATAGCGACGGCTCGCTCTTACGTGGGCAATATATTTTGCAAACCCGCCTATATTTTTCGATATAGACATCTCGTTTTCATTGAGGATTATTATAAGCTTTAAATCCTTACTGCAGTTGTTGAGCGCCTCGTGCACCATTCCACCTGTAAAAGCGCCGTCACCTATAACAGCGACAGTATAGGCGTTATTTCCCGAAAGCTTATCAGCCTCAGCAAAGCCAAGCGCCGCAGAAATCGAGGTGCTACTATGGCCTGCGCCAAAGCAGTCGTGCTCGCTCTCCTCACGTCTGGTAAACCCTGAGAGTCCACCTGCTTGTCTTAATTGGTCAAACTTATCTTTTCTGCCTGTGATTATCTTGTGGATATAACTCTGGTGACCTACGTCCCATATAATTCTATCCTTTGGCGTTTCAAACACACGATGGAGTGCGAGCGACAGCTCTACCACACCAAGATTTGATGCAAGATGTCCTCCGTTGCGTTCTACCTTTTCGATCAGGAAGCTCCTTATCTCTTCTGCAAGAGCAGGAATTTCCTCCTTTGGCAAGCTACGGAGATCCTCGGGGCTATTTATTTTATCAAGAATACTGTAGTTCATTTTTTAAATTCCTTGCGTGCTTATCGTAAATAAAGAAGTCGACTGAAAGATCACTTTTCGGGCACAGTTTCCTTTGGGGAATGTCCGAGAGCTTTTCTATAGGCTCTGTAAAATGACGAGTAATCTCCAAAGCCGACACGGAATGCCGCATTTGCCGCAGTCTCGCCGTTTTCTATCATTTCCTTTGCCATCATTGCCCTTTTGCCGTTGAGGTAGCCAACGATGGATATACCATTATACGCCCTGAACGCTCGACAGAGATAATATTTACTGACGTAAAATATTTTTGCCAGCTCATCGAGGGATATCTGAGAGGAAATGTTTTCGTTAAGATATTTTATAACTCGCGCGCCGAGCGGCTCGTTTTCCTTTGTGCTCGTCTTTGGATCAGCGAGCGAGAGCAAGAGCACAAGCTCCGCTATAAGCAAGCGTGCAAGCATCTGCGCCTGCTCTTCAGGCAACGCAGAAATACTACCAAGCCTTTCAAATATTGGCAATACTGACATAGGCACATCGACAGCCGAATAAAAGTTTCCGTGCTTCTGCGGATTTTCTTCAAAGGGGAGCACGAGCTTTTCCGATATTCCCTGTAAAAAGCTCTTGTCAAAATAGAGCACGTATCTCTCGTATGCCTGATCGGGCGAAATGCTGACGTAATGGTATTCGTTTGGTCTGAATATCATCATAGTATTTTTGCATAATTTGCACTCATTTCCCTCGACGACGTAGCGACCACTTCCCTGTATGACATAGATGATCTCGTATGTTTCGTGGCTATGTCGGAAGAAATTCTCCTGCTGCGCCTTCTCGTCGAATACGTGACAAAATCTCACATCTCCAAAATCAAAACCGTTTACCATATTGTCTCCAAATCAAGATTGATTCACATAAAGAACATTTTATACTTATTCTATCATAAGTGAGCAAGATTTGCAATAGCATTTGCAATAATAACAATAGAAATTTTTGCTTGAATATTCTATAATGTATTTGTGTACTTGTAAAATAATCGCCATTTTCGGCGATTTCATTCACACAAATAAAAAAGGAGAACTCTAATGAAACTCGGAGCGCAGCTTTATTCGGTAAGGCAATTTACACAAAATTACGAGGATCTTTCACTCACTTTTGACAAGCTCAAAAAAATAGGTTACGAGTGCGTGCAGCTCTCCGGAATTGGCGCAGAGGTCACACCTACGCAGATTGCAGAGCTGTCAAAAAAATACTGTCTGCCCATACATTCCACCCACTCCCCTGTCAAGCGTATTGTAGAGGATACGGATGCGCTTATTACGGAGCACAAGCTTTACGGATGCACTGAAATCGGTATAGGCAAGATAGCACTCAAGGAGTTTGACACTCTTGACAAAGCGAGAGCAGTATTTGATATGCTGAGAGAGCCTGCAAAGAAAATTGCAGACGCCGGACTTTCACTTGCTTACCACAACCATGCAGACGAGTTTACCGACATCGGCGGTGCTTGCTATCTCGACCTTGCGATCGAGGAATTCAAGGAGCTACATTTCATCCTTGACACTTATTGGGTAGTATATGCAGGCAAGGACCCGATAGAATACATAAAGCGCATAAGTGGCGCTCGAATGGAAAACCTGCACTTCAAGGATATGGCCACCGAGGGTAAGGGCAAGATATGTGCTTGTGGAAACGGCATTCTTGATTTTGCAAGCATTTACGACGTCGCAAAGACCGCGGGCGTGAAAAATATATATGTCGAGCAGGACAATGCGCAGGAGGAATACGGCGACGCATTTGAACAGATGCAGATCAGCTACAACAACCTGAAATCACTTTTTGGAAAACAATAAAAACAACAATAAAGAGGGACGCAAAAGATGAATATTCTTTCTATTGGAAATAGTTTTTCCGTCAATGCCCACAACTACATTCACAGAATTGCTCGCAGAGACGACAAGCAGCCTATTCTGGCATGGAATCTCTATATCGGTGGATGCGACCTTGCAAGGCATTTTCGCAACTACCATACCGACGATGAAGCCTACGTGCTTGGCGTGAACGGAATACAGTCAGGTCATAAAATATCCATTAAAGAGGCGCTTCTTGCTATGGACTGGGATTATGTAACTCTCCAGCAGGCAAGTCCGAGATCCTTCTCCTACGCCACATATCAGCCCTACATATCCGTACTCGCAGATGCTATAAGAGAGCTTTGCCCCAAGGCAAAAATACTTATACATCAGACGTGGGAATACGAGGATGGCTCTGAAAAGCTCGGGAAGGTAGGCTTTGAGCACGGAGACGATATGTTCCGTGAGATAGCCGGCTGCTATGACAAGGCATCACAGGAAATAGGTGCACACGGTATTATCCCTGCAGGATATACCATGCACGCGATGATAAAGAAGGGGCTGACAGTACACAAGGACACCTTCCACGCAAACAGTCTTGGCGAATTTGCCATAGCGTTGACATGGTATCAGGTCTTGACGGCAAGAAGTGTAAAGAACATTGATTTCTCGCACTTTGATTTCGATGCTGAGGCAAGCCCTGAAGAAATCGAGCTCGCAAAACGCCTTTCCTATGAGGCAGTAACAAAATACGGCCACAAAGTAAACGCCGCACTTTAAGGAGAAAAGACGATGAATATTTTATCTATAGGAAACAGCTTTTCACAGGATGCTCATCGCTACATACACAAAATTGCGAGAGCAGACAAAAACCACTTCTTACTGTGGAATCTCTACATCGGTGGATGCCCCCTATCTACTCACTTTAGAAATATGAAAAGCGACGAAGAGGCATACGTGCTTGAGGTAAACGGAGAATGGTCTGCCTTGAATATGTCTATAAAGAAGGCTCTTCTTGCGACTCATTGGGACTGTGTAACCATTCAGCAGGTCAGCTCATTGTCGACGGATTACGACTCCTATCAGCCGTATCTTGATGAGGTAATCGCCTGTGTCAGAAAGTACTCCCCTAAATCAAGAATAATTATCCACGAGACATGGGGCTATCTTGCTGACTCAAACAGCCTTCTCAATTTGGGATACCAGACTCACGAGCAGATGTATAACGACATCGCAATAGCGTATAAAAAGGCGGCAGAGGCCATTGCTGCTTCTGCTATAATACCCGCAGGCTACACCATGAAGACACTGCTGGAAATGGGCATCCCCTCAGTACATCGCGACACCAAGCATGCAAGCGACCTCGCAAGATTTGCGATAGGCTTGACATGGTATCAGGCGTTGACAAGAAGATGCCTTGCTGATACTGACTTCTCTCACTTCGATTTTGATACAGAGCACACGCCCGAAGAAATAGAGATAGCCAAGAAGGCTTCTATTGAAGCCCTCAGGGCATTCGGCTATGAGCTTCGTTAACAAATAACTCTTTCTAAGGAGACAATGCACTATGGCAAAATTTGTGTTTTCTGCTTTTGCAGACGAGGCATCAAGCGTATTTGACGAGCAAATTGTCGCGCTCAAGAGAAATGGACTCACCTATATTGAGGTGAGAGGAATTGACGGCGCAGGAATACTTGACAAGACAGATGACGAGCTTAAAGCCGTAAAGGAGAAGCTCGATGCAAACGGCATAAAGGTTTCTGCCATCGGCTCGCCTATCGGCAAATACGATATAACGGCAGAGTTTGAGCCTCATCTTGAAGCTTTCAAGCGCGCTGTCAACGCTGCAAAGATACTCGACACCAAGAACATAAGAATGTTCAGCTTTTTCATTCCCGACGAAAAATATGACGAATACAGAGACGAGGTTATCCGTCGCATCGGTATTATGCTCGATATCGCAAGAGCAGAAGGGATTACATTATGTCACGAGAATGAAAGCAAAATATATGGACAGGACATCAGCAGAGTAAAGGACCTTCTCGTCTCTCTCCCCGACTTGAAGGCGGTCTACGATCCTGCAAACTTTCTGCTCACTGACAACGATCCTATCAAGGGCTTTGACATCTCCCTTCCCCATCTCGAATATATGCACATCAAGGATGCGCTTTCCTTTGAGAGAATGATAGTTCCCGCAGGCGAGGGCGAGGGCTACATAAAGGAAGCTATTCTCAAAGCTCACGATGCAAACCCCGACAAGCTCATTATCCTCACACTTGAGCCTCACCTTGCAGAGTTTTCAGGCTATGCAAGCATTGACGAGAGGGAGCTTAAAGGCAAGTATAGCTTCGCAAACAACAACGAGAGTTTCGACTATGGCGTAAAGGCTCTTGAAAAGGTAATGAAGCGCGCAGGATTTGAGCGCAACGAAGACGGCACTTGGACTGAAATAGCGATAGAAAAGGTGCGCTTTGGCATCATCGGTATGGGTAATCAGGGTAAGTGCTACGCCGACCTTTTTGTCAATGGACAGATAAGAAACGGTGTGCTTTCTGCTATGTGCGACAACGCTCCCGCCGTGCTTGACAAGGCAAAGGAGAAATACGGACCCGACTACGCATACTTTGACGATGCAGAGAAAATGATGAAGTCGGGACTTATCGACACAGTGCTTATAGAGATACCTCACTATGACCATGCCAAGATGGCTATTCTCGCAATGGACAACGGCATGCACGCGATAGTAGACAAGCCTGCTGATGTATACACCAAGCAGGTAAATAAGATGCTCAAGCGCAACGAAACAAACGACAAGATACTTGGCATCATGTTTAATCAGCGCACGAATCCCGCATTCCGCAAGATGAAGCAGATGATAGCTGACGGCGAGATAGGCGAGATAAAGCGCACAAACTGGATCATCACCGACTGGTACAGAACACAGTTTTACTACGATAGTGGAAACTGGAGAGGCACTTGGGAAGGCGAGGGCGGAGGCGTACTATATAATCAGGCTCCCCACCAGCTCGACTTGTTCCAGTGGATAGTCGGGATGATGCCTGCAAAGGTGCGCTCCTTCTGTCATTTCGGCAAGTGGCACAACATTCAGGTAGAGGACGACGTTACCACCTACTGCGAGTATCCTAACGGTGCGACAGGCGTATTTATAACCACTACGGCAGACTCTCCCGGAACAAACCGCTTTGAAGTAACGGGAACAAAGGGAACTCTCATTTTCGAGAGCAACCGCACAAAAAATACTCTAACCTTCAAAAAGCTGGAGGGCGACGAGCGCGAGCACTGCTACTCTGCTAACGAAGGCTTTGCACATGTTAAGCACTCACTACACAACATAAACATCTACGGTGAAAACGTACAGCACAAGGGTATTATCAACAACGTGGCAGACACGATACTCGGTCTTGACGAGCTCTATGCTCCCGTAGAGGACGGAATTTGTGGTGTCGAGCTCGCAAACGCTATGCATATGTCGACCTGGGAGGACGATACAGTTTCCCTGCCCATCAATCCGAACAAGTTTGAAAAGAAGCTTATGGCTAAAATCAAAGAGTCAAAGAAGGCAAAAAAGGCGTAAGCATAAATAAGTGTAAATTAAAAGAGTACGGAAAAATTCCGTACTCTTTTTCTATAAATAAAAAACAGGCGCGATGCTATTGCATCACGCCTGCTTTATTTCAATTACTTCTGCTTTCTTGAAAGAAGAATATTTGTGATGATACCGAGGATAAGAGCGCAAGCAATAGTTGTGATAGTAACCTTGCCAAAGGATACGCTCAAGCCACCGATACCGGGGATGAGGATAGAGGAAACAACGAACAAGTTCTTTGACTCGTTGAGGTCTACCTGCTGAATCATCTTAAGACCGGATACTGCGATAAAGCCGTAAAGCGCTACGCAAACACCACCCATTACACAGTTGGGAATGGAGGAAAGGAATGTAACGAAGGGTCCAAAGAAGGAGATAATCATACACATAATAGCTGTAGTTGTGATAGTAACAACAGAAGCGTTCTTTGTGATAGCTACGCAACCAACGGACTCGCCATATGTGGTGTTGGGGCATCCGCCGAAGAAAGCACCTGCCATAGAGCCGAGACCGTCACCGAGCAATGTGCGGTGCAAGCCGGGTTCTTCAAGAAGGTCTGCATCTATGATGGAGGAGAGGTTTTTGTGGTCTGCAATATGCTCTGCGAATACAACGAAAGCAACAGGAACGTAAGCAACTGCTACAGTAGCGATGAAGGAAGCGTCGATATCCTTGATGCCCTTGAGAGCCTCAACAAATGAGAAATCAGGAATTGCGAATATCTGCATATCCTTGAAAGCAGCGAAGTTGATAAGCTGGAGCGCTACGTTGTCAGTAAGGAGACCGATAACTGTAAAGATAGATGCTACAATGTAACCAACTACGATACCGAGAATGAAGGGGATAAGCTTCGCCATCTTCTTGCCGTATACGGAGAATACAAAGATAGAGAGCAATGTAATGATACCGCAAACGAGAGCTACGTAAACGCTACCACCCTCAACCTTACCTACCTTAAGGTCGTTGACAGCATTAACTGCCAAGGAAAGTCCGATAAGGGCAACCGTAGGACCGATAACGACTACGGGCATAAGCTTGTTTATCCAAGCAACACCTGCAAGCTTAACTACGATAGCGATAACTACATACACAAGTCCTGCAAGGATAGCACCGAGTATCAAGCCTGCATAGCCTGCTGAAATTGAAACAGCGCCACCGAATGCTGCGCACATTGAACCAATGAACGCAAATGAAGAACCGAGGAATACAGGGCTCTTAAACTTTGTAAGGATCTGGTACACGAGTGTTCCCACACCTGCGCCAAAAAGTGCAGCTGCTTGGCTCATGCCGTTGCCGACAATTACAGGAACCAAGATGGTAGCGGCCAAGATAGCCAATACCTGCTGGAAAGCGAAGACAAGCGTCTTGCCAAACGGGGGTTTGTCTTTGACATTGTAAACGAGAGTCATTTCTTTTTCTCCTATTTTTTATTTTTGCAACAAAAAAGCTCGTGCAGGCAAGACGCATGTCCGCATACACAAGCTGTATACAAAGCATTTATAAGTCCCGCCGACAAGTCATACCGACACCAAAAGCTTCCAGTCACATATTGATATAATAATACCACAATCGACACAAAATGTCAATTGCTTTTTCAAATATTCTTAATTCATTATTATCAAAAAAGCTATTGCTTTTTACTCTTTTTTGTTGTATAATAATAGCAATTAAAAATTAAAACGGAGGATTTATAAATGCTTTCATTTTTGCTCGAGACAACAACGACCGAAGCGGCAGGTTCTTCTTGGATGTCCATTATTATGCTTGTTTTGGTAGTAGTTGCTTTCTATTTTCTTCTCATTCGTCCCCAGAAGAAGCAGGAGAAGGCGGCAAACGCTATGCGCGATGCTCTTCAGGTAGGCGACGAGATCACCACTATCGGCGGTGTTATCGGTAAGATAGTCAGCATCAAGGAAGAGACTATCACAATCGAGACAAGCAAGGACAAGACAAAGATAAGATTTCTTAAGAGCGCTGTAAGAAGCGTAGACGTAAAGGCTGAAGACGCTCAGGCTGACTGATTTAATCATATTTGCGTCATAAAAACAAAACCTCTCTAATATATTTGTTACAGATATATTAGGGAGGTTTTTTATTATGGATAACGTAAGGCTTCACCAAGCCAAAATTTCTAATTCGCACACAAGGGGATTTGTGGCAAGCGGGATATACGGTATGCTGTCGGGCGTAATGTTTGCCTTGGCATTTATTTTGGTTTTGTCGCTTATCGCATACAGAAATCCTGACCCGACACGCCTCGTCCTTCCCTTTTCATACTCCTGTATAATTATATGCTCGTTTTTGTGTGGCAATTCGGGAGCGAAATTCAGAGGGGCAAACGGATTTTTGTCAGGGCTGCTTTCAGGGTGCATGTTCTCACTTTTAATATTTTTATGCTCACAATTCTTCCGAGGCAGCTCTACCCTGCCTTCCTCTGTCGTGCTGTTCACCTATTTATGCATAATCCTCGTCTCTGCACTCGGCGCTCTTTTTGCCACAAGAAAGAAAAAGCAAAAAAGAACTCGCCGCAGATAAGAGCAAAAGAAAACCGTCATGCTACCATTAGTGGCTAGACGGTTTTTTCTTTTATGAAGAGCGCTTTTCTATATTTGCACCAAGTGAGCGAAGCTTTTCTACTATGTCAAGATATCCGCGCTCAATGATGTCTATGTCAGAAATGACAGTCACTCCCTTTGCGGCAAGTCCTGCGATTATCATCGCGGCTCCTGCACGAAGGTCGACTGCTCTGACAGGCGCAGGGTTAAAACCCTTGCCACCCTCGATAATTGCAACGTTGTCAAATACGTTGATAGATGCGCCCATACGTGAGAGCTCCTCTACGTATTTAAATCTGTTGTCAAATATGGTTTCTGTAATTCTGCCCATACCGCTCACAAGGCACATAAGGGCTGCCATCTGCGGATGCATATCCGTAGGGAAACCGGGGTAAGGCAGAGTTTTTACATTGATGTTAGTCAGCTTATCAGTCGCCTTTACAACGACGGAGTCATCGCCCTCGATAACCTCGACCTGCATTTCGCAAAGCTTGGCTGAAATAGCCTCAAGGTGCTTGGGGATAACGTTTGCTACCTCGATCTCGCCGCCTGTAGCCGCTGCGGCTATCATATATGTACCTGCCTCTATCATATCAGGGATAATAGTGTATGTACAGCCGTGGAGATTTGGTGTACCCTTTACCTTTATTACATCTGTACCTGCGCCGCTGATAGATGCTCCGCACGTATTCAAAAAGTTTGCAAGGTCGACTATGTGAGGCTCCTTTGCAGGACTGTCGATAATGGTTATGCCCTCTGCCGTAGTAGCGGCAAGAAGCGCATTGACAGTCGCACCGACGGAAACTGTATCAAAGTATATATTGCAACCCTTGAGTCCATCCTCTGCGGTGAGGGTGAAAAATCCGTTGTCGTTCGAGAAGGTCGCGCCAAGCGTTTCAAACGCTTTTACATGCTGGTCGATAGGACGGACACCAAAGTCGCATCCACCGGGGCAACCTACGCGTGCCGCGCCAAATCTGCCGAGCTCTGCGCCCATAAGGTAGGTCGAGCCTCTTATCTTCCTTACGAGCTCGTAGGGGGATGTGCCGCCTACAACATTTCTCGTATCTATTTCGACGGTCGTATAGTCAAGCTCCTTGACAGTCGCACCCATCTCGCGCAAAATCTGCAACGTGAGCTTTACGTCATTTATCTGCGGAACATTTTCTATAACAGAAACATCATTGGTAAGAATAGTGGCAAAAAGGATAGGTAATGCGGCGTTTTTCGATCCGCTAACCTCAACTCTGCCGTTGAGTGTCTTGCCTCCGTTGATAACAATCTGCTCCATATATCTCTCGCACCGAAAAAATCGGGCAATTCCTCTCTTTGATGATAGCGCCGAGACCACTCGACACTGCTAACTATAATATACAAGTATATTATAACACAATTATTACAAAAATGAAATAGTTTTGCGCATAAATCTGCAATAAAATACAAAAAAGTTTCTAATTACATTATACACAAATCAAAAATTTGTGTTACTCCGTCTCGAGCGCCACGGACCTGTAATATGCCACAGCCAGATCCACTACCATTCCGTAGCTTTTTGTACCTTCTGTACCCTGTATTTCGAGGTAGGTGTTGTTTATTGCGCTCGACACGTTGTCAATGGGAGTGTCATCATATTTATCGTACGCCTCGGCGTATGCGCCCATCTCTGCTTTTATAGCAGGGTGCGAGGAAATTATAATGTTCGTACAAGCAGAAGCGTCCTCTTTAAACAGCGCACTCGTCACATACTCAAACATATTCACATATCCGCAATACCTGATATACTCGTCCTGCGAATTTATACAAACCATAAATGCGACAAAATTCGCCTCGTTTTCACGAGAGACTCCACGCTGATGCGCCATCTCATGCGCAGCGGTGAATACCGTAGTGTAATCGGGGTAGGCGGTGTTTACATTTGCCTCACCTGTAAAGAAGGTGTGGACACCGAGAATCCCCGTATATGACATTGCATTACTGAATATAACAGGCTTGACTACTGTGTAATAATGCAAAACAAAGTCAATCTCTTCATTAAGACTTTCATATGAAGAATTGAGAGCGTGCGTCATTTCTTTCCAAGAAAAAGGCATCTCTGTCTCCTCTTCCCCCGTGAGCCCAAGTGAGTCTGCGCACTCCCCTGCTCTTGCAGAAAGCCATTTTGCCGTATCCTTCAGCTCGTTGGCACTTACCTCACTTGCCTCAAGACCAAAGTCTTCGCCTATCGGGCTTGTGTGGTAGCCTGTCGCAAAGGTGAACACAAACACAAAATAGAGTAATGCGATAACAGACAAAATCGAGATAGCATACTTAAATGCGAGGTCTCGCTTTTTTGAAAGCTTTACTGCCAGGAATATAAGAATCGCAAGCAAAAAAGGGGAAAGCAATAAGAAAATTTCAGCCAAGGAAAAAGGCACGACATTCGACACATTTGCAAAAACGAAACGAAATCCTCCTGCTATATACCTGACAAAGAAGTCGGCAAATGCAGGAAACAGCCTGCAAGCGAGCCTGATGAAAAAAGCGAGGGCGCAGAGGGAAAACGCCACAAGCGAGAGCTTTGGCGTATTTTCATATACATATTTGCAGGCAGACTTGATTTTGTCTGTTTTTTTCATTTCGTTTTTAGATGCTTGCATTAGTTTGCCTTTCGGGGTATTATTTACTGAGCGTTTTCCTTTTGCTCGTTTTTCTTTGCGGGAAGGTATACTACTATCATAATGGCGATGACGAGCACAAGCGTTACGGCGACTCCTCCCTCAGGGCCAAACTCGCCTCCATTGGTAAGTGCTCTTGTCGCATTGAGCTCAGAAAGAAGAATGGAATTGCCGACATTCATACCACTGACGCTACATCCAAATATATTGCCCTGCGCAAAATTCCACATAGAATGGATAGCGCAAGCGCCCCATATATTACCACTTCTCAGCATATACAACGCCATAAAGACGCCAAAGAGTATTATGTTCAAAAATGCGAGTATATTCACTCCCGTATTTCCCGAATGGAGAAACGAGAATGTGACGGAGCTGATAAGCACTGCGCTGAAAAGACTGGTCGAATTTGATGCGCTCATCATAAGGCATCCGCGAAGCAATATTTCCTCTGACGCACCCTGTATCAAGAATGCAAAGAAAAACAGTACTATCATCTTGACATTGACGGAAGTGTTTACACCTCCAAATGTAAGCGCATTTGTAGACAATGAAATGAGAAATGAAGCTAAAAACAGGACAAAGCCTATGGCAAGTCCGAGCGTATAATGCTTGAGTGCGCCCTTTCCCACAAAGCCCATAGAGGAGAGCGGACGCTTTTCTATAAGCTTGCACCAAAAGAGTGCGACAACAATAGTGGTAGCGGTAAGAAATAGTGAGGCGAGCATGACCGTGTCATCAGTCAGAAGCTCCGTCATTACCTCAAGAAGCTCCTCTCGTGAAAGCAATAGCTCCCCCTCCTCGCTCACCGCGCCCAGTTCATTGAGCCTTGACACGCTGAGGAATGCGGCTAACACGCCAAGCGGAACTGAAGAAAGAAGCTGTGAAATATAGAAGATAACAAAAGTCATAATAATCAGCAAAGGCATCGACGGCTTGAAGTGCGCCTTCCTCGCCAGAGGTAAAAGCGGAGAGTTTCTGAAGTTAAACATTTTTCAATCTGCTCCTTTCTTGGATAGCTAAAGAGGCCTTACAAATTATAAAATACAAAAGCGAAGTCAAGAGAAACGCAGAAAGGTAACCACACGTGTCTATCATAATATCGAAGAGTGATGAGCCTCTGCCGGAAAAAATCTGTATTGTTTCGTCAATTATCGCGACTACGGGACCAAACACCACACACTCTATCAGCTCGCATATTCCCTTTTTTGTCGTGAGATATATAAAGAGCGTCATCTCAATGCCTAAAACGGCGAACTCCGTAAAGTGCGCTATCTTTCGGATATATGTACCGACGAAGCGAGCAAATGCGCTCTCAGTACCGATAAGCTCCTCGACAAGGTCGCGCACCGCGTCACTCTCGTTTCCCGAGAGCTCGCGTGACAGACAGGACTGTCCCCAGATGAAAGCCAGTGTCAAAAAAATCAAAGTATAAAAAAATAATTCTACATACGTTTTTACATACGTTTTGGTAGCGTTTCTGAAATGTCTCGGAAGGTCTCAAAAGGCTTTTTATGAGGTTTTATAGAGTTTCATAGAGTTTTAAAATCTCAGAAAGTCGATCCGGTTAGACTATGTGGCAGTGGTAAGAAATATAAACAATGTTGTGGTAAATAAAAAAGTCCTAATTAAAGGACTTTTTTGATACAATAATTATAGAAAACAATATCGGAG
>JAZRQS010000003.1:0-54150 GCA_045649925.1 Eubacteriales bacterium | reverse complement strand
TACCGTAACGAGAACAAGAATTTCCGACGGCGAGGTTATTGAGTAAATCAAAAACAAAGGGAATTGCGCAAAAAAGCGCAATGCCCCTATCGGAGAAATCACAATATTACAAATTTGCTCCGCAGTAAACAAATAGATAGCCCCGACAGATTTTCAAGGTCTGTCGGGGCTCACTTATACTGTTCGATAAATTGGAATTTGACTATCTTTTCTTATATATGACCAATTCGGGGTTTTTACCGTTTTCTTCATACGAGCATATAAGAAGAAAATCCATATTTGCAACTATACCAAAGCATATGCCGAAATCGCTTTCAAGCTGACTACCGAGATATGTCTGCTCATCGTCAAGGAATTTTACTTTTTCCCCATTCGGAAGGGTGTATTCCATATTGACAAACTCTCCCGGCAGCACGTTTAACTTTTCTACCTTGGGCAAACCTTCGATATTCAAAAGTGTGTTGAGTTCGTCGATTAATTGGCACTTGAATTCTTCGAGCTTTTCTTTTCCACCAATTTCAGCATACCGTTTCCAAATATCAAGCGTAAATTCACCGTCTGCATAACACCATTGACAGTATTCCTCATTGAAATTACCATCAGTTTCTCGGCTCGTAGTACAATCCTCAAGAGGCATTCCGCAGCATTGGCAGACGAGTTCCCTCGGAGAGCCGAGGAGCGTGTTGATCGACACGTCAAACAGTTTTGAAAGGAGCTTGAGCGTATCGATATTCGGTATCGTTTCGCCTGTTTCCCATCGAGAAACCGCCTGACGAGTAACAAAAACCTTTTCTGCAAGTTCTTCTTGCGAAAGTTCTTTTTTCGTTCTTAATTCGTAAATTATATCTTTTGTTTCCATAAAATAACCACCTCCAACAGTTGTGATGATATTATATCACAAACTGTCAGCGCTGACAAGCAACCTTCTGTTGCTATTTGCTCGCAAATTTTCATTTGTCAAATGATGTTGTGCCTTGCGGCACAAATGAAAAAATCCAAGTCTTACGACTTGGATTTTTTGGCAGGGGCAGAAGGACTTGGTCTCGGCTCGACGACGCAAAGCCGAGGCTTTGATTTCGGCTTTGCTACTCGCCTCGGTCAGGCGTGGCTCTGACAGCCATTTAGGCTGTCATTCACTACCACGCCCATTCAAGTCCTTCTATTCAAATCCCAAACCAAAACAAAAAAGACCGCAAAAGCGGTCTTTTTTTGTTTTGGCAGGGGCAGAAGGACTTGAACCCACGACACCCAGTTTTGGAGACTGGTGTTCTACCAACTGAACTATACCCCTATAACAACAGGTGATATTATATCACATTGTTGCGCATTTTGCAATACCTTTTTCAAAAGTTTTTTATTTTTTGCGCACTTGTTGTCCTTTAATATGGCAAAAGTCGGGGCTTTTCGCTTTTATCGCTCTGCCCCGACTTTGATTTTGCCTTGTTTCTTATTTATACTGTGACTGTGTAACCTTGTAGGGTGTTACGAAGGAATTTTCAATAGCCTCTTTGACAATGACGAACTTTGTCGACATTTCGGAAGAGGGGCATCCGTATGCCTTATCAAGATCGCCACCTGTAAGCTTTGCATACCAGGTCAAGCCGAGAACGTAGCGACCAAAAGGTGATGCATGCAAGCCATCTTCTGCTGTAACATTGTCGCCTATAGAGGAGGTACGAATGTTCTGGAAAACTGTACCTGCGGGAATTATGCCAACAATATCTGCCTTCTTCGCTACCGTTACCTTCACTGTAGCTGTGATCTTGGTATACATTTTCATCTGATCGTAGTCATATGGCTCGAAGCTCTCGCTCGTGGAATCCTTGTGGCAAGCCCAGGTCATATGCCAGTAAATATCTGCATCGGAGTGCTTTCCCTTAACATAAGCGATGAGGTCATCGAGCCTTGCGTATGTGTCCTGACGACCTGAATTTGCACTTCTCTGCTGGAGAGTGACGATTTCCCACTCCTCGTCGAGCAAGCAATGGTCAAGGGTTACATCACTTACTGTTTCCTCTGTTCCGTTTGTAAACTTCTCGTAGCTATATGCAGCGGTGTTATTCTTTATGTTGTCAAGATGAGTGTCGATGGAAGATGAGGTCTTTTTGGCATGTCCGATGATAACCTCCTCTACTCCCGCCTCCATACATATGTCACCGAGATATGCAAGAGCGTTTCCGGAAAAGCTGTTTCCGATAGCGAGAAGCTTGATTGAACGGGTCATGGGAACTACTTCTACATAAGTACCACCACAAAGCGAGCACTCAAACTTCTTTTCGCCATCCTTCAATGCGAGGGGCTCAACATAGCTAACCTCCGCAAACTGATGAGCGCAATCGGGGTTTCCTGTGGGGGCTGTGGTTACGACGGGTGCTTCTGTAGTAACAACAGGAGCCTCTGTTGTCACAGCGGGAGCTTCTGTAGTAATTGCGGGTGCCTCTGTAGTAATTGCGGGAGCCTCTGTAGTGTCGGGCTGCTTTACCTCGCCACAAGCGCAAAGGCATACTGCGAGCAAAGCAAGGAGTGCACAGACTAAAAACAATCTCTTTTTCATTTTTCTTTATTGTAACGTGCGCACAAAAGCAAATCTCTTATGTGGCGTGTCACATCCTTTCTCTCATTATATTATTTAATATCAACTAAAATCAGTCTATAACTGCGCTTTCCCACATTTCAGGTGCCTCATAGCCGAGCATCTTTACTGTGGTAGCGGCAACGTTTGCAAGTCCGAACTGTCCCTCGTCTGCCTTCACTGTGTACTTGTCGCTAGTGAAGTTGTCGTATATAATGCAGGGAACGGGGTTGAGTGTATGGCTTGTCTTTGACTTGAATGAACCGTTTTTATCTGCCTTGGGGGCCTTTGTCTTTTTATCTATTTCATACATTTCGTCCGCGTTTCCGTGGTCGGCTGTAATGATAGCGGCGCCGTGGAGCTTGTCGACTACTGCGAGTATTCTCGCGAGCTGAAGGTCGAGAGCCTCCATACTGCACTGGGTAGCCACGAAGTTACCTGTATGACCTACCATGTCACCGTTGGGGAAGTTAACACGAAGGTACTTGTACTCTCCACTCTCGAGGCACTCGATGAGCTTGTCGGTTATTTCTGCGCACTTCATCCAGGGGCGCTGCTCAAAGGGTACTACATCAGAGGGAATTTCGATATATGTTTCAAGCTCCTCGGAGAACTTGCCACTCTTGTTTCCGTTCCAGAAATAAGTAACATGTCCGTACTTCTGTGTCTCGGAGATAGCGAGCTGAGAAACACCTGTAGCACAGAGATACTCGCTCATGGTGTTGGTTATTTCAGGGGGATTTACAAGATAGCGGGAGGGAATATGAAGGTCGCCGTCATATTCGAGCATACCGGCATATACTACTGAAGGAACTCTCTTGCGGTCAAATGCAGAGAAATCCGCTCCTGCTTCAAAGGTCTTTGAAATCTCAATAGCGCGGTCGCCTCTGAAGTTGTAGAATACAACGCTGTCTCCGTCGTTTATAAGACCTACAGGAGTGCCGTTTTCAGCGATTACGAAGGGGGGGAGGTCCTGGTCTATAACGCCAAGCTCTGCACGATAGGTGTTTACAGCCTCCTCAGCAGATGCAAACTGTCTGCCCTCTCCGAGCACTTGAGTCTGCCAGCCTCTTTCTACCATACTCCAGTCTGCCTCGTATCTGTCCATGGTTATCTTCATTCGTCCGCCACCTGACGCTATCTTTACGTCGAAGTCGGGAGAACGGAGTGAGGAAAGGAAGTCCTCGAAAGGAAGGATATAATCGAGAGCAGACGTCTCGCCAACGTCTCGTCCGTCGATGAGGATGTGAACACGAGCACGACGGCATCCCTCGTCCTTTGCCTTTTCAAGCATAGCCTTGAGGTGATCTATGTGAGAGTGTACGTTTCCATCAGAGAAAAGTCCGATAAAGTGAAGCGTAGAGGAGTTGTCCCTTACGTTGTCCACTATCTCTCGCCAAGCCTTTGATGCGAACATCTTTCCATTTTCAATAGACTGAGACACGAGCTTTGCTCCCTGAGCAAATACCTGACCTGCGCCAAGCGCATTGTGTCCTACCTCGGAATTTCCCATATCGTCGTCAGAGGGCAGACCGACTGCTGTGCCGTGCGCCTTGAGTGTGACTGTGGGGTACTCCTTCATTATTCTGTCAAGTGTGGGGGTGTTTGCCGCATATACGGCGTTTGCCGCACCTGCAGGAGCAATACCTACGCCGTCCATAACTATAGTGAGCAAGGGACCGGCTACACCTTCGAACTTTAATGATTTCTTGAGTGCTTGTACCATTGTTTTACCTTTCGTTTATATATAATATTTTTGATTACCTGTATTTATAAGATGCGTCATCAGATGTCTGCATCCTTTACGTATCTGCTACCATTTTCAGCGATGAACTTCTTGCGCTCACGGAGATTTTCTCCCATCAGAACGTCAAACATCCATTCCGTCTCAGCGGCGTCAGCAGGGCTGACTGCTATAAGTCTGCGAGTGGCAGGATTCATAGTCGTCTTCCACATCATATCGGGATCGTTTTCGCCAAGCCCCTTTGAGCGCTGGAGAACGTATTTCTTTCCCTCAAGCTTTTTGAGGATATCTGCCTTTTCCTGCTCGTTGTAGGCGAAGTAGGTGTCGTTTCCACAGCTTATTTCAAAGAGCGGAGACTCAGCGATAAACACCCTGTTATTCTGCAAAAGTGTAGGCAAAAGTCTGTAGAAAAGCGTGAGCAAAAGCGTCCTTATCTGGAATCCGTCCTCATCGGCATCGGTACATATGATTATTTTGCTCCACTTCAATGCATTGTAGTCGAAGGAGACGAGATCTCCCTTGACCTTGCCGTCTATCTCTACTCCGCAACCTATTACACGGAGCAGGTCTACTATTATCTTGCTTTCAAAAATCTTGCTGTAGGTGCTCTTCATACAGTTGAGCGTTTTTCCTCGTACGGGGATTATCGCCTGAAACTCTGCATCTCGTCCCTCCTTGCAGGACGAAAGCGCTGAGTCGCCCTCAACTATATAAAGCTCTCTGCGCTCGGCATCCTTTGAGCGACAGTCTACGAATTTCTCTACTCTGTTCGCAAGGTTGCTCACTGTGCCCGACAGCTTTTTCTTTATATCTATTCTCGCCTTTTCTGCATTTTCACGGCTACGCTTGTTTATAAGCACCTGATTTGCAAACTTATTGCCGTCTGCAGGGTTCTCTGCAAAGTAGATCTCAAGCTGAGCCTTTATAAACTCGGTAAGCGCCTTTGCGATGAACGGATTGTTTATCGCCTTTTTGGTCTGGTTTTCATAGGAGGTCTGTGTGGAGGCGCTGTTTACGATAACGACAAGGCAGTCTGCTATATCGTCAAAGCCTATCTTGTCCTCGTTTTTCTTATATCCGCCTATCTTCTTTATATACTGGTCGACAGCGGACTGAAATCCGTTTCTTACCGCCTTTTCAGGCGCTCCACCATACTCGAGGAAGCTCGAATTGTGATAATATTCTCTGCCACTTGTCTGATTTGACACACAGAAGGCTATATCTGCCTTTAATTTATATTCCTTTTTGTCCTCTCGGTCGCGTCCCTTTGTTTCAAGATGCCATACCTTTGGCTCTGTAAGGGCGTTCCCCTGTGTTATCTCGTTGATGTAGTCGGAGATACCATTCTCGTAGCAGTACTTCTCCTCTGCGAAGCTGCCGTCCTCCTGCTCGGTGCGCATAACGAATGTTATGCCTTGATTTACAATAGACTGTCGCTTCATTGTCAGCGAGAAGAATTCCTTTGGTATCCTTATATCGTTGAAGACCTTGATGTCGGGCTTCCAGCGAATGAGAGTACCCGTCTTTTTCTTGTCGGATTTTGTGAGGTCACGTACGGAAAACTCAGAGCAGGGGTAGCCTGCCTTGAAGTCTATCTCGGAGAGCTGCTTGCCATTGTAGGACTTTACTGTCATATATTCAGAGGAATACTGTGTCGCACACGCACCAAGTCCGTTCAGACCAAGTGAGTACTCGTATGCTGACGCCTCGTCGGTGGTGTCGTACTTACCACCTGCATAAAGCTCGCAATAAACGAGCTCCCAGTTGTAGCGTTGTTCCTTCTCGTTAAATCCGAGTGGAACTCCTCGTCCGAAGTCCTCTACCTCTATGGAATTGTCTAAAAATGACGTGACGATGATGGTGTCGCCGTAGCCCTCACGTGCCTCGTCTACCGCATTTGCGAGTATTTCAAAAAACGAGTGCTGACAGCCCTCAAGTCCGTCAGAGCCGAATATTACTGCAGGACGCAGTCTTACTCGGTCAGCGCCCTTGAGCATAGTGATACTCTGATCGCCGTAGTTATCTGTCTTTTTTACAGTCTTTGTCGCCATTCTTTTACTATTCCTTCCGTCATGCTTAGGTCAAAACTTCACAAAATACATTATACCACAGCTCTTCACTTTTTGTCAATAATCTTATATGTAAATATTGTATTATAGTATAAGTAAAGGAAGCGACCACATGCGTAGTCGCTTCCTTTTTATGTGAATTACTTGTTTATCTGATATTTTGTGCCCTGAGGGGTGTCCTGAAGAATGATACCACGAGAAGCAAGCTCTGCGCGTATTCTGTCCGCCTCGGCATAGTTTTTCGCCTTTTTCGCCTCTGCTCTTGCGAGGATAGCTGCCTCTATCTCTGCGATGAGGGCGTCGTCGCCATCGCTCTCCTTGACAAAGCCGAAAAGACCTGTGAGCTCGTCGAATACTGTCTTTGCTACGACGGCTGCGCCACGAGAAATGGGATTTGCTCCGTTTATCGCCGAGTTGATGTCACGCACGAGGTCGAAGATAACTGCGATACCATCTGCCGTGTTGAAGTCGTCATCCATAGCCTCGATGAATCTCTCACGAGCAGAATTGAAGCCGTCTACAATTGCCTTTTCGTCCTCACGGACAGCCTCGTCTGATGCATTGTCGATATAGAAGCTGAGGGCGTCTGCGCAATTGAAAATTCTGTCAAGTGCGGAGGAAGCCTGCTCGATTATCTCCTTAGAGAAGTTGATGGGACTTCTGTAATGAGAGCTGAGGATAAAGTATCTTATCGGCAGATAGCCGTACTTCTCTGCTATCTCACGTACAGTAAAGAAATTGCCAAGTGACTTCGACATCTTTCTGTTGTCGATATTGATATATCCGTTGTGCAACCAGTAGCGAGCAAACTCGTGACCCGTGCAGCACTCGGACTGTGCTATCTCGTTTTCGTGGTGGGGGAAGATAAGGTCCTGACCACCGCAATGTATATCTATGCTTTCACCGAGGTAGTGGCGTACCATAGCAGAGCACTCGATGTGCCAGCCGGGTCTTCCCTCGCCCCAAGGAGACGTCCAGTGAGGCTCACCAGGCTTTGATGACTTCCAAAGCGCAAAGTCGAGCGGGTCCTCCTTCAAGTCAGAGACGTCGATGCGCGCGCCACTTTCGAGGTCCTCTATAGGCTGACCTGAAAGCTTACCATAGCCCTTGAATTTTCTCGTACGGAAATAGACGTCGCCGTTTACTGCGGGATATGCGTAGCCCTTTTCAACGAGAGTTTTTACTATCTCCAGAATCATATCCATATTGTCGGTAGCGAGGGGGTGTACTGTCGCCGCCTTTACGCCAAGTCCCTGCGCATCGGTGAAATACTCGTCGATATAGCGCTTTGCTATATCGCTGTATGTAAGACCTTCCTCGTTTGCCTTTTTGATAACCTTATCGTCAATGTCAGTGAAGTTCTGAACAAACGTAACGTCAAAGCCTCTGTACTCA
This sequence comes from Eubacteriales bacterium, assembly GCA_045649925.1. Classification (GTDB taxonomy): domain Bacteria; phylum Bacillota; class Clostridia; order Oscillospirales; family CAG-272; genus UBA1740. Next base: position 46,370 of record JAZRQS010000003.1, on the reverse strand, counting down.
AGATAACGGCGAAGCATATCGAATACTACGAAGCAACGCGCGTTTCCTACGTGGAAAAAGTTGTACACGGTAGGTCCGCAGGCGTACATCTTTACCTTGCCCTCGGCAAGTGGCTTGAACTCCTCTTTTTTGCCTGAAATTGTATTGTAAAAACGAATCATATTCTCTTTCCCTGTCAATCTTTATTTTTTTGTTTTTCCAGAGCCTTGATGCGCCCCTCGAGCCTTGCAAGCTCCTGCGCAACAGGGTCGGGAATGTGTATCTGGTCGAGCTCATCGACCTTTTCATTTCCACGCTTTACCACCTTTGCAGGTATACCGACGGCAGTGCTTCCCTCAGGCACTTCCTTCAAGACAACGGCGTTTGCAGCAATTTTTGAATTGCTTCCGACCTTAAAGGGACCGAGCACCTTTGCGCCTGCGCCTACAAGCACGTTGTCACCAAGTGTGGGGTGACGCTTGCCTGTATCCTTTCCCGTACCACCGAGCGTAACGCCCTGATAGAGCGTGCAGTTGTCACCTATCTCGGCAGTTTCGCCTATGACGACGCCTGTGCCGTGGTCGATAACGAGCCCTCGTCCGATGGTGGCGGCAGGGTGTATCTCAATGCCTGTAACGAGCTTTGCCGTCTGGCTGACTGCACGAGCAGAGAATGTAAAGCCTCTCTTGTGCAGGGCGTGGGCAAGACGATGAGCTACCACAGCGTGAAATCCCGAATAAAGCAAGATTACTTCCAAATCGGAGGTGGCGGCAGGGTCGCGGTCACGAATAGCCTTTACGTCAGTCTTTATATTTCCGTAAGCCTCTTTTGCGCCCTCTTTGACCTTTTCGACCTCTGTCGATACAATATCAATTATTTCATCAAGCGAGCAGTTACAACACGAGAGCTTTTCCTTTTCCGCCTTGACCTTACGGCAAGCGGACTTTAGCTCTTTTTTTGCAAAAGCGGCAGACTTCTTCAGCTTTGCAGCCAGAATTTCAATATCCGTCATCGACATTCCTCCTAATCAAACTAATCAAAAATTATCTAATAAAGTATTATACTCTAAAAAATCATTATTGTCAAGCAAATACGCCCTATTACTTGAAAAGTTTTTTGATTTTTCCATTGAAAACTGTCAATATCGACATAAGAATAAGCATATACCCGAAAGCGTGTCTTATAGCTTCTTCAGGGATATATGGGAGCAGAAGCCTCCCTATGCACACACCAAACACGCCAAATGTGAGAATGAAAACCAAGGTGTGGGGCAATATACGCCTTTTGCGCAGGTTGACAGTAAACGAGGCGAGCGCAGCGAGAGTGAAAAATGCGAGATTTATCCCCTGCGCCCATAGTTGAGGCGCACCCAAGACAAGCGTGAGATAGACGACAAGCAGACCTCCACTACCCACTCCAAGTCCTGTGAGAACACCTATGGCAAGAGACACGAAAAAATCTAATGCGCTCATAAAACCATCCTCACTCCCGAATAAAAGGTGATGGCGGCAAATATAAAACGCAAGTGCTTCGTCTTTATTCTGCCGAGCAATAATGCGCCGATTGAGCCACCAACAAGCGCAGGGATAAGGAATGGAGACAGCTCGGCAATCTGCAGTTGACCACTTTCAACATATGAAAACAACGACAAAAGCGACAGTAGCATTATCGCTGTATTGGTGATGGCGTAGACACTTTTTTCATCAATCTCGCGCATAAAAAACTGCATAGCTAAGATGACCAAGACACCCCCTCCTGCGCCGACAATGATGTTTATAATTCCTGCAAAAATTGCCGACAGGGCGAGTATGGTGTCGGTCTTTTTTTCCTTTAATCTCATCTGTTTTATCCTCTCGAAATATATTAAAAAATATTATAAAAATTATAATAAAAATTGTAGAAAAGTGCAAAAAAGCTATTGTAATTTTGTGCTTTTTTTGGTATTATATAAGTATAAGCTAAAATGTGGGTTTTATACCCTTAAAATACAGGGTGGCGCACTGCCGTCCCAGCATAAGAAAGGAAGCACAAAGGCATGAATTTTGATACCAACGGCTTTGACACAGAGGAAATAGAAGCGACCTCACGTCGTAAGGAGCAGGAAGCAAAAAAGCAGACTGTGAAGGCAGTCAAGACGGCGCAAAAGCCGTCAGGCGCTTCTGCCGACAAGAAGCGCACAAGCGCTCAGGCGTCAAAGACATATACAAGCAAGCGCTCGCACGACGGGGGCAAGCAGAAAAAGTATTCAGCATCTGCTGACCCTGACAGCGTGCTCAACATTTCTCTCGCTTACATTCTCACATTTCTCGCCATATTTACAATGTTCTGCACCTTCTCTCAGGGTGGCGCTGTTTTCGGCAAGCTCGTGAGATTTTTCGACTTTGGTCTTTTCGGCAACGTGGCGTATGCTCTGCCGTTTGTGTTTGCTTTTCAGGGCGTTACATGGCGCAACAACATCAGAAAGCAGGCAGGTGTGCGCAGAGCTGTCTCCACGCTCGCACTCTTTACTATCGCATCGGCTCTGCTCTATGCATTTGACCCCGTTTTTGAATACACGAGTCCCCAGCACCTGACCGATGTATTCAAGCTGTTCTTCAGCTGGAGTGACCCGAAGGGTATAAGCTGTGGCGGAGGACTTATAGGCAGTACCATAGGCTTTGTCCTTGAAAAGCTCTTTGGCACGGTAGGACTTGTGCTTATAGCAATTCTCGTAGTTTTGCTCTATTTCGTAATATACTTCGACTTTAATCCCGCCGTCTTTGCAAAAAAGATGAGTGCGAAAATAAAGGAGAAATATCAGCAGCAGAGAGGTCTGCGCGCCGCAAAGGCAGAGGAGCGCAAGGCTATGCTCGCAGAGAGCGCTTTGCTCGTATCGGGCGAGGATGACGAGGACCCGACACCTCTGCTCCCACGCTCACACAGAAAGCAGAGAGGCTCTGGCAGTCAGTCCGAGTTAGAGTCTCCCTCCTTCCCTGCACCTGTACCGTTTGGCAGTATCGGTGCACCTGCGCTTCCCACACAAGACGACACCAATGCAAAACGCAGTAAGATATCCGACGCCCTCGACTATAACGACGATGAGGAGGACGTATTCGACACCTCTGACGGCAAGCTCAATGCAGATAGCAAGCTCCGTAGCCTTGATGGTGTCAGCAGTTCAAAAATCACAGGCTCATCGCAGGACCGTAGCGGATACGACTCATACGGTGACGATGACACGACCTTCAAGAAGGCGCAAAAGGCAGTGACCGAGGACGAGGAGGGTGACGACATACCTCAGCAGAGCTATGACGACCTCCAGAAAATGATAAAAATTGAGTCCACCCCCGACAAAAGCAAGCTGAATGCGACCAAGTCGAAGACTCTCGCACTTGACGATGACGACGAGGACGAAACTATTGCTATCTCAAACAAAAAGCCTGTAGCCATCGCAAAGAAGGTGACGGCAAGGGTGGAAAAGACACCTGAATACAAATTCCCTCCGCTCTCGCTTTTGCGCGACATAAAGATAGAAAGCTCAGGCGCTATCCCGCTTGCGCAGGACCCTGTCGCCATAAAGCTCCACCAGACGCTCGCCACCTTTAACGTAAAGACGGCGGTAACAAATGTGGCGCGAGGACCTCGTATCACGAGATACGAGCTTGTGCCTGAATCGGGAATACGTATAAAGTCAATCGCTAACCTTGTCGACGATATTTCCCTTGCGCTTGCGACAGCGGGCATAAGAATAGAAGCTCCTATTCCCGGCAAGGCTGCCGTAGGTGTCGAGGTGCCTAATGCACGCTCACAGACGGTGGGTCTGCGCGCCCTGCTCGACAACGATGAATTTAAAAATGCTCCCGCAAAGACGACGATATGTCTCGGCGCAGACATAAGCGGCGAGCCTGTTTACGCCGACCTTGCAAAGATGCCTCACCTGCTTATCGCCGGTGCGACCGGTATGGGTAAGTCGGTATGTATCAACTCGGTAATCACGAGCATTCTCTACAAGGCGCATCCGAACGATGTAAAGCTCATTCTCGTTGACCCAAAGAAAGTCGAGCTCAGTGTTTACAGTGGTATTCCTCATCTTCTTATCCCTGTAGTCAGCGATCCTGCGCAAGCGGCAGGTGCGCTCTCGTGGGCAGTAAGCGAAATGGAAAACCGCTTTGACAAGCTTGAAGAAAAGGGTGTACGAAACATCAAGGGCTACAACGCTTCCCTCCTCCCCGGCGAAGCGCCTATGTCACAGATAGTAATCATTATAGACGAGCTTGCCGACCTTATGATGAGCAGTCCCGACTCGGTAGAAACTTCCATATGCCGTATCGCACAAAAGGCGAGAGCGGCAGGCATTCACCTCATTATAGGAACACAGCGTCCTTCAGTCGACGTCATTACAGGTCTTATCAAGGCAAATATTCCCTCTCGTATAGCATTCCATGTTTCCTCTCAGGTCGACTCAAGAACTATTCTTGATGTCGGTGGCGCCGAAAAGCTCCTCAACAATGGTGATATGCTCTTCTCGTTTGCAGGTGTTATGAAGCCGAAGCGTGTGCAGGGTGCATTCCTTGACGATGACGAGGTAGCGGCAGTAACTAAATTCCTGCGTGAAAACACTTCAGGAGCATCCTATGACGACAATATCGTCGCTGAAATTCAGAAGGAGACCGAGAAATGCATGCAGAGCAAGAAGAAGGGCGAGTCCTTTGACGATGATGAGGGAGGACTTGACGGCATTCTCGACGATCCTAAATTCCATGCAGCAGTCGATGTCGCATTTGATGCGAACAAGATTTCCACCTCGCTTTTGCAGAGAAAGCTCAAAATCGGCTTTGGCAGAGCATCACGCTATATTGACGCTATGTGCGAAATGGGTATCGTAAGCGAGCCTGACGGACAAAAGCCGAGAGAGGTGCTTATGACAAGAAGCGAGTACTACGAAAGAGAAAACCGACTTTCACAGTAAAGCGGGTATTCATTCGCAACAGCAACGACTATAGGCGACAAGCCTTACAACAACTAAAAATTACAAACGGAGATATTACTTATGGTATATGTGCTTTTAGCAGACGGATTTGAGGAAATAGAGGCGCTCGCGCCCGTAGACATACTCAGACGCGGAGGCATTGAGGTAAAGACAGTAGGCATAACTGGCAAGACAGTATGTGGCTCTCACGGCATCGCTGTAACAGCAGACATTACGCCCGACGAGGTAGGCGAGGACATATCCCTGCTCGTATTCCCCGGTGGGCTTCCCGGCGCTGACAATCTGCACGCCTCCCCCTACACAGACAAATTCCTCGACATTGCCAAGAAGAGCAATGCTCACATTGCGGCTATTTGCGCCGCTCCCTATATTCTCGGAGTGAGGGGTCTGCTCCGTGGAAAGCACGCGACCTGCTACCCTGCCGAAAAGTTTATTTCTCAGCTTGAGGGCGCTCTCTATGAGGGAAATATGGGCGTAGTGACCGACGGAAGCATAACGACGGGCGCAGGAATGGGCGCGGCGTTTGACTTTGGTCTTGAGCTTCTTTCTCTTATGAGCTCACGCGAGAATGCAAAGGGTATTGCAGGGGCAGCTCTTATAAAATGACGATAAAATCATTCAAGGACAGGCAGGGGGAGGAGATATACTTTTCTGTCTCACCTCTTTCACAGGTCGATACAAGGCTTTGGGAAAGCGTATTCGGTGACAGTCAGGAGGATATAGAAAGGGCAACAACGGCTTTTTCATCCTCGGGTGTATGCGCCTCTCTTAAATGCAATGGCACAACACTCACCCAGTTTATAGGAATTGAGGCGTCGCTTTCCTCTATTCGAGGAATTTATGTCTATGCGCTCTGCACCGCCCCCGAAGCAAGAGGGCGAGGATATATGAGAAAGCTCTTGGATCTGGCAGGCGAGCACTTTTGTGCGCACGGATACGATTTTCTCTTCCTGTTGCCTGCAAACGAGGCTCTTTCAAGCACATACAAAAAATTAGGCTTTTCGATAGGCGTGCCCGCATATGCAACGCCTGCACCTATGTGCGACGAGGACTTTTTCGGTGTCGGCAACGACGAGCTTTTCGGGCTTGACTTCTGCGACTTTGACGGCGATGTAAAAAAGCTTTACGAGATGTCGTCGAAGGTGTTTGCCTATGACGCCTTTGAATACTGCATATCTCTTTTGCCAAAGGGCACAGAAATAAAATATTTTACCGACACAGAGGGAAAGCGTGGCTTTGTCATTCGTGTCGGGGAGAGGATATTCCTCTCGTCATTCGCACACTCGCATCTGATAAAAAGCGAGGGCAGGTGCGAAGCACTCTTTAAGATGCTCGGACGTGGTGATGTAAATATTGCCGTAAGCGTCGAGCCTATGCCAAGGTGATGCTATGACAAACACGAGAAAAGAAAACGGACTACAAAGCGAGCTACAGATAAAAAAATCTGAATTTCGCAACTCAGCCAAAAAGACTCGGGCAGGGATAAAGGAAGAACAAAAATCCTTTTTTGACAAGCAGATATGCGACAGCTTAATATCGCTGGAGGAATTTCGTCAATGCTCTTCCCTGCTTGCCTACTATCCTGTCGGTAGCGAGATAAACATTATCCCTGTAATAGCGGAGGCGTGGAAATGTGGCAAGCGTGTCGCTTTCCCCGTATGCACAGGCAAGGGAGAGATGATTTTTCGTTACTGTGACACGCTTGAGTGCTTGGTAGACGGGGCATATTCTATCCCCACTCCACCCTCTGACTGCGAAGCATGCTCGCCTGATGAAAACACTATGTGCATTGTACCTGCGCTTGCGACAGATGGCGATGGCTACCGCATGGGATACGGCGGTGGGTACTATGACAGATTTCTCGAGCAAAACAGCGTAAAAAAGGTATGCGCTATATACAGCTCTTTGATTTTTGATAATATCCCACATGATGAACACGATATAAGAGCAGACATAACAGTAAGTGAAAGGGGTGTGTTTAAGCACGCTTATGAACAGATACAATAAAATATCCTCAAGCGAGATGCTCTCTCACCTTTCCTCTGACAAAATAAGGGCCGAGCATTTTGCCGTTCCGCTACTGTGCGCATGTGTGTATGTGCTCAATGCCCTGCTCGTTCTGGCGTTCAAGACAGTTAGCCCCGCCCCTATGATGTCGTACACTCTTATGGCAGTGGCAGAGATAATGGCAGTAGCCGTGCCAAGCGTGGTTTATATGCGAATAACAGGCAAAAACCATCTGCAGAGTGCAAAGGGTTTTTCCCCAGACAAGATAGCGATAATTCTGCTTTGCTCCGCTACTATAACATTTGGAGCAATGGCGATAAGCACTTTATCCACACATATAGGTCTTATCGAGGACTCGATGGCGACTTATAACACTCTCCAGCTCCCTGTGCTTGAAAACCGACTTGCTCCGATGCTACACGCGCTTGTGACATTTGCGCTGATACCTGCATTTTGCGAGGAGCTTTTGTGCAGGTGCATCATTTACTCTGAATACAAGAAATACGGCCACCTTACTGCAATAATAGTAAGCGCTCTCTGCTTTGCTATGATGCATTTCTCTTTAGGAAAGCTTCCTATGTATCTGTTTTGTGGACTTATGCTCGGATTTCTCCGTATGCTGACAGGCTCTGCTGTCGCATCATTCTTTGCGCACTTTTTCTACAATGCGTTTGCGCTGTTCTACTACAAATTTTTCGGTACTCTTTCCGAGCAGTTGTCCGAATTCACTATTGTCTTCTTCCTTTTGATGTTCTTGTGTCTGCTTTCGCTTTCCTTTACCTTTGGCGAGGCGTCAAGAATTTTCAAGGGCTATGCAGACAAGTCTTCACTTGTAATTTCCGACAAAAAAGAAAGCGCAACGACGATGCAAGGGCTTTTGCAATATCTGCTTTCTCCTGCATTGTGGCTGTGCTTTATACTATACATTGTTTTCTCACTCGTACTTTAACAGAGGTGTATTATGATTTTAAAGCCAAAACAAACTTACATATGCTACAGATGTCCCCGATGCGCAAGTGCAACGATGGGCTTTGTAGGTGAATTTTCTCTTTCGGCAGACCTTCTCAAGCTGAAATGCGAGTGCAAGGAAAGCGCGATGTCTATAGTGCGCACAAAGGACGACAAGGTAAAGCTCTCCGTCCCTTGTGTTTTCTGTAACAAAAACCACACCTTCGTAATTTCCCAAGAGACATTTTACGAGCGAGAGCTTCTGCTTCTCTCCTGCCCTTACACAAATATGGATATTTGCTTTACGGGCACACAGGAAAAGATTTCTGCAGCTGTCGAGCAAAATTCGGCAGAGCTCAATGCGCTCTTTACCGACCTCGGATATGAAAATCTCGACGACCTTCTTGGCGACGATCGCTCTGCTGAGGATATTGTCCCTGATGCAGACGTGTACGACACCGTACGCTTTGCCCTCGCAGAGCTCCACGAGGACAACGCCATCGAATGTCCCTGTAGCTCTGCGGACTACGACATCGAGTTTGTCGCAGGCGGTGTGAGAATTTTCTGCCGTCAATGCAATGCGGAGTATATGCTCCCCATAACAAGCGCAGAGTCTGCTCGTGATTTCCTTGACTGCAGAAAGCTCATACTGAAATAATCTACACTCCGTAATACTGCCTTAACCCCAGATACAGACCTTCGGCAAACAGGCGTGGATTTTCGTACATCAGCTCAGCATCCGACGGATTTGTAATAAAGCCGAGCTCGACAAGCACAGCGGGCATACTCGTACGGCGTAGCACGTACAGACCGGGGCGAAGGACTATCCCTCTGTTGCGAAGTCCTGTAACGAGAGTAAGCTGCTCAAGCAGGTCACCTGCTATATCGTAAGCTACGCTATCACGACGGAATACGAGCGCCTCAGAGCCTGATGCTGACTCGTCGATAGACGCGTTTGTGTGTAAGGAGAGAAACAGATCTGCTCCAAACGCCCTCGCCTGCTCTACTCGTGTCCGCAGACTGCTCGAATTGCTGTTTCCGAGCTGGGTGTCCGGTGTGGGTCGCGACAGTCGGGCGACAAAAAACGGATCAGCTGAAAGCAGGGAGAAAAGCTCCTGTCCGATGCGATACACTATGTCCTGCTCACGATAGCCGTTTCCCTCTGCGCCTGCATTCGGCGCTTGCGGATTATGTCCCTGATCTATATAAACTCTTATAGCCATAAGTAAAAATTCCTTCTATGATATTTTTCTCTTTTACCAATATATGCGCACACTATGAGGTTTGCCAATGAAAGAAATACAAAGAATTCTCAGCTTTACTCGTAGGGCTGTAGACGACTACAATATGATAAAGGACGGCGACAAGATCGCTGTCGGAGTCTCTGCGGGTAAGGACTCGCTGACACTGCTTGCCGCACTTGCAGAGATGCGAAGATTTTACCCGAGCAAGTATGAGCTCTGTGCCATAACTGTGGATATGGGCTTTGAGGGTGCAGATTTTTCGCGAATTGCGGAGTTTTGCCGTGAGCGAGACATTGAATACAATGTTGTAAAGACGGAGATAGCAAAGATAATATTTGACGTGCGACAGGAGTCAAATCCCTGTTCACTTTGTTCCCGAATGAGACGAGGAGTGCTCAACGGCACTGCAAAAGAGATGGGATGCAATTCCGTCGCACTCGGACACCATTTTGACGATGTGGTGGAAACGTTTATGCTTAATTTGTTTTTCGAGGGGCGACTCGGATGCTTTTCTCCCGTCACGTATCTGTCGCAGAGCGACATAAATGTGATAAGACCTCTCATATACACAAAGGAAAAGGATATACAACACTTCTCCCGACACTTCCCTCTGCCGATAGAGGAAAGCCGCTGTCCTGAAAATCACGCCACAGAGCGAGAGAATATGAAAAACCTCTTGCGTGAGCTTGAGGCGAACAACAAGGGCTTACGCCACAGAATTTTCGGCGCGCTGTGCAAGGGCGAGATAGACGGTTTTAAGACTGTCGGCAGACTGCCCGAATGAGCGTGAAAAACCAACAAATTTATATCCTGCACTTGACAAAAACGCATATTCGATATAAAATATAAAAGGTACTCGGCTTGTCGGACAAGCTGAAAAAATAACACAGGAGATAATGTAATGAAAAACTTCTTCAGCGAATTCAAGAAATTCATCACACGTGGCAACGTAGTCGATATGGCTGTCGGTGTTATCGTAGGTAGCTCGTTCACCGCAATAGTAAACGGACTTTCAAACTACATACTCAAGCCTGTCATCAACTGGTTGCTCGCAGTAATCTTTGGAAAGGACTCTCTTTCCGACGTTCACACATTTCTTATCAAGGTCGAAAAGTCGGAAAACATACTCAATGAGGCAGGCGAGGTTATCGGCACGAAAAACGTACCCGACCTTGCACAGTCCATCTATATTGACTGGGGCGCATTTATCAATGCAGTAATTAACTTCTTCCTCATCGCTCTCGTTCTCTTCACAATTGTCAGAATAATCAACAATTTCAGAGAGGGACAGAAGCAGTTTAAGGCAGAGCTCATGAAGGGTGTTCCTACAAAGGAAGAACGAAAAGAAATGAAGTCCCTCGGTCTCAACCTTAAGGACAGCGGCGCGCTCGAGGCTTTCCGCGCTGAAAAGGCAAAGAAGGCAGAGGAAGCTAAGAAGGCAGAAGAGGAAAAGGCTCGTCTCGCAAAGGAGGCAAATCCCTCAACAGAGGAATTGCTCAAGCAGATAAGAGATATTCTTCAGGCAAAATAAGTGAAAGATAAAAGGTCGGTCGCAAATTGGGCCCATCCTTTTTTACGTTGTTTTACTACATAGCGTAGAAATATATTACTAAAATCTCGTCAGAATATTCCGACAGATTTCAAAACGAAGGCGAATAGGAATATAGTCAATGACGAAAACAGCGTGCTCCACACAACGAGCTGACCTGCGAGAGTGACGTCAGCGTCCATCTCCTGTGCCATAGGAACGCTTGAAACAGCGACGGGGGTAGCAAACGCGGCGACGAAGGTGGCAAAGTGAGCGCCCGTAAAAGTATCCGAGAAGAAGAAATATGCCACACCGATAACGAGGGTGGGAACTGCCACTATTCTCATAAGAGTGCCGAAAACTATCTCCTTTTTCAGCTCTGCGACCGCAGAAAACTCAAACTGTGCGCCAAGCACGAGGATGGCGATAGGGGTTGCCGCCGATGAAAAGCTGTTCAATACGGAGTAAAGGGGAGTTATGTCTGACAGACGGAAATCTATTCCCGCATCGACAAACAGTCTGCGGACAAAAAGTGCAATCAAGCCACAGAAAATAGCGTCTACAAGCGGATTTTTCACTATACCGAGCAGGATTTTTTTGGCGCTCGGCCTTTGTGTGCCCTCCATAAAAAGAGAGAGACTGACTACGGCAAGGATGTTGAACATCGGGATTATTATAGCCGCGAGCAAGGATGCGGCGACTACTCCCTGCGCGCCAAACAATGACTGCGCGAGAGGTATTCCGATAAGGGCGTTGTTTGAACGGAAGGTCGCCTGCAAGAGCGAGCGACGGAGCTTGTAGTGCTTTGTCACGAGCATTACGAGAGGAATTGCTATAATGAATATCGCAACCAGCGCGAGCGCGGCGTATAGCACGTAGCCCATTCCTGCGCCTGAAAAGCTCTCTATATTATAGACGTTCAAAAACAGCATTGACGGCAAGAGCACTCGGAATACGAGCTTATTTGCCACATTTGCAAACGGCAGGGGCAATATTCCCACCTTTTTTAATATATAGCCTATCGCTGCCATTATAATGATAGGCGCAACGGAATTTACGGCAAATACAAATGAATTCATTCTATCATTCCTTTCAGATAGCTTCCTTTGGCTATGGTGTCTTGGGGGTTATTTTGCATATCGGGAAATCTGCGCTATCTCGTCCCTGACGCCCTGCAGATTTTGCTTTATCTGACTGTAGCCGTAGAACATACTGCCACGATAGTTTGACTGTTTTTTAGCCAAAATGAACTGTCTCAAAAGCGTGCCGTAGGCGTCTGTCCATTGCTCATACTTGTGAGCGGCGTGAGAAACTACAAGGGCGCATCCTGTGTCACGGAGCTTTTCTCCCCACCATTCGCAAAGCTCATCGTAGGGGGTGTTTTTATCCTCGTTGTTCCAGTAAAGCTGGGGTGCTATGTAATCCACATATCCCTTTTCGGCAAATTCAAGGGTGTCGCAGTAGAGGTCGTGATAGGAGCTTGTGCCCGATGTGTTACTGCCATCGGGGGAGTCGGAGCTATGCTGCCATACTCCAAATGGGGAAATGCCAAACAGCACGCTTTTACCACTCTGCTCTATAACCTCGTGGCAGAGCTTTATAAGTGAAGTGACGGAGCTTCGTCTGAATTCGGCAAGGGTCTTGCCGTCTCCGTATTGCTCATAGCTTGCGCTATCGTCAAAGCTCGCATTTCCGTATGGGTAGAAGTAATCGTCGAAAACTATTCCGTCGATATCATAGTTATTGACGATTTCGGCGACGCCTGCCGCAATTATCTCGCGCAGGGCGGGAATACCGACATCATAGTACATACAGCCGTTTGATGATTTTACTACATATTCGGGATATCTTACACATGGGTTGTCCTCGCAAAGTCCCAGAAGGCTATGCGAGGGGAAACGCTCTGTGCCGGAAGAAATTCGCATAGGATTTATCCATGCGTGGAGGGCAATTCCCTTTTCGTGCGCTACCTCTATGGCGTATCCGAGCACATCAAAGTCCTCGCTTGTAGCCATTCTCTGCTCTCCTCCTGTCAAAAAGACGGAAAGGGGGAAAATCTCAGACGAATAGAGGGCGTCTGAGGTGGGGCGCACCTGAAGAAAGACTGTATTTACGCCCATAATACTGCAGTCGGTCATTATAGCGTCTATTTCGCTCTTCAATTCCTGCTCGCTAAGTGCTTGCGAGGAGGGAAAATCTATATTTGATACTGATGCTATCCACACGCCGACTATCTGTGAGTCGGGGCGCTTTTCATCAAAGGAATACGACCTGTTAAGAGAAAATCCACCTATAGCAACTGTAAGACATATTACACCAAGTGATAGTATGACGGCAAAAGCTAACAGCTTACGCTTCATGTCTGTATTCCTCCTTTTTCGATATTTTACTCACATATTGTATGATAGCATATTTGTAGAAATAAATCAAGACATTATATAAAAATGAGTACGATGTTTAGACCGTACTCATTTTGCTTTATGCAGGCGCTTGCCCGCTCTTCAATTGTTATGCATTGAGCTTGCTTTTGATAAGGTCGTTTACCGCTTCTCTTATTGCGAGCATTTGTGCGCTACTCGTCGTGCAGGTGGCAAAGGTGAGCTCCTTGCCAAACACCTTCTCAAGAGATGAAATTATTTTAGTCCTTATCATAAAAGCTCCTTATCAGAACAAGATTTCGACTGTCTTGGAATTTGCGTCTCGATCTATCTTGTAAACCACATGGTCGGGGCGCACTGCGTGTACTGAAATCTTTCCTCCCTTGACAGAGCGAGGCAATGCCTTTTCACGTACGCTTATACAGAAATAGTCCTCGATAAGAGGAGTACGGACAGCGTCTACAGGGGAAAGGTCAATGCGATAGCCTCCGTCTATGCTATCAAGCTTTGAATAGGATGCATAGACTGCCTGAGAAGCGGCCTCCTCGTTGTCACGAGAGAGGACTGCGCCGTAGTGCGATGTCACACGACGGAAGTAGTCTATCCATGCGGGAACGTAATCAAAGTTCTTTTCAGGCTGTACCTGAACGAAGTTTGCCACGTGTCCGCAAATGTTGGGACGGATCTTGGTTACGCCATTCTGCACGAAGCAGTCGTGGAGAATGGAGGGATCTACAGAATAGCAGTTCCACATAACAAACGGCTCATCACCTACGGAGTTTATAAAGATAGTGCCGTCCTTGACAAGCGTGTCAAGAGGCCAGCCTCCCCACTCCCATATGCCGATGCCGTGCTCACGCTGAATACGTGCGAATTCACGGTTGTAATCGTCGTCGGGCGTGCCGAAGCATCCGCTTCCCGCCTCAAAAACGTGGATGTCCTTTTTGAAGCCCCAGTCGTTGTATATCTCATAGAAGAGGTCAAGCAAAAGCTCATATTCCTTGGCAGGCAGAGGTCCGCGTATGGGACGACCCGTTTCGTCATACAGCTTAAAGGGATAGAGATACTTTGTATCCTTGAACACGCCGTTTTCAAAATAGGCGTGCTGAAGTCCATGCAGTCCGTATTCGAGATGCTCACTTCCCTCAAGCACGTCAAAGCTCTCATCGAAGTAGGCGCGATGCTTTTCAATTTCGGAGGCGGCGTCCCAGCCCTTTTCATCCCAAGTAACGTGAGGCACACCGCGGAGGCGGTTTTTGATATCCCAGTCACCGATTACAAGGTTGCAAAGCACCTTTACGCCCAATCCCTTGCCTATCTCGTGAAGCACACGATAGTCATCGGGTGTGTGAAGTCTGGGAAGCGCAGAACGACAGGGGCGGTTTAATACTCGCTCATCGTGACCACGAAGCCAGCCCGCATCGTCTACTCGAATTCCAACACCTACAGGAAGTACCATATCTATATTTTTCATAATTTTTCCCCTTTTGCATTTCTAATTATATTGTGTTATTGTGTTTTTATATTAAGTATTATAAGAGGATATCCACGCTTGTCGCATTTTTATCTCGTTCTATACCATAAACCACGTGGTCGGGGCGACAGTCCTTTACATAAGCCTTGCCACCGATTACCTCACGAGGCAATGCCTTTTCACGAAGGCTGACATAGAAGTGATCCTCAACGAGAGGAGTGCGAATGGCATCTACGGGGGCGAGGTCAATGTGATAGCCTCCGTCTATGACATCTATTTTAGCGTGTGTTGAGTATACTGCCTGTGACGCCGACTCCTCGTTGTCACGAGCGAGAACCGCGCCAAAGTGAGAGCATACACGACGGAAGTAGTCTATCCATGCCTTTGTGTAATCGAAATTCTTTTCGGGCTGTACCTGAACGAAATTCGCCAGATGTCCGCAAATGTTGGAGCTGAAAAGCAATTTGCCATTCTGCACAAAGCAGTCGTGGAGAATGGAGGGGTCTACGGAATACTCGTTCCAGTTCAAGAACGGATCGCCTGATACAGTATTTACATAGATTGTACCATCGTTTACAATGGTTTCACGAGGCCAGCCTCCCCACTGCCAAATGCCGATGCCACGCTCACGCAAGATGCGTGAAAATTCGCGATTATAATCATCATAGGGTGTACCGAAGCAACCACATCCCGACTGAAAAACACGAATGTCCTTCTTGAAGCCCCAGTCGTTGTATATTTCATAGAACAGGTCTACCAAAATCTTAAACTCATCAGCAGGCAGAGGTCCACGAATACTGCGACCTTTTTCGTCCTTCATCTGAAAGGGATAGAGGAATTTTGCGTCCTTGAAAACGTCATTTTCATAATAGGCGTGCTGAAGTCCGTGCAAGCCGTATTCGAGATACTCACTTCCCTCAAGTATGTCAAAGCTTTCTTCAAAATAAGCTCGATTTTTCTCGATGACAGAAGCGCAGTCCCAGCCCTTTTCTTCCCAAGTGAGATGAGGCACACCACGAAGGCGATTTTTGATGTCCCAGTCGCCGAGCACGAGGTTACAAAGCACCTTTACGCCCAAGCCCTTGCCTATTTCATGCAGTACGCGATAGTCGTCTGTTGTATGAAGGCGAGGAAGTCCGGAACGCGCAGGTCTGTTTAACATTCTCTCGTCATGACCACGAAGCCAGCCCACATCGTCTACACGAATGCTAACACCTACAGGAAGCACAATATCTACAAGCTTTAAATTGTCCATTTTATATCTCCTTGCACTTTATATGTTTATAACATATAACTTTCAGAAATAATACAAGTTCAGTATACTACAAACACTTGCGTATGTCAATGAAAAAGCGAAAAAACAAAATTTATTTTTCGGTGTTTTTTAAGTGTTTTCTCGGAGTTTTGCGCTTTCGGCTCTGTCCCGTTTCGACCCACAAAGAAGCACCACTTACAAAAACAAAAAAGCACTACCTTTCGGTAATGCTTCTTGTGGTGCGAGAAATGTCGGGCGTTTAAAAAAACATCCTAAATGGATGTTTTTCAGCCCGAAGAGTCGAAGCTACGCTTCGGCTCTGTCCCGTTTCGACCCACAAGAAGCCTTTAAAAAACAAAAAACCTAAGCTGAAATCAACTTAGGCTTTTTGTGGTGCGAGAAACGGGACTTGAACCCGTACGGAGAAATCCACACGCCCCTCAAACGTGCGCGTCTGCCAGTTCCGCCACTCTCGCAAGAACATTGATATTATACAACAAACATTTTCGTTTGTCAATAGTTTTTTTCAATTTTTTAGATTTATTTTTCAGTTATTTTTTCGTTGTGAAAAAAGGCACAAAAAACACGCAAAAAGCACTATATTACATAGTCATTTTACTCGACAAACGTCTGTTTTCAGGCATTCCCGAAAAGCGTCGCCGAGTTTTTTATGCCTCTTTACACAGTTACGGCAGATTTTTGCTTTATATATTTTGCGAGCAAGGATTTTTCCGAGAAAGGAATTTTCTCCTTACCTATCAGCTGATAATCCTCATGTCCTTTTC
This sequence comes from Eubacteriales bacterium, assembly GCA_045649925.1. Taxonomy (GTDB): domain Bacteria; phylum Bacillota; class Clostridia; order Oscillospirales; family CAG-272; genus UBA1740. The sequence goes on along the minus strand of JAZRQS010000003.1, from coordinate 29,803 downwards.
CTGCAAGCAGAATGATGTCTCCCTGCTCGGAAATGTCGACGGCGTATCTTATCGCCTCTTCTCTGTCGATGATGCACACTACCTTGTCCTTGTTTTCCTTACAATAAGAATACATCTCGCCTATAATGTTTTCGGGTGGCTCTTCGCCTGGGTTGTCGGAGGTGATAATGCATATGTCGGCATACTCTGAGGCGACAGTGGCGAGCTCCTCGCGTCTGTCAAAGCTGCGCTCACCCACAGAGCCAAAAAGGCAGATGAGGCGACGGGGACAATACGAGCGCAAGAGCTGTAAAACGACAGAGAGGCTATACCCATTGTGAGCATAGTCGATAACGAAGCTACGATCGGGCAGATACTTGTTTTTGACTACCTGACATCTGCCGTCAACGGAAAGCTCTGCAAGCGTGTCGCAAAATGACATAAGCATATCGCGGTCACAGTCAAAGCTGACAGACAGCTTTTTGCTCTTTATCATAGAAGCGCAAACGGCGATAGCGTTTATCGCATTTTCTACATTGAAATCCCCTGCCATCGGCAAGGACATTTTTACGTTTTCTCCGTATGCGTGTAAAACAAACTCAACTCCAAGCATACCATCACGACGATAGGAGCTTACTCCTGTAGCGTAGAGGTCTGCCTCGCCCTGTGCAGATACGGAATAGTATTTTTCGGCAGAGGAGGATGCTTTCATATATTCGGAATTTGAGTCATAGGCGTTGTATATCATCGTACGACATCCAAAGTCGGAAAACAGACGCGCCTTGCAATCTCTGTAATTTTCAAAGGTGGGGTGCTCACCTACGCCGATATGGTCGTGAGCAAGATTTGTAAACACGCAGGTGTCAAACTTTATGCCGTGTACTCTGTGCATAAGGACTGCCTGCGAGGAAACCTCCATAACTACAGTCTTTACTCCTGCATTTATCATACTACGGAAGCAGGAATGGAGATTATAGCTTTCGGGCGTCGTGTTTGCCGTATTGTAATGCTTTCCCGCATAGTCGATGCCGTTTGAGCCGATATATCCTGTGCTTTCGCCAAGCGAATTAAGAAATCCCGACACCAAAAGCGAGGTGGTGGTCTTTCCCTTTGTGCCTGTGATGCCTATAATGTTGAGCTCACGTGAAGGGTGAGAGAAAAACGCAGAGGAAAGCTCGGCAAGAGCGATACGGGTATTTTCGGCGTGATATACACACGCGTCGTCAGGCAATTCCACCTCGTGCGAGGTGACGAATACCCTGCATCCCTTTTTATAGGCGTCGGGAGCGTAGGCGTGTCCGTCACTTCGAGCTCCAACAACACACACGAAAACTGTATTCGGCTTTGCAACGGAGGAGTTATACACTATGTCTATAACTTCTCTATCGTCGGCATTTCCCGAAATGCACTCGATGCTTATACCCTTTCTCAATTCTCCAAACAGCATATAGAAAATCCTCTCTGCGCAGGTCGATGCGACCTTTGCCGTAAAAGTCAATACTTGATAATATCCTTGCCAAATTTCTTCAAAACGGCGATGGCAAGGGATTTGAGAGAGTCGACAAACCTATCATCGAAGCTATGCTCTCTACACAACAAAGAAAGCTCTGTGCACCCGAGCACTATCTTGTCAGCGCCAAAGGAAAAGAGCTCCTCCGCGACACTCATAAAGCTGTCGATGTCTACCGACCTGCCCTGCTTTATCCTGTCGTAGATAATGGAATTTATAATTTTCTGTCCCTCTCGCGTGGGTGCGACACATTCAAGTCCCGTTTTATGAGCTATCATATGATACGCCTGCGCCATAACTGTACCCTCTGTGGCAAGAATACCGATACAGCTACCACCTGCAATTTTTACGGCGTAGCAGGTCTCTTCGATAATATTGAACACGGGGACAACCACGTTTTGCGCAACCTCGTCGTAGAAGTAGTGCGCAGTATTACAAGGAATTGCTATAGCATCAACGCCAAAGGTGACGAGCTTTTTTGCATCCTCTACCATATATTCGGCAGGGTTGTCGTCTGATGCGCCAAGGATATACGCCGTCCTGTCGGGCGTGCTGGCGCGACTGCTTATCACTATATCAAGGTGGTCCTGATCGCACTCAGCCCGCGTCATAGATGTAAGCATATCGTAAAAATACACAGTAGCCGCAGGTCCGAGCCCACCAAGTATGCCGAGTGTCATAGCCTTTTCCTTTCTTTGTTTTTTCGTTTGGTTATATTGGTTTATATCCGTAATCTACGAAAACGGATCATCTCATTTTCTTACAGTATTTAGCGTACTTGCCAAACTGACGGCGCAGAGTTTCGGTGACGAAAATTCTGCGCATAGGATTGAAGCGCAAATCAGCCTTGCATATAAAGGGGGAGCCCTCCTTGCCCTCTCGGCAGAGCGACTTACATTTTTCTACAAGCTCGTCGCTGTCGGTGTAGGAATACACAACTTTGCGAGGAACGCTGTGCCAGAAAAATTCCTTTTCCTGAACTATTTTCGGCATATCGGCCTCCAAAATCCTGTCACGAACGACAAGTGAAGCGATATTTATTCCTGAGGCTGTGATATAGTGGTTGCTTCTTCCCTGACGAATGTTTATCTCGAACACCTTGTACTCACCGTCACGCTCATCATACTTGATGTCAAAGTTGGCAAAGCCTGTATATCCAAGCTTTTCGAGCATTTCCACTATTTTCTCACATACGGGCGGGGGTGCTTCCGTTATTATTGCGGCGTGATTTCCCCTTCCACGAGGGGTGTGCTCCTCGAGCAATACATGACCGAGGCAGAGCATTTTTGCCTTCGCATTCTTGTCCATATAGACTGTAAACACGCGCATTTTCGAGTCACTACCTGGGATAGTGTCCTGAAGTATTATCTTTCTGTCGTAGCCTGATGAGTAGATGGTGGAGATTATACTATGCGCCTCGCTTGCGTCCTTGGCGAAGTACACCTTTTCCATATTTTCAAATGGGTGACGCCAATACTCTATACTGCTTGAGGGCTTGACGATTATCGGGTATGAAAATCCGAGTGCATCGGGAGAAAGAGCCGACTCGTCGCATACGGAATCGAGTGTGACCGTCTTTGGATAAGAGATGCCAAACTCCTCGCACATCTGATAAAAGTCTGCCTTGTCGACGAGCTTGTCCTTTAAAGCCTTGTCGGTATAGGGCATTATATAGCAGTCCTCAAGTCGCTCCTTGTAGTCGATGATGAACTCGGCGTATTCGTCAGTGCATCCCATAAGGACAAGTATCTTTTCCTCATTTTTCTTTGCAAAGTCACGCAGGGCGTCTATACATATTTCGGGGTTGTCAAGGTGGGGTATCGCCACAAAGCGCACAAAGCGTGAGTGTGAGGTGACGCCAAGCGGATATTTTCCAAAGGCCTGAGAAACTACGCCGTACTGCTCATAAAATGCGCGGGCGACACTATAGCAATTGAGGTCTGCGCCGAGCAACACGGGCATAAGGTCTGCTTTTAAATCTATCATTTTATATTCTCCGAATTATATTCCTGAAAAAATCTTCTGTACCATACGAGGAAGGTATATACTGTCCATATTTTTCTCGCATTCTTGCCCTTACCCTCTTTATGAAGGGCGAGCATTTTGAGGAGTGCATCGACATCAAAAAATTCCTTTGCGTTGTCGGACTCAAATTCCTTTTTGACTATATTGTAATACTTGTCCTCGCGCAACCAGTAGCGTATCGGCACAGGAAAGCCTTTTTTCTTGCGATTTGACCACTCCTCAGGCACTGTAAGACAGGAGGCATCACGCAAGGTGACCTTGGTGCGCTCGCCGTCTACACGATTTTTCTTTGGGAGTGTGCCTGCAAACTGCATTACATATTTGTCAAGGTAGGGCACACGAAGCTCGAGAGAGTGCGCCATGCTCATTTTGTCTGCCTTCAGGAGTATGTCGCCCGGCATCCACATACAAAGGTCGAGGTACTGCTTTTTGGTGAGCTCGTCCTTGTCTCTTACTCTGGCATATATAGGCTTTGCAAGCTCCAGAGGCTGTTTTCCACAGCGATATTCCTTATTGAGAATAGCATCTGCCTCACGCTCTGAAAATACTCTCGCCTGACCGATAAAGTAGTCCTCTGCCCTTCCACTCGACTTCAGAATAAAGTCGTGACCACGGAAGTAGGGCAGGTGCTTTACCACGCCTGCGGCGGCGACTCGCACAAATGACGGAAGCTTCTTGTATTTTTCTTGCGAGGGGGTGTCGGCATACCACTCGTATCCACCGAAAATCTCGTCAGCACCCTCACCCGACAAGACGACTGTAACATGCTCTGACGCTAATTTTGCAAGGAAGTAAAGCGGGACTGACGAGGGGTTTGACTGTGGCTCGTCCATATGATACTGTATATCGGAAAAGGCGTCAAAGCATTCATCTGCCGTTATGACACGAGAATAATTCTCTATGCCGAGAATAGCAGAAAGCTCCTTTGCCTGAGCGGTTTCGTCAAAGTTATCGTAGCCAAAGCCGACGGAAAATGTCTTTTCGGGCATCATACAGGAGGTGACATAGCTTGAGTCCACTCCTCCCGACAAAAATGCGCCTATCGGCACATCACTTATCTTGTGCGCAGAGACGGAATCTCTTACGACATCGTCAGCCTGATGGGCAAGAACATCGCTTTCTTCAAATTTTTCAGTGAAGTCAATATCCCAATATCTCTTTATTTCCAGCTCGCCGTTTTTATAGGTGAAGCAATGAGCAGGGGGGAGCTTATATATGCCCTCAAAGAAGGTCTCTTCCGTTGCGCTATACTGCAAGGTAAGGTAGGGTCGGAGCGCCTCGCGATTGAGCTTTTTCTCATATGAGGGGTATGCGAGCAGACTCTTTATCTCGGAGGCGAAGGCAAGCTCGCCATCACGCTTCATATAGTAAAACGGCTTTATGCCGAAGAAGTCACGCGCACCGAAAAGGAACTTTTCGTTTTTGTCCCATATAACGAATGCAAACATTCCACGAAGTCGGTCGAGTATTTTTTCTCCGTATTGCTCATAGCCGTGGAGAATTACCTCAGTGTCACAATGTGTCCTGAAGGTATGACCGAGTGAGACAAGCTCACGTCGAAGCTCCATAAAGTTGTATATCTCGCCGTTGAAGGTAATGACCTTACTGCCATCCTCGTTTTCCATAGGCTGTGTGCCACTGTCGAGGTCGATTATACTGAGTCGTCTGAAGCCGAGAGCGACATCTCCATCTATATAGTATCCGTCGCTATCGGGTCCGCGATGGACTATAAGCGACGCCATTTTTTCAATTATTTCCCGTTTCTGCTCTCTCTTTGAGCAAAATCCGACAAATCCACACATATATTACTTTTTTATCCTTTCGACTTTTTTACTCTTGCCAAGAAAAAGTAGTGGGTATTCCGTATTCCTGCATTCCTGTGAAGTCTCGCTGGCGGAGGACCTCGTACACCGCAATAGCCACAGAGTTTGAAAGATTGAGGCTACGCAGATTCGGTAGCATAGGTATTCTCACAGTGGTATCGGGATTTTGCTTCAATATACGCTCGGGTATTCCTGCGCTTTCACGCCCGAACATCAGGAAAACGGGGTTCTCGTACTGTACTTCGGTATAGCCTGCGGGAGCCTTGGTGCTGAAATAGTATATTTTTTTGTCGCCGTGGAGTGAGAAAAACTCCTCTTCGTTTTCATAATAGGTGATATCGAGCAGGTGCCAGTAGTCCAGTCCTGCGCGCTTTAGCTTTTTGTCGTCTATTTCAAAGCCCATCGGCTTTATTATATGCAATGCTGCGCCCGTTGCTGCGCAGGTGCGCGCGATGTTTCCCGTATTCTGAGGTATCTCGGGGCAATGGAGTACAATATTTATATTTCTCATATCAGCCACTCTTGTATATTTTTATCTTATACTTATATTTTATAACATATATTTATATTGTCAAGTGAAAAAATCACATTTAACATAAAATATTTACATTTTTTTATAGTAAATTTTTATACTTTGTGATAGAATATATATGTTAAAATGGCTTTTGCCGACAAAGTGTATGAAAGGAACAGCCTAAATGGGACTTGTTACAAAGCTTTTTGGTACTTACAGTGAGCGACAGCTCAAGGCGATAAATAAAATAGCAGACGAGATAGAGGCTAAGGCGGACAAGTATTCCGCTATGAGCGACGACCAGCTTCGTGCGACGACAGACGACCTCAAGCTCCGTCTGAAGAACGGAGAGACGCTCGACGATATTCTGCCCGATGCATTTGCACTTGTGCGTGAGGCGTCCGACAGAGTACTTGGCAAGCGCCCGTTCCGAGTTCAGCTGCTCGGTGGTATCGTTTTGCATCAAGGCAGAATAGCAGAGATGAGAACAGGTGAGGGTAAGACACTCGCCGCTACTCTTCCCGCCTACCTCAACGCCTTGACGGAAAAGGGCGTACACGTAGTCACTGTAAACGATTATCTTGCCCGACGCGACTCGGAGGAGATGGGAAAGGTTTACGGCTTTCTCGGTCTGTCTACGGGACTTGTCGTACACGGACAGATGCCTGCTGAAAAGAAGGCGGCATATTCCGCAGACATAACCTACGGAACAAACAACGAGTTCGGCTTTGATTATCTGCGCGACAACATGGTCATATACAAGGAGCGCATGGTACAGAGAGGCCATAATTTTGCCATCGTCGATGAGGTGGACTCCATACTCATAGACGAGGCCCGTACTCCCCTTATCATATCGGGCGAGGGTGAGGAATCCACCGACCTTTACGACCGAGCAGACAGATTTGCACGCTCTCTGCGCAAGTATGTAGTCAAGGAGCTTGACTCAAAAGAGGAAAATGACGACATCGACGCCGACTACATAGTAGACGAAAAGGCGAGAAGCGTAACTCTCACAGCGCAAGGTATAGCAAAGGCTGAAAAATTCTTCGGTCTTGAAAACTTCTCTGACATCGAAAATGCCACCGTATGCCACCACATCAATCAGGCTATAAGAGCTTACGGAATAATGCACATCGACGAGGAGTATGTAGTCAAGGACGGACAGGTAATTATAGTAGACACCTTTACCGGCAGACTTATGCCAGGACGCAGATATAATGACGGACTTCATCAGGCAATAGAGGCAAAGGAAGGCGTTAAGATAGAAAAGGAGTCAAAGACTCTAGCTACTATCACATTCCAGAACTATTTCCGTATGTACGGAAAGCTCTCGGGTATGACAGGTACTGCGCTCACAGAGGAGAGCGAGTTCAGAGAAATATATTCCCTTGATGTTATCGAGATACCCACCAACCGACCGATGATAAGACGCGACCACAATGACTGTGTATATACTACAAGGCGTGGAAAGTATGCGGCTATTATCGAGCAGATAAAGCAGTGTCACGAAAAAGGTCAGCCTGTGCTTGTCGGTACCGTATCCATCGACAAGTCGGAGGAGCTGTCAAAGCTTCTCAAGCTGAACGGAGTACCTCACACAGTCCTCAACGCGAAGTATCACGAAAAGGAAGCGGAGATAGTCGCACAGGCAGGCAAGGAGGGCGCTGTAACCATTTCCACGAATATGGCAGGACGTGGTACGGATATTATGCTGGGTGGAAACCCCGAATATCTTGCAAAGTCGGAGATGCGCCGTCGTGGATTTGAAGAGGACATGATAGCGCTTGCTACAGGCTTTTCGCACACCGACAATGAAGAAATTCTCAAGGCGAGAGAGCTCTTTGCAGAGCTTCACACCAAATATAAAAACGAGATAAAGGACGAGGCGGAGCGTGTACGTGCGGCAGGAGGTCTTTTTATACTCGGAACAGAGCGTCACGAGAGCAGACGTATAGACAACCAGCTTCGTGGTCGAAGCGGACGTCAGGGCGACCCAGGTGAGTCGAGATTTTATCTCTCGCTTGAAGACGACCTTATGCGACTTTTCGGCAGTGACAGAATATCGGGCATGGTAGCACGACTCGGAATAACCGAGGATATGCCTATCAATGCGGGCATTCTTTCAAACTCCATAGAAAATGCGCAGAAGAACATCGAGGACAACAACTTTGAGCGCCGTAAAAACGTGCTTATGTACGACGACGTGATGAATCAGCAGCGCACAGTCATATACAAGCAGAGAAACGATGTATTGAACGGCGCTGACATTCACGAAACTATACTCAATATGATAAAGAGCCAGATAGGCGACGTCGCAGATTCCTTTGTGGCGGGAGACGACTGCACACAGTGGAATATTGACGGCCTTCGCAACCACTATCTCGGCATTATAACCACTCAGGACTCCCTGCGCTTCTCTGACGAGGAGCTCGCAGAAATGAGTGCAGATGATGTAAAGGAAAAGCTCATTTCTCGTGCGCTTGAAATTTATGCAAAAAAGGAAGAGGAAATGGGCGACACTCTGCTCCGCGAAGCAGAGAGAGTTATACTTCTCCGCAATGTTGACACGAAGTGGATGGACCACATTGATGCCATGGACGAGCTGAAGGGCGAGGTAGGTCTCAACGCCTATGCGCAGAGAAACCCCATAAATGTATTCCGTATCACAGGCGCAGACATGTTTGACGAGATGGTAAACGATATACGAGAAAGCACTGTGAGAATGCTCCTCACGCTCGCTCCCCAGAAGGAGCCTATCAAGCGTGTCGAGGTGGCAAAGCCTCTTATTGAGGGCTTTGCAGGTGGCAAGATGCCGACTGCAAGAAAGCCTGCCGTCAACAAGAACAAGGTGGGAAGAAACGACCCTTGCCCCTGTGGAAGCGGAAAGAAATACAAGAAATGCTGTGGCTTTACAGAGGGTGAAAACTGATGGGCTTTGGAACTCTTTTTCTCGGATATATGTTCAACATAAGCATGTTCCGACAGTTTACTGACGTTATATGCGCGCTTATAATGCTTTACGCACTTTTGATGCTCTGTCGCTATAATTCGGGATTTCGACGCGCCATGTATTTGTGCATTGCGCTCGCCGTAGCAGGTGCAATATACTTTGTGTACGGGCTGTGCGATATATTTGCGCTTGTCAATTTTGCAGACGAGACATCAAGCCTGATAAACTCATACTATTCCCTGCTTTCAGGAATTCTGAAGCTCGTATTTACTGTCTATCTGCTGATGGGAATTCAGCAGATAGGCAAGGAGACGGGCGTGCCTGTAATAGAAATGAAGGCGGCGAGAAATCGTTTTCTCACCTTTGTATATTACATACCCTTCATTTTCACAGAGCTTTACTTTGAGGGTGGAAGCACACTCGCAAAAATAGCCGCTTACGCCTTTTTGCCGGTGCTTGTCTTTGGTATCGTGTATCACATAATGAACCTCTCGCTGATATTCAACTGCTATGCGTGGATATGCCTTGAGGGAGAGGAAAGCATGGAGAGAAAGCCCTCTCGATTTAAGCTCGTTAACAAGATAAACGAGTACGAGGACAAAATCGAGGACCGTATTGTAGAGCGAAAGCGCGAGCAGAAAATGCAAAAGGCAAAAAAGAAACACAAATAAACGAGGTACATATGACAAAAAAGAAAAACATAATTTCATTCGGTGCTTTTGTTGTCGCGGCTCTGTTTTTGTTTAACCCGAACATCAACCTAGTCGACCTCTTGCCCGATTTTGTCGCTTATCTTATACTATACAACGCATTGTCGAGAGTCGCAGATATTATCCCTCACTTTGACGATGCACGCGACCGCTTTTACAAGCTGTTCTGGGTATCACTTTCAAAGCTTCCTGCGGCGTTTATAATGCTTTCGATATCCTCGCAGACACCATCAGAAAGACCGATAGTCGCAGTGTTCTCGCTTTCATATGCTATACTTGAGCTTATGTATATCTACCCTGCATTTACAAATCTTTTTGACGGATTTGAATATCTTGAGGGCAGATTTGGCACAGAGGATAGCGAAAAAAAGCCACTTCTCCCACCGAGAAAATTCACTGCAGTATTTTTCAGTATAAAGATGCTGTGCTGCACTCTGCCAGAGTTTTCCCTGACCTCTGTGTCGGACATTCTCGGTGATGTAACTTACAGACCTAATATAGCGAAATTTTATCCGTACTTCTCTGCTTTTGGAGGAATTATAACTCTCGCAGTGGGCGTGATATGGCTTATAAAGCTCATACGCTTCTGCCGTTTTATTACATCAAGCAGACATATCGAGTTTTCACTCTCCTCCTCGTATATTGAGAAAAGAGAGAGACTGCGCCAGATACATTCCTACAGGCTCGTATGCCTGTGCATGTCGCTCCTTACTCTTGCCGTATTCTTCGGCTTTGATATGCTCCTTGACGACAAGAATTACCTGCCTGATGTATTCAGCGCTTTGCTCTTTGTCGCAGGCGCACTCGTGATGCTGAAATTCACGCAGCGCGCACGACTGCCCATAATTTTTGGTCTTATCTACGCATTTTCAAGCATGTGCACCATGTTTGCTCAGTCGAGCTTCCACAGGTCGTATATTTACACCGACATTTACAAAATAATAGCGGCAGAAAAGGCATACGGCTTGGTAATCGGGGCGTCACTTCTCGAATGTGTCGTATCCATTTTACTTTTCTTCACAATAGCAAGAGGTGTTTCTGCACTTGTAAAAGACACGACAGGCTCTGTCATACAGTCGGAATCTGCGCAGAAATATAACACCTCTCTCCACAAGAGCCTGACTGTGCAGGCGTATATAATGGCGTCTATAGGCTCTCTTGCATCAATATCCTCGCTGGCATACACCTACCTGCTCTCCTTTACGGAAAGCGTGGAGATGATACCTCAATACTCGTCAACTGCCGTCACAATGCTGAAATACGGCGAATTCTGGATAGTGGTCGCAATAATCAACATTGTCTGGATAATATACAGCTACCGCCTCTCTCACACAGTCAAGGAGGGTGCAGAGCAACACTTTGAAATCGACTTTTAATTAAATAATTCGGCGATTTTAGGCGATTTTATAACAAAAAAAGCACCCTGAGTTCTACTGAACGCAGGGTGCTTTGCTTATTAGAAGTTATAGTTTGTAGAAAGGAATGCGCGAGTTTTTTCGCTCTGAGGATTTGTAAATATCTGATCAGGCGTACCCATTTCCTCTATCACTCCATCTGACATAAATATTATCTTATCGGAGACATTGCGTGCAAATTCCATTTCGTGAGTTACTACTATCATCGTGCTGTCAGAGGATTTCAGACCCTTGATAACACGAAGCACCTCGCCCGTCAATTCGGGGTCGAGAGCTGAGGTAGGCTCATCGAAGCAGAGTATTTCGGGATCGAGAGCGAGGGCACGAGCTATGGCTACACGCTGCTGCTGTCCACCCGAAAGCTGACAGGGATATGCATCTCTCTTTTCGGAAAGCCCTACGGTTGCGAGCAATCTCTCTGCGCGCCCGTCGATTGCCGCATACATTTCCTTCAATTCAGAGGAGTGGAGCTTTTTCGCCTTTGCCGCCTCCTTTGCTCGAAGTCGGGGAGCGAGAGTTATATTGTCGTATACGGAATACTGAGGAAAGAGATTGAACGACTGGAATACCATACCGAAACTCAAGCGGTTTTCACGTATTTCCTCCGACGTTTTCTTTGTGGTGTCGGCAGAGTTGAATATACACTCGCCGTCTACGTATATCTCGCCCGTATCGGGTGTCTCAAGGAAGTTGAGACATCGAAGGAGCGTGGTCTTTCCGGAGCCTGAGGAGCCTATTATGGAAAGTACCTCACCCTTTTCAAGCGAGAAATCAATTCCACGAAGGACCTCGGTCTTGCCGAATTTTTTCGTTATATTTTTTACTTCAAGTACAGACATGCCACATCCTCCTTACACCTTGTAATACGAGAGCTTGCGCTCGAAATATCCAAAGAGAACGGTGAGCACACCTACGAATATGAGATAGAATACTGCCGTATAGAACAACGGCCACATAAGACCGTAAGCGGCGTAGTTCTGTGCCGCCTGAATTATCTCCACTATCATAATTACTCGTGCGAGTGCGGTATCCTTTACAAGTGTGATAACCTCGTTTGACATAGGCGCTATAATGCGCTTTACGACCTGCATAAGCACGACCTTGAAAAAGACCTGTGTCTTTGTCATGCCGAGCACCTGTCCTGCCTCATACTGCCCGCGTGAAATACTCTCTATTCCTCCTCTGTATATCTCCGAAAAATAGCAGGCGTAGTTTATAACAAACGCAGCTACTACAGAGCCAAAGCGGGAAAAGAGTGGCGCTCCCAGAAGAAATCCAGGTACGTAGAATACTATAATGACCTGGAGCATAAGCGGAACACCGCGAATTATCCAGACAAACACCTTGGTAACATACGCAAGGGGCTTGAATTTGGACATTGAACCGAAAGAAATCACCAAACCCAAAGGAAGCGCCAACACGAGTGTCAGCGCAAAAATCAGGCAGGTCTGCTCAAGTCCTCTGAGCAAGCTCAGTGTGACGTCCCAAAAACCCATATTTATTTTCCTTTGTTTCTATGTAAATTATTCGATAGTTTCCTGAACCTTAATCACGTTCTCGAAGCCGTACTTTGTAGCGATCTCCAAAAGCTTGCCGTTTGCTTCAAGCTCTCTGATAGCCGCGTTTACCTTTGCAGTAAGGTCGCTTCCCTTCTTGAAGCCGATAGCATAGATCTCGGAGTCAAGCTCGATGGCCTCTACGATAGCGAGATCTGTGTAGTCACCCTTGCCACATACGTTCTGAGCAAGAACGATGTCAACTACGATGAAGTCAACAGCTCCTGACTTGAGCTCGGGGAATGCATTGATCTGAGCTGTAGCATTGAGAACCTCTGCAGCGTTTACTGTTTCCGCATAGCTTGCGCCTGCGCTTCCGCCCTCAACGCATGCCTTCTTGCCTGCGAGATCAGCCGCGCTCTTGTAAGCGTCAAGGTTTTCAGCCTTAACTACAACGCACTGCTGATTGAGCATATAGCCGTAGGAGAAATCAACGAGGTCGCTTCTCTTAATGCCGTTGTCAGATGAATTCGCCGTAAATCCGTTCCATACGCAGTCGATAGCGCCGGAGTTAAGCTCGTTGTACTTCTGTGCCCACTCGATAATCTGGAACTCAACGTCCATGCCGAGAATCTTACCAACCTCGATAGCGAACTCGGACTCAAATCCGATCCAGTTTCCGTTTTCGTCCTGCTCGTTCATCTTCTCGAAAATAGTAACACCGCAGGTAAGAGTTTCCTTTGCATCATCCTTTGTTGCGCCGCAGGAAGCGAAGCAGAATACTGCGCCTACGAGCATAACAAGTGCGAGTGCGAGAGAAATAATCTTTTTCATTTTTTAATACCTCTTTTTGTATTTTTTGTCACTAAACTTTAGTCAACTAAACTTTAGCGTGCTAAACTGCTAATATGATAACACTTTAATCTCGATTTGTCAAGTGTTTTTTGAAAATAAATAAAATATTTTAAAAAGAGCGTATTATGTCAAGAGATTTTGCACAGGACATCGAAGACTAAAAGTGAATATTTTCGTAAATATTCACGATTTTATGCAAAAACATCGTGAATATAGTTGATTTATTACGAAAAAACTGAATAAATTCAAAATACTTTCAAAAAAGGCTTGACAAACTTATCTTTTTAATATATAATCACTTCATTACAAAATTTAGTTAGGAGATCACACAAATGAAAAACACAACAAGAATTCTTACACTTGCTCTTGCTGTCGTTATGCTCGTAGGCGCAGTATTCTGCTTCGCTTCCTGCGGACAGAAGGACGACCAGAAGGCTACACTCAAGATGGGTACAAACGCATACTTCCCCCCTTACGAGTACTATGAGGGTGGCGAAATAGTAGGTATCGACGCTGAGATAGCTGCTAAGATCGCTGAAAAGATTGGCATGGAGCTCGAAATCGTTGATATGGAGTTCGACTCCATCATCACATCCGTTGAGACAGACGTTGTTGATATGGGTATGGCAGGTATGACAGTTACTGACGAGAGACTTCTCCAGGTTGACTTCACATCAAGCTACGCTACAGGTATTCAGGTAGTTATCGTTAAAGAGGGCTCTGCTATCACAACAGTTGACGACCTCTTTGCAGAGGGCGCTTCCTTCAAGGTAGGCGTTCAGCTCGGTACAACAGGTGACCTTTACGCTTGCTGGGACCTCGGCGAAGACAACGTTGTAAAGTTTGACAAGGGTGCTGACGCTGTTGAGGCACTCAAGATCGGCGATGTTGACTGCGTTCTTATCGACAACGAGCCTGCTAAGTCCTTTGTTTCTGCAAACACAGGTCTTGTAATCCTTGACACAGCATATGCTGTTGAAGAGTATGCAATCGCTATAAAGAAGGGCAACACAGATCTTCTCAACAAGATCAACACAGCTCTTGAGGAGCTTATCGCAGACGGCACTGTAGCTGATATAGTTGCTAAGTACATTCCTGCTAACTAAGCTTCACTAATAAAGATTAAACCGGATTGCCTTGTCTTTTGCGGGGCAATCCGATTTTAATGTAATGAGGAAAACAATGCAAAACAAGAAAAAAATCAGTATAATCGTCGCTGTGTCGGCGCTTGTGTTGGCTTTGGTGCTTATCCTTGCATTTGCACTTGAAAGAAGCACGAAGGCTGCAGAAATCACAATAGATGAGGCGCAGACCATAGTAGACGAGGCATTTACATCTTCACTCGGCGTTTCTCCACAAAGCTCGATATTATACATTCTGGAAAATACTGAGGTAAAGGTAAATGAAATTTCATACGGAGATGAAAAGGACATAATACTTTCCTGCTCCGTATCGACCATTGATGCAAAGAGCGTTATTCTTGGAAACCTTGAAGCCCTGCTCGGTGTATCGACTGTTGACGAAAACGGCAAACAGATGCCCTCTACACAGATGCGCCCGATAATAAATTCGGTGCTCTATCCCCTCTTGCAGAATGCAGAGCGAGTAACTGACACAGTAGAGCTTGTAATCTATGACACGAAGGACAAGGGACTTCAGCTTTTCAGAGATGCTGCCGCTCTTGATGTATGCTTTGGTGGTGTAATCAGCGCAAAGGACGAGATAAACGCCTTGCAGAAAATGACCATAAACGGCGCAGAGGTCGACATCTCAAAGAGCACAAATCTCCGCAAGGCGCTGACTGACTGCACGAGCGTACAGACTGACTTCCAGAAGCCCGATACATCAAACTGGCTCGGCAGACAATGGAACGGCATAAAGTTCGACTTCCGTCGTAACTTCATAGAGGACAATCGCTATATGTATATAGTGAAGGGACTTGGAACTACTCTCCTTATTACCTTCCTTGCGGTGCTCCTCGGTATCGTGCTCGGCTTTACTACTGCTATAGTCCGTTGCACCTGCTCAAAGACGGGCAAGCTCAAGCTGCTCGACGCTATTGCGAAGGTATATCTTACCGTAATACGCGGTACTCCTGTCGTAGTACAGCTTATGATAATATTCTTCGTACTGCTTGCGCCCTTAGGCGTAAACAAGATAGTAGCCGCAGTTTTGTGCTTTGGTATCAACTCCGGCGCATATGTGGCAGAGATAGTACGTGGTGGTATCGAGTCTGTAAACGACGGACAGATGGAGGCGGGACGCAGTCTTGGCTTCAACTACGTGCAGACGATGTGGCACATAATACTCCCTCAGGCGTTTAAGGCCTGCCTGCCCTCGCTTGCAAACGAGTTTATCGTGCTTTTGAAGGAAACATCAGTCGCATCTTACATAGGAATAAACGACCTTACACGAGGCGGTAACATAATACGAAGCGTCACATTCAGCGCATTTATGCCTCTCGTGGCTGTCGCTATTATATATCTTGTGATGGTAGTGTTCTTATCCTATCTCGTAACTCGTCTTGAAAGGAGGCTGCGCAAGAGTGATAGAAGTTAAAAATCTCGTCAAAAACTTTGGCAAGGACGGCGAAATCAAGGTTTTGCGCGGTGTCAATGAAAAGATAGAAAAGGGCGAAAAGGTGGTTATCATCGGCCCTTCAGGCTCGGGAAAGAGTACGTTTTTGCGCTGTCTCAATCTTCTCGAGGTGCCTACATCGGGTGAGATATGGTTTAAGGACCAGCTTATAACAGGGCCGAAAACGGACATCAACCGAGTGCGTCAGCACATGGGAATGGTGTTCCAGCATTTCAACCTTTTCCCGCACAAGTCTATAATGCAGAATATAACTCTCGCTCCTACAAAGCTCGGTCTTATGAGTGTAGAGGAGGCAAACGAGAAGGCGCTCTCGCTCTTGCAGAGAGTAGGACTTTCCGACAAGGCGGACGCTTATCCCGACCAGCTTTCAGGCGGTCAGAAGCAGCGTATCGCTATCGTGCGCTCGCTTGCTATGAACCCTGAGGTAATGCTCTTTGACGAGCCGACATCCGCCCTTGACCCCGAAATGGTAGGTGAGGTGCTTGAGCTTATGAAGCAGCTCGCTGACGACGGTATGACGATGGTAGTCGTAACTCACGAAATGGGCTTTGCCGCAGAGGTAGGAACTCGCGTTCTCTTTATGGACGAGGGTGTTATCCTTGAGCAGAACACACCAAAGGAATTTTTCGCAAATCCTCAAATGCAGAGAACCCGCGATTTTCTTTCAAAGGTGCTTTAAAAACGACAACAGGCTGTCACAAATGCGACAGCCTGTTTTTTTGTTTGTGGAGTATATTCTGATTGTGGAATATATCCTCTCAAATGCCCAAAATCCTTTGGGCGTTTTTTCCTAATATCTTATCCTTTTCCTCTTGTGCAAGGGGGAGCGAATTGAGTATCTCTATCTCACGCTTGCCATCACTCCAAGGAGTGTCTGTGCCGAAAAGTATCTTATCTGCGCCGTGATTTTTTACTATGCGCAAGAACTGCTCGTTACTATAATACTGAAATCCCATTGAGGTGTCGAGATACACATCGCTTCCGACAAGATACTGCTCTACCTCGTCCCAGAAATCGTGACCTCCGAGGTGTGCGGCGACAAACACACCGCCGCCAAGCTGTTTTCTCGCATTTGCGATACGCTCAGGTGTTGCACGATACGGAGGGAGATAAGACGGGTCATAGCCTGCGTGATGCAATATAATAAGCCCGTTTTCAAAGGCAAAGTCGTAAATCTTCAGCATTTTCGGGCTATCGAGCTCGAAATTCTGGAACTCGGCGTGAAATTTTATCCCCTTTATTCCAAGCGAGGCGAGCTTTTTTATTTCGCTCTTATAGTCCTCGGTGTCGGGGTGCACGCCACCAAACGGGATAATTCTATCGCTCTCTATTTCCTTTATCCACTCGCAATTCTTTTCAAACTGCGATGGCTTTGTAAGCACAGGCAAAACAACGGATTTATCGATACCGCAATAGTCCATATTGCGAATAAGGTCGGAGACTGTGCCGTCGGTGGTAGGCGTGTGACGTGAGTTTGACGATGTGATAAGTCCGCCTATCGCCTTTTCTGCTATTTTATCGGGAAAGGCGTGGGTGTGAAAATCTATAATCATTTTTTTCCTCTTTTACAGGTCCTATCGGTCTTTTTTATATTATTTTGCGACAAAGCTCTGCTTTTATAAGAAAAACCGAAAAATTCATAGAAGTCGTAAATATCCGAGCTTCAAGGCTCCGTCGCCTTACTCAAAAAGCTCTGCAAGTCTGTCGGAAAGCTCGCAGAACTGCTCGGTAGAGAGAGTCTCTCCTCTCACTGTCGCACTATAGCCGAGCGAGGTGAGTATATCGGTAATATCCTGCTTTGCGAGGTTTGGACATTTGGCGTTTATGGCGTTTACAAGAGTTTTTCTTCTCTGCTCAAATGCCGCACGAATGACACCGAAAAAGAGTTTTTCGTTTTTCGGCTTATATTTTTTCTCGTCATAGAGGTCGATGCGGACAACGCTTGAATTCACCTTGGGCGCAGGCATAAAGCAGGAGGCAGGCACTGTGAAAAGCTTTTTTACAGTGCCATAATAGCCGAGCACTGCGGTGATAGCGCCGTAGTCGCCCTTGCCTGCCTTGGCACACAGTCTGTCTGCCACCTCTGACTGTATCATAATAGTGATGGATTTGAAGCTTACGCCACATTCAAGCAGTCGCATAAGAATGGGGGTGGTGATGTAGTACGGCAAATTAGCGCAGACACACACCTCTCTGCCCTCTGCAAGTGAGGGAATGAGCGTGGCGAGGTCGAGCTTCATAACGTCCTCATTTATGATAGTGACGTTGTCGTACTGAGAAAGGGTAATGTCGAGCACAGGGATAAGTCCGCGGTCTATCTCGACGGCTACCACCTTCTCATATCGGAGGGCAAGCTCCTGTGTAAGACAGCCGATGCCTGGTCCTATTTCGAGTATCATACAGTCCTCGCGGTCGGCACAATTGTCGGCTATATCCTCAGGCACAGATCTCCTGATAAGGAAGTTCTGACCGAAATCCTTCCTGAATTTTATTCCGTTTGACTCCATAAGCTGTTTGATAACAGCGACGTTACACAAATCCATATTTTTTCAAAACCCTCTTGACAAAGTTAGTATAAAATGATATAATACATATCGGTTTTAGTAAAACCCTGCTGGTGTAGCACAGTCGGTAGTGCAGCTGATTCGTAATCAGCAGGTCGTGTGTTCAAGTCACATCACCAGCTCCATTGCTCTGTCGTTTTCGGCAGAGCTTTTGTTTTTATCTTCTATGCTATTATATCATCATCTGCCGATAAAATCAATATAAAAAAGCTGTCCGCATAATTTTTGCGCCAGCTTTTTTGCTTTTTTATGAGATTTATCCGTTTAAAAGGTAGTAGCACAAAAACACAAGTCCCCCCTGCAAGAGCAATATAAAGGGGATGCCCAGCATAAAGCTCGTGTGGCGCGTCTTGTGGCGAATGAGGAGCATTGTGATATACATAGCGCCTGCGCCACCAAGAGAAGCGAGTGTAAAGAGTGTCGCCTCTCGTATGCGATGCTCGGGCAGGCGTACGGCGGCAATCTTGTCGTATGCGGTGATACAAACAGCCACAAGCGAGATGATGGCGAGATACAAAAGCAACAATTCGTAAACAAGTGGTGGCATAAGCGCCCTCCCTATAAAATCATTACATCTAATATACCATAAAAAAAGTAAAATGTCAAACAAAAAGGACTGCCACGGCACGAAAACCGCAACAGTCCCTTTTATAACAAGCCCCGCCGAGCCGTGTAGAGCAAGATGTTAGCCCTGCATATGCAAGGTGGCGCCCTCTCCTATGCATTGCGCTCCCAGCGTCCGCGTAAGCTCGGCACAAAGTCGGAGCTTGGCGGGAGGTCTGCATCCCCGCAAAGGAAGTCCGGGCCCCGAAACGTAAGTGTAGGCCCAATACTCACCCTATCACGTACTAAGCAGGAAATATGTCTTATTCCTCGTCGTAGTCGATGTCAGAGAAAATTTCGTTGTCGAAATATGAAGAAACACGCTCCCACTCGTCGTCCTCTTCGATGGTAACGAGTATGTTTTCGCCAGATGCCTCATCAGCTTCAACACGGAGAATGATGTACTCCTCTACCTCTTCATCTGTGGGCACAAGAGCAACGTAGAATACCTCGTCAATAGTAGCAGCGCCGATTATCTCGTACTGCATCTCCTCGCCTGTCTCGTCATCTGTCAACGTGTAAACGTCGCCAACAAGAATTTCTTCGTTCATATCTTCACCTGTCCGTATGGGACTTTTCCTTTCATAATAAGTTATACTTACACGATTATTCTATCAAAAACGAGTGGTGTTGTCAATAGGAATTTGCTTTTATTTTCATAACAGCTCTGCGAGTATGGAATTGCTGACGTACATTCCTTTATCCGTTAAAAAGTATCTGCCGTCTGCGCTCTCCATATACTCACTATTCAAAAATTTGTTTAAAACGCTATCGTATTTTTCGGAAAATCTGACGCCAAACTCGCTACAGAAGTTCTCATCAGACACACCCTCTCGCAAGCGAAGTCGGAGCATAATATATTCTCTCTCCCTCTCGCACTCGTCAAGGCATTCTACATCGACTGTGCAGGGCTTTCCCTCGCTTGAGATATATCCGTCAAGGTCGCTCGCATTTCCGTATCTTTTGGAGTCAAAATACGAGTAAGCGGAAATACCGAAGCCGAGATACTCCTGTCCTCTCCA
The DNA here is from genome assembly GCA_045649925.1 of Eubacteriales bacterium. Lineage (GTDB taxonomy): Bacteria > Bacillota > Clostridia > Oscillospirales > CAG-272 > UBA1740. The sequence continues at coordinate 9,739 of JAZRQS010000003.1, read as the reverse complement.
ATATTTGAGGTTGTGACGGCACTGTCGCGTGTCCTTTGCATAATTAGATATTTCGTAGTGCGAATAGCCACTGCGAGAAAGCATTTCTGCGCATAGCTGATACATCTCGTACTCCTCGTCCTCGCTTGGCAATCTGAGTGTATCACGCTCAAAATAGAAGGGGGTGCCCTGCTCTATTTTTAGGCCATATGCCGAGATATGCTCAACTCCAAGTCCTGCAATAGAGGAAAGTGTTGCGCAAAAGCTATCTGATGTCTGGTCGGGTATGCCGTACATAACGTCGGCATTTATATTGTCAAATCCGCATGCGCGCGCATCATCATAGCCATGTAAAAAGTCGCTATAGGTATGTATTCTGCCAAGCAAGGCAAGCTCGGAGTCGTGCGACGACTGCACACCTATACTCAAGCGGTTTATACCCATTTCCCTTAACGCACGTAGCTTTTCCCTGTTTGCAGTAGCGGGGTTCATTTCAAGCGTGATTTCTGCATCTTGCGTCACGCTATAATATTTATGCAATGTGTGTGATATTTTATGAATTTCGTCAAGCGAGAGAAGCGAGGGAGTTCCTCCGCCAAAGAATACAGTATCGACTGTGCGCCCTTTTGCTCGCTCTGACGCCTGCACAAGCTCGTTGCAAAGCGCATCCACGTAGTCTTTGCGAGTGCTCTGCTCGCTTTTTTCAAACGAGCAGAAGTCACAGTATCTGCATTTCTGCACACAAAACGGAACGTGGATATATATGCCTAATTCCTTATTCATCGTCGCCAAGCTTGAGCACTGCCATAAATGCCTCAGGAGAAACCTCGACGCTACCGAGACGGCGCATCTTTTTCTTACCCTCCTTCTGCTTTTCAAGCAGTTTCTTCTTTCTCGTAATATCACCGCCGTAGCACTTTGCAAGCACATCCTTGCGCATCGCCTTTACAGTTTCACGAGCGATGACCTTTGAGCCTATCGTCGCCTGTATCGGTATTTCAAAGAGCTGGCGCGGTATGTTGTCCTTGAGCTTTTCTGCTATTCTTCTCGCACGTGCATAAGCCTTTTCCTCGTGCACGATAAAGGAAAGTGCATCAACTGCCTCTCCGTTTAAGAGGAAGTCGAGCTTGACGAGCTTGCTCTGCTTGTACTCGGAGAAATCATAGTCAAGGGAAGCGTATCCCTTGCTTCTGCTCTTCAAGGCATCGAAGAAGTCGTAGACTATCTCGTTCAAGGGTAGGTTGTAGTGAAGCTCTACTCTTTCCGTATCAATGTATTTCATATCAAGAAATTCTCCTCGTCTTTCCTGACACAAATCCATAAGTCCACCTATAAAGTCGGTGGGGGTGATTATGTTTGCCTTTACTATAGGCTCGTATGCACAATCTATCTCATCGGGGGAGGGATAGTTTGAGGGGTTGTCGATATAGCTCTCAGTACCATCACGACGGCGCACCCTGTAGATAACACTGGGGGCTGTGGTAATGAGGTCGAGATTGAACTCTCTTTCAAGTCGCTCCTCGATAATTTCCATATGCAGAAGTCCGAGAAATCCACAACGGAAGCCAAAGCCGAGCGCAATAGAGGTCTCGGGCTCAAACACGAGCGAGGCGTCGTTTAGCTGTAGCTTTTCAAGGGCGTCGCGCAAGTCGCCGTAGCGCGCACCATCGGCAGGATAGATACCTGCATAAACCATAGGTCTGACGTCACGGAAGCCAGGGAGAGCCTCATCTGCGCCTCCCACGGCTGAAGTAATTGTATCACCTACTCGTGTGTCACTTACTGTCTTTATGCTTGCGGTGATGTAGCCGACGTCTCCTGCCGAGAGGCAGTCTGTCTTTTTCATACCGAATGCGCTAAGCGTACCTATCTCGACTACGTCAAACTCTGCGCCCGTAGACATCAGCTTTATTCTATCGCCTGCTCGAAGCTCGCCGTCAAAGACACGGACGTAGACAACTACTCCGAGGTAGCTATCGTAGCGCGAGTCAAATATAAGGCACTTAAGGGGTGCGCTCGCATCTCCCTCGGGAGCGGGAATGTCGGTGACGATTTTCTCGAGCACATCCTCGATGTTAAGTCCCACCTTTGCAGAAATTCGGGGGCATCCCTCGGCTGGTATGCCGATGACGTCCTCTATCTCTGCAGTCACCTTATCGGCGTTTGCAGAGGGCAGGTCAATTTTGTTTATAACGGGGAGTATTTCAAGGTCGTTTTCGATAGCGAGATACGCATTTGCAAGTGTCTGCGCTTCGACGCCCTGTGTCGCATCGACGACCAGAAGTGCGCCCTCGCACGCTTTGAGAGAGCGGGAAACCTCATAGCCAAAGTCCACGTGACCGGGGGTGTCTATGAGATTGTAGTAATAGTCCTCTCCATCGCTTGCACGATAAGTGAGGGTGACGGCTCTCGCCTTTATGGTAATACCTCTCTCACGCTCAAGCTCCATATCGTCAAGGAGCTGTTCCTCCATTTCGCGCTTTTCTACTGCGCGTGTTTTTTCAAGTATGCGATCGGCAAGTGTGGACTTTCCGTGGTCAATATGCGCTATTATACAGAAATTCCTCGTATGCTTTTGTCTGTCGGTCACTTTTCTGTTCCTCTCAATTTCTTTGGGTAATCTTTATTTTGCGAATGCCTCGGCATCCTTTTTATAGTGGACGAGCTTCTCCTTTATTGAAGCTGAGTCCTTGCCGTGACAAAGGAAGTATATCTTTATTTTAGGCTCTGTGCCTGAAGGTCTTACTATCACCTTATCGCCGTTTTCAAGCGTGTAGTAAAGCACATCGCTCGGTATAAGTCCTGTATCGTGCTTTTCGCCCGTCTTTATGTCGGTTATCTCACATTTACTGTAGTCGCCGACAAGCGAAACGGCAACACCTCCGATTTCCTTCGGGGGATTTTCACGCAATGACTGCATAGTCTGTACTCTGCGGGCGATGCCGTCAAGTCCCTCCATATATATGTCGGTCATATCCTCCATATAGTAGCCGTACTTCTCGTAGAGAGAGATGAGCGCATCGGAGAGCGTCATATTGCGCTTTCTGTAGTATGCGGTCATTTCACAAATCATCATAGTAGCGCCGACGGAGTCCTTGTCACGAGCATAGCTTCCAAAGAGGTAGCCGTAGCTTTCCTCAAAGCCGAAAATAAAGCTTCCCTTTCTTCCGCTCTCCTCGTAATTCTTTATGACCTCGCCAATGTACTTAAAGCCCGTAAGGACGTCGTGGAGCTTAATTCCACACACCTCGGCAATTCTATACGCCATATCCGTAGAAACTATGGATTTTACGGCGTAGTCGCCCTCGCCGAGCATTCCACGCTCACGACGGGCGTTTATAACATAGTCGAGCATCAATGCTCCCATCTGATTTCCCGTAATGGTGGCAAAGGAACCATCACGTGTACGGCTCATTACGCCTACTCGGTCGGCATCAGGGTCGGTAGCGATGACAAGGTCGCTTCCCACTCTGTCTGCTATTTCTATTCCCTTTTCAAAGACATCGGCATATTCGGGATTTGGCTTCTTCACTGTCGGGAAATTGCCATCGGGTATCATCTGCTCGTCGACTGTGTATATATGCTTGAAGCCGATGCGCGAGAGCACCTCGGGGACAAGTCTTCTGCCCGCTCCGTGAAGGGGGGTGTAAACTATCTTCAATTCGTCTGCGACCTCTTTTATAACATCGGGGTCTATCTGTGTAGCGATAACGGCACTAAGATATTTTTCGTCAAAGTCGCTTCCGAGCATAACTATTCTGCCGTCTTTTTTCGCCTCGTCAAAGTCGCACTTCTTTGCTCCGCCGAGCACGTCTATGCTCTCACGCGCCTTGCTTACCACATCTGCCTGCTCGGGAGAGATTTGTGCGCCGTCCTCCCAGTATGCCTTATAGCCGTTGTATTCCTTCGGGTTGTGAGACGCTGTAATGTTTATACCTGCGATACAGCCAAGCTCACGTAATGCAAACGAAAGCTCGGGAGTAGGGCGAATATCGTCGAAAAGATAAACCTTTATGCCGTTTGAAGCAAGCACACATGCGCTTGTCTTTGCAAACAATTCGGAGTTGTTTCTGCTATCGTAGGCGATAGCAACGCCACGCTCTGCGCCGTTTTCCGCCTTTACAAGCTCGGCTATAGCCTGTGTAGTCTGTGCGACTGTATGCACATTCATACAAGAGGGACCCACGTTCATTGACGAGCGCAGACCAGCAGTACCAAACTGCATTACAGAGCCAAAATAAAGCTGTTTTTTCTCATCATCGTTTTCGATAGCCTTTAGCTGAGTCTTCTCCTCTGCTGAAATATAGTCGGAAGAAAGCCACCTTTTGAACTCGCTGATATAATCCATTTTTTGTACCTCACTCATAAATTTTGTTTTTTATTATGTGCGTAGTATATGTGTCAAATCAAAAGTAACAATTTTATCAAGCGTCAAGACATTCCTTGAGCGCCTGCGCCAGCTGGTCGGGACATGAGGTCCCTCTCATACCGCACTTTATGCCGTCAAGTCTCTCTATCGCCTCGTGCACCTTCATACCGCGCACGAGAGCAGATATGCCTGACGTGTTTCCACTGCATCCGTTTACAAATTTAACCTCTGATATGGTGTCGCCATCTACGGCAACGTAAATTTCCCGAGAGCATGTGCCCTTGGTCTTGTATCTGATTTCCTTCATTCGTTTATCCTCGTTTCAGTTTATTTTCAGATGTTACTGTATAAGCCGTACACGTTGTAGTCCTCAAAGAATATAAGCAAATAGATAAGCAACGCGAAAAGGTCGCCCTCCCTCTGCAAAAGTGAAATGCGACAGCCCATTCCTGTGTCACCACTCTCGCATTTAAGCGAGGCAAGTGAAAAGCCGTAAAGCTCGGTGGCGTACAGCAGGTCCTGCACGTCTGTCGCGCCGTCTACGCTGACGAAAAACTCGAAATACTGCTCGTCTCCGTCAAGGATAAAGGCGCTCCTCTCGGATATAAGCGCATATCTTGTACTTGTGCCCTCTGTGTCTATTTCACAGACGGCGCATATTTTCAGCATATACGTGTCAAGGAGTCTGCGTGTGGACACGAGCTCGCCTGCCTCATCGGAATAGATGGGTAAAATACAGTAGCTCGCATTTTTTCTGCGCATCTGCTCGCACGCCTCGTCAAAATTTCTCGCATAGAGTACTCGGCTATCGTAAAAACAGCTCGAAAACTCATCGTAGGCTCTGTCGGTATGAATATTTTTCACATAGCAGATAACGGCGTCCTGCTCATCACACACTCCGAGCAAATCCTCTGCATCAAGCGAGTGCTCTGTACCCTTCAGCATTTGGGCAAGGGTTTGGGCAAGGCTCGCCTTGTCGATAGAGCGCAGAGACGAGAGCGCACGACCTATCTTTCGCTTGTGCTCTGGTAGCAGGTGCTCGTGAAAGGCGAAGCTACCATCAATTCTGTCGCCTATTTTACGGCAGGCTGATGCGATGTCGAGGGCACTCATAGAAGTGTCACTAGCGAAAAGCTCCTCGTAGATGCATCTCGTCGCTTCCCTTATCTGTATCAGGCGTTTTTCGTGCTCGCAGGATATTTTTCTCTGTTGCTCAAGCAATATATCCCGTAGCTTTTGTATTTTTTCGTTTGAATTTGTATTCATCAGATTTTAGTCATCAATTCATAGCTTGCAGACAAAAATTCCTTCATTTCCTCTGCATTCAGCTTTCTCTGTGACATAAGCGAGAGGGTGTATATATGCTTTGCCACCTTTTCTGCATTTTCACCATAAGAGCCGTCGAGCAGGCGCTTTACGATAACGTTATTGCGATTTAGCGAAAGCGTAAGCTCAAGGGGCTGGGCGGGCATATCGGGGGCATACATCTTCATCATCTCGTTCATACGCATCATTTCCTCGTTTACTGTAAGCAAGGCAGGCACGCTATCATCGGAGAAGGAGTCGAGCTTTACTGTGAGCTTATCGCCCTTTGCGAGCTTGTCAAAAAGCTCGGTAAGTGTGGCACTATCCTCTGCTTCGCCCTCGTCCTTGAGTGCAGAAAGGTCGGAGTCTATACGCTTGAAGCGCACGTTTCCCTTCGCCATTTCTACTGTCTGTGTAAATCGGGAGTCAAGCACTCCGTCGAGCAATGCGACTTCTATGCCCTTATCCTTATACATGGTGATATATCCCGACTGAATGCTTTCATCTGTCGCGTAGTAAATGATATTCTCGTGCTTTTCCTTGCATGCATCGAGATATTCGTCTATAGTCTTCTTTTCGCCCTCTACAGTCTTCAGCAGAAGTGAGGGATAAACGCGGTCATAGAACTTTTTATCGCATATGCAACCATATTCGATAAAGGTGCGAAGGTCGTCCCAGATGCGCTCGAAGCCTTCTCTGTCGTTGTTGAACATTGAGTTGAGCTTGTCTGCCACCTTTTTGACTATGTGGGCAGAAATCTTGGTGACGTATCCACTATTCTGCAAATAGCTACGGGAAACGTTGAGGGGAAGCTCGGGGCAGTCAAGCACGCCACGAAGCATAAGCAGGTATTCGGGGATTACCTCCTTGATGTTGTCGGCGACAAACACCTGATTGTAATAAAGCTTTACCTTTCCCTCAAGGCTCTCGTAGTTTTCACGAAGTCGGGGGAAATAGAGCACGCCCTTGAAATTGAGGGGGTAGTCGGCGTTGATGTGCATATAGAAAAGTGGCTCGCGATAGTCGGAGAACACCTTGCTATAAAACGCCTTGTATTCCTCGTCGCTACACTCGGAGGGGTTCTTCTGCCAAAGGGGCGTTGTATCATTTATAGGCTTCGGCTCCGTCTTGCCGTCGCCCTCTTCAGACTTTTCCTCGTCCTCGAGGTATATTTCTACAGGCATAAACGAGCAGTATCTGTCGAGAATTTCACGAAGCTTGTACTCGTTCAGGTATTCCTCGCCGTCCTCGTTTATGTGCATAATGACGGTAGTACCACGCTCACGCTCGGCTTTTTCTACTGTGTACTCGCTCTCGCTATCACAATCCCAGTGAAGCGCGTCTGTGTCCTTGTATGACTTGGTGATTATCTCTACTCTGTCGGCGACCATAAATGAGGAATAGAAGCCAAGACCAAAGTGACCTATAATTCCGTTTCCTGTCGTGTCGGCGCCCTCATATTTTTCGATGAACTCCATAGCGCCCGAAAGAGCCATTTTGCAGATGTATCTGTCAAGCTCGTCATCAGTCATACCAATACCATTGTCGGATACGGATATGGTTTTTGCGCTCTTATTGAATGAGACAGTTATCTTGTAGTCCTCACTCGGCGCTTCTATCTCGCCAAGGGAAGCAAGGCGCTTCATTTTGGTGACTGCATCAGTCGCATTTGACACTATTTCTCTTATGAAAATCTCCTTTTCGGAGTAAAGCCATTTTTTTATTATGGGAAATATATGTGATGTTTCTACGGAAATATTTCCTCTCTTGGTTTCGTTTGCCATGATGTCCTCCACGAAAAAATGCAAAATTTTCGCATTATAATAATATATTAAATATATTATACAACATTATAAGGCGTTTATCAATATTTTTTGCTCAATTTTTTGCAAGTTGTTTCAAGCAGGTGCGCTCGAATGCGAACTTCCTCGCTCTTGGGAAAATTTGTTTCCGCAGATAAGGTTTTTTCGTTTATGGGGATTTTTCACTTCTCTTGCTCTTTGGCGAGGAGTTCGACACCTCACACAAGGCGCAAAATGAAAAACCCCACGCTTGTGGGGTTTTTCTTTTTGGTGCCGGTGATCGGTACCCTTCGGGGACAGCCACGCAAGGTGGCTGGATTCTTCGCTTCGCTCGAATGCGAACTTCCTCGCTCTTGGGGAAATTTGTTTCCATAGATAAAGTTTTTTCGTTTATGGGGATTTTTCACCTCTCCTGCTTTTGGGCGAGGAGTTCGACGCCTCACACGAGGCGCCAAAAGAAAAACCCCCCATTTGTGGGGTTTTTCTTTTTGGTGCCGGTGATCGGGGTCGAACCGATACGGTATCGCTACCACTGGATTTTGAGTCCAGCACGTCTGCCAATTCCATCACACCGGCATATTCAGTTTTGCAACAGTGAGATTATAACATAACTTGAGAATAAAATCAATACCTTTTTGAAAAAAATTTATTCCTTTCGTTTTATCTGCAGAACAAATAGCTTTTGCGCCAAAAGCACGAAAGGGATTACGGCAATCAAGACCACCGATTGAAACGGTGGTCTTGACTACACTACTTATATTGTGTTATTGTGTCGCCACAAAGCGAGGCTAATGATTACGGACGGGGGATGCGGAAAAACTTGTTTTCCGACAAGGAGTAGATAAACGAGCCCCATATGGCGTTGAAGCGACAGGGCTTGCCCTCCTCGTTGTATTCATATTTCCACTCCTCACCTGTGAGTCCGTGTCCGTAGAATGCCCAGTCACGATCGTAGGTGAGAAGAGATACCTGATGACCTATACGACATTCCACTCCGTCAATTGTGACGATGGAGTCTCGTGTATACACCTCAGCCTTAGGAGAAAGCTCCTTTATTTTGTCGGGCAGGTCGTTGTTTCCTGGCACGATTATAAGTCGCGCGCCACTGTTATTCAAAATATCCAGCAATTTCTTTATCTTGAAAATATACTCGTTTCTCGTGCAGGGGATACGCCCTACCTTTACCTCGTCTGCCATATCACCCGTATGGATAATTACATCAGGCTTGAGGACTGATATAAGCTTGCGATAATAGGGATAGTCGCAGAAGAAAGTATCACCGATGTGCAAAACCTTTTGCCCCTTTATATTCTCCACGCCCTCGGGAATAACTATGTCGCCGTCATACTCATTTGCGACAAACTCCTCGTCAAACTCCTCGCGCTTTTTGAAATTGCTCGTGGTAATACTGTAATCGAGATGCAATGTGTCGCAATACAACTCCGTTTTCTTCGTCTCCGTATCTACCATTGTGATCGAGCAGTTGTAGGACATGGTATAGACCTTTTTTTGTCTTGTGACAGGGATAGCCCTGAAAAGACCTCCGACCGATGCTCCGTGACCGACAAACAACAAGTCGGTATCAGGATATTTTTCACAAATTTTCTCATATCCAACTGCAACGCGTGCGCGAACGTCGTCAGAGCTTTCTGCATGAGCCGTGCCGTCATCACCACACCACCAAAGGTCATCAAGCGTAGCCTGCTCATCGATGTGACCGAACATTTTTCGAATTTCTTCCATGGTCATACCACGGAATTTCTGAGCGCTCTCCTCCGTCTTGAACACCTCGCGAATGGGGGCGTAGGGGACGATGACAGAGCCTGTCTCACGAGCAATCAGCTCGGCTGTACGCAGGGTGCGTCTATAGGGAGAGGCGATGATGCGACCAGAAAAACCAAGCTCGCGCATACGTACGCCAAGAAGTCTCGCCTGCTCCTCGCCAAGCTCGGAGAGGATGATGTCTCCAGGGGGGTACAAGTGATTTGTAAATTTTCTATCTTCAGGTGAAATAACCTGTCCGTGTCGTGTTACGTAGTGCTTCATTTTTTCTCCACCTGCAAATAAAGTCTTTCTGTGGGAAGCTCACCTGCATACTCTGATGTGCGAACGAGATATATCGGATTTGTCAGCATTACGCATCTGCCGTCGCCGTTGTACTTTTCAACGCGCGCGAGTGTGACGACTGACGGCGGGCGCACGTAAAAGCTGACTTCAAGGTTTCCGTCACCATCAATTACGTCGGAAGCCTGTATGCTTTGCACACATTCGCCGTTTTCAATAA
>JAZRQS010000002.1:0-67774 GCA_045649925.1 Eubacteriales bacterium | reverse complement strand
GGCTCTCGGCAAAACGGAAATACCGTAAATGACACGCCCCACACCAAGAGCTATAAGAAGAATTCCTATGAGCTTCACAAGCACATCTGCGAGCAAGGCGGGCGCCATTATAAGCACTATGCCGAGCGCAAGCGTGAGGGTAGATGAAAGTATCGCGTTGTTTTTAATTTTTCCAAATATATTGTTCATTTTTCTCCTTAAATGGCTTCAAGCTCCTTTTCAAGTCCATCGAGCTGAACAAGCTTTTCTATAATATCACGCTCTGTGTAGAAATAGTGGTTTGATGTCTCAAAGCCTATCATTGTAGACTGTGGCACAAGCTCGAGCATCTCAAGACAGAGCTTTCTCTCTTCCTTTATAATATCGAACATTTCGTCACGACTATCCGGAAGTTTTTTCTTTGCAAACACGTATTTTGCATGAAGTATTTCGGCCTTGAAGTGATTTCCTGCTACTCGAGCAAACAAAAGCATCTCGTCTGCCAAGGCGTCGCCCTTCACTGTCGCGAGAAGCTCACAGCCCTTTTCCCAGTCGACGAGAATCTTCTCGAACTGATTTATAAACACGCCTACAGGGTACGGCGTTGCATAATACTCGAAGTCATCGTATGTCCAACCGACCATACAAGACCGATTGTTGTTAGGAGTAAGGCTCCAACGGTTTGCGACACCCATGTTTTTAGCGGAGCGATATGCTACCTCACAGCTGAAGGGGTATTCCTTGTATCCGCGGCAAAACAGCTTTACTGCCTCGTGAACTGTCTCTGCATTGTCGCCAAAATGCTTTTTATACCACTCGTCAAGAGAGAATTCATCTCCCTTTTCAAGATAGTCAGCGACCATATCAAAGGTAATGGAGGGATAGCTTCCGAGCGTCCAAGTGAGGTTGAAATCCTTTACGCCCTCGCGTCTGACTGCCTGAACGTGCTCAAGCTCAAGGTCGAAGAGAGGCAAATACGGAAGAGCGGCAAGCTCCCACGAGCAGGAAAGCTGAACCTTTACGTTCATATCCAAGCCGTTTTTATGCGCATAATTGATAACGCGCTTTGCATAATCGCTGGGACCATAATGTGAAATGGAATAGTCTACTACCCTCCACGGAACTCCGCCTACATTGGTTTCTACTCCCCACTCACTTACAACTCCGGGCTTTATCGTCTTGTCGAGGTGCTTGAAGCCCTCTTCCATCATTTCCTCTGTCCACTGCCAAGTAGAGCATCTCACTACTGCGTCGCTACCCGCATCGCGAACAGCCTTGAGTACTGTGTTATTGATAAGGACAGGAATCTCCCACATAGCAAGTGAAGCGCAACGATGGCAATTACAGCTCTTGTGCGACCAGCAATGTGTCCTGTTTTCTCCCATTGTGGTAGGACAAGCTGCTCCTATATCGGGAATTTCTGTAAAGAGGTCCTTTATAGCTTCGTAGAACCAGTCGAGGTTTTCCTTGACCTGAAGACAGAGATTAACCTCAGTTTCGGTCGATCCTCCTGCAAGCTCGGGTCTTCCGTAGCGTGCAAAGACATCCTTGTGGATCGCTCTCGGCTCGTTGAAATAAAGCGATATCTTTATGCCTCGTTTTCCTGCTCGCTCCACAAGCTCCTTGAGGTTTTTACGGCGTATCTTGTAGTCACGGCTCTGTGAGGGATCGAAGGGGTAATATGAGAGAGTAGAAAGAACCGCATGAATGATGAGCGAGTTTACACCCACCTTTGCATAATCGTCAAGAATAGCGTCAGGAAGATGCTCTCTTGAATCCATCATAAATGGATCTGCGCAGGGAGTGAGGTATGGGTGAATGGTTCGGCGTCCATTTTTTACCGTTGTCTTATACTTGACCTCTGTATCCGACTTGTCACGATATATGTCGAACATTTTACGCTCCGATACGTCAAGGGCGCTGACGCAAGAGGCTATAGCCTCAGTCTCTGCGATCTCTTTTTCTGTAAGAGGTGTGTAGAGCACGGTATCACAGTGAGGCTTTGACCTGCCGAGCTTTACGCCGAGAAAATCCTCGTTTTTGAGAATAAACTCAAGTCGCTCTAATGTATAGTCGAGGAGAATAATCAACTGCTCATAAGGAATGAGAAACCAGTTGTTTCTTATTATGTTTATAAATCCTCTGTCCAGCCAGTCGGGATTTGCATCCCCCTCGCGAAGTCCGAGTCTTTTCGCCTCGCGCACAACGACATTTTCTTCGCATCCAAGAGCCTTTGCTATGCGGTCGTTGGGAACTACACGATAATTTCTAAAAATAACGGCCTGCCACTTGGTAGGAAAATTAAGTCTCTCGGGAGTTAGATTCTCATCAATAATCGGTAACATAGCTATCTCTCCTTGAAAAAGCTTTATTTTTAGAGCTACGCTCTACGGCGATTTTACTATATAAAAAATTAAAAGTCAATACAAAAAGAAAAAATATTGACAAAAATAAAATATGTTGAATTTTGTCGTTTTTTATGCTATAATAATGCTATTGAACATCACAAGGTTGGTAAATAATGAAGAGATTGCTATCTTTGTTTTTTATAATATTTTCGCTTTCTCTCGTTCTGACAGGTTGCTTTTTCTCGCCTGAGAGCATTGAGTTTTCAGACATGCAATTCACTTATGACGGAACTGAGAAAACACTCACCTCATCGACAGAAATTCCTGACAAATACGAGTTCAGATATGAAAACAACTCTGCTGTGGAGGTGGGAAAATATCTGAGTCGCGTGGTACTGTGGAATTTACACAGCGAGGAAGTAGAATACGAGTCGTTTGCGATATTGGAAATTTTGCCTGCGCAGTATGATATGAGCGGTGTGTCCTTTGACGACCTTACAGTAGACTACAACGGACAAGCCCACGAGCTCAAAATCAGCTCTCCCCTGCCCGAAGGTGTTACAGTAAAATATACCGAAAACTCCTTTGTAAACGCGGGAAAATACGATGTCGTCGCGAGTTTTTCAGGAGATGAAAAAAACTATCTCCCCATCGACGATATGACTGCCACACTCACTATCTCTCCTATAGAAGCACCCGTAGAAATAACTGTCAATAAAGGATTGCTACACTCAAAATCCACCCCTGCCTTTGAAGCAAATCTGGCAGGCGAGGTAGTGTTCAGGTCGGGACAGACGCTCACCCCCGGCACAAACACATACTACTGTGATTTTATTCCGAAGAGCGCAAATTATACTAAAAAAGAAAACATTCCCGTATCCATCACTGTAAAGGCTACTGTGAAGTATTATGACGGCACAAGCCTTATCAGCACTGAATATGTCGACTATAACAGCAAATCTCCTGCAAAAGAAATAACACAATACGAAAAGGACAACACCCTCTATACCTTCTTGTATTGGAAGGACGGCGATGGTGTCAGATTTGACCCTGCGCAAAAAATAACGAAGGACACGACTCTATACGCCGTATTTGAGAAGGAAGAAAAGCTTTTTGTAAAGCTGGTATATAACGATCAGAAGACAGAGACATTCGGCTTTTACAAGTCCAAGCTCCCTGTTTCTCTGCCGTCGCCTACAGGTTTTTTGGGCTGGCATACAAACCGTTTTTACTCGTCTGCTCCCCACTATTCCATAACCTCAAGCTCTATAAATGGCGCTACCTTATATGCGCTGTACACCCCGAGTGTAACGCTTGGTGAATATGAGCGCACATCAAAGCCGAGCTACGAGACAAAGACTGTCTCCCTCAGCAAAAACGACCTTTATAAAGGCTCGCTTATAGAAGTAAACGAGGAGCTCACCTCACATATATCGGAGCGAGATGTTGAAAAGCTATACGGCAATATTGAAAGCGCAGGGCTTTCAAGCTCTTCTCTGCTTTTGTCACGAGAGGCTCGCATAGCACTCGACCTGCTTTGTAAGGATTATGCAAAGTCAGACTCCACAGGAAAGCTACTCGTGTATTCCGCTTATTCGGGAATTTGCGAGGATGCATTAAGCGGGCACTCGATAGCGCTGAAATACATTTCAAATTCTAAAGTAAGCGAAATAGACAGTATTGCCACAGCGAAAAAATTCCTTTCCGAGCAGGCATCAAGCTACGGCTTTATAAAAAGATACAAGAGCGAATATGCAGACTCAACAGGAGTTGGTGCCAACGGATTTGAGCATTTCTACAGATACGTCGGAATACCTCACGCGGTATTTATGGAAAGACATTCACTCTCTCTTGAAGAATATCTATGCTACATAAAGCAGTATACCTCCACTCATCTTTATGTGAGACACGGAGATTTTGAGTACGAGATATACTATGTACCTGCAACAAGTGACACAACGAAAATATCCGTACCAAAGAACGACAGCTATACAATTTCGGGCAACAATCACGACGGATTTATCGTAACGGTAGAGCGTAAGGCCATCGCAAGAGAGCTTGACTATCTCATATGCATTGATGCAGGTCATGCTGGTAGCGACGGAGGCGCTGACGGTGGTGAATCCATCATAAACCTCGCTGTCGCCAAGCTTGTAAAGCAGGAATGTGAGCGACAAGGCTTTACAGTACTTATGACACGCGATGACAACTATTTCGTATCACTTGACCAGCGATGTGTGATAGCAAACGAGGCGAAGGCAGATATATTCGTCTCGATACACTGCAACTCGGCCACAAGCTCTTCGGCATCTGGCACTGAGGTATTCTACTACTCGGGCACAAAGAGCAAAAACCTTGCCAATTATGTTTACAACTATATGGTGGACTTTGTTCCTACAGTAGAAAGAGGCGTAAAATATGGCAATCATCAGGTCACAAGAGAAACTGATATGCCCGCTATTTTGTGCGAGCTTGCCTTTCTCTCAAACGCCGATGATTACGCAAAGTTACACGACGAGGAATGTCAAAAAAACTGGGCAGAGGCAATTTGCCGAGGAATATGCAAATACTACGGCATAGACTATATAGAATAAAAAAATGGCTGACCGCTCACATTGATCGGTCAGCCATAATATTTTACTTTTTGAGATAATTTATCTCTTCCTTTAATTTCGCATTAAGCTTTTTCAATCTCTCATATTTTGCCTTTTTTATTACTGTAGAGGCATTTGCGACTGTCAGGGCGGTGAGCGCAATCAAGGCGACTGCTCCTACCTTTAAAACATCTATGTCATAGCTTCCCTTTGCGCATACCTTAAAAGACGGCTCCTTTTGGTCCTTATTTCTATACAGAGAGGCGCAGAAATCGTGTTTTTCCTCTATTACAGGTCGCAGGTTTTCAAATTTTCCGAGCTTATTTTTGTTTGACATATATTTTTGCTCCTTTCCCAAGCTATAGCTTCAAGGATATCGAATATAGTTTTCTCTTCAGTCGGGTGATTTTATTCCTCAGGAAGAGCTACAGGGCCTTCTGATGTAATGCAGAGGGCGTTTATCGGCATCCCCTGTGCCGTGAAATTAGCCTCATACTCTGTCATCACATTGCCGTGCGCATACTCTGACGAATGAAGGTCGTTTGTAATGAAATCACACTTGATTCCAAGCGCATCAAGCTCCTCAAGTGTAAAGTCGAAAAGGGGCCTGTTGTCAGTTTTAAAGCGTAGCTTTCCTCCCTTTTTCAAGAGCTTGAAGTAGCACACAAGGAATTTCCTATATGTGAGACGGCGCTTTGCATATCCCTTTTTGTGCCACGGATCGCTGAAGTTGAGATATATGGTGTCAAGAGATTCGGGTGCGAATATTTCCTCCAAGCGCTCTGCTCCGGTAAGCATAAAGCGCAAGTTGTCACTCTGTCTGTCTCCCTCTCGGCTTTTCGCCTTTTCAAGAGCCAAAACTATAACATCGTGCACTCTCTCCAGCGCAATAAAATTGATGTCAGGGTGCTTCTCTGCCATACCGCAGGCAAATCCGCCTTTTCCACACCCTATCTCGAGGTGAAGCTCGCCGTCATGCGAAAAGACATCATGCGCTCCACTTATAACGCCTTCCCTCTCGCAAACCAAGAGGTCACTGCACGCGGCAAGTCTCTGCGCACCGTTTTTCTTTTTTCTCATTCTCATATTGTATAAATTCCTTTTATAATTACTGTATCGCTTAATAACGATTTGTTGTCTTTATTACGATAACTATACCACATTAGCCCTGCTTTGTCAATACAGGATAAAACTAAAGGCTCAAATCATTTTCAGGGAAAACACGACATAAAAGCAAAACTCTATTGACAAAGCAATACACTTGGTTTATACTTCCTATGTTGATTACAAAATTATGGAGAAAAGCTATGTCACCTAATGCAAAAAGGCTTTTAAAATCGGATTTTTATGCTTTGTTTCATATCTTGCGGTGTATTTGGCGAGAAACATCCTATCGACAGTAACTCCCGCTATGCAGTCGCAGGGCTTTACCAAGGACGACATTGGCTTGGCCTCATCAGTTTATTTTTACACCTATGCTATAGGTCAGCTGATAAACGGCGCAATAGGAGATAAAATAAAGTCAAAATATATGATGAGCTTCGGCTTGGGTCTTGCAGGCATCAGCAATTTTCTCTTTGCATTTTTCTGCAACGGGAACGAGCTTTACGGAGAAATACCATTCACCTCATATATAGCGTACGGTGCGAGGGGATTTTTCCTTGCTATGATATATGGACCTATGACGAAGGTCGTGTCGGAGAATATGGAGCTGAAATATTCCACCCGATGCTCACTCGGATACACGTTTGCCTCTTATTTCGGCTCTCCTCTTGCAGGAATTTTAGCGACCTATCTGGCTTGGAAAAGCGTGTTTTCTGTCAGTAGCATAGTCCTCGTCGCTATGGCTGTATCGGTGTTTGCGTCGTTTACGATTTTCGAGCGTCAAGGCATTATCCGTTATGGTCAGTTTGAAAACAAAAACAAAGGCGACATCAAATATCGTATTCCCCTATCTTATTGAAAAGCAAGCGTGGGAGTGGGGACGCATAATACTGATATGGCTCGCTCTCATGGTAATAGGCGTGGCTGTATCTCTGCCGAGAAAAAAGCGCGCACTTTGAAGACACAGAGGAGTGTGTTTTTATATATAGCTCCAGCTAAATAAAAGATACAAGCAAAATAAAAGATACAAGCAAAATAAAAAAGCCGTCTTGATTTCCTACAGCATGTCAAGACGGCTATTTTTATCGCATTAAATCAGATATACATAATTATCATTGCTACTGCGCTGAGGCACATAAGACCTGCGAGAACAAGACAAAGAATTCTCACAGCAAGCTTTTTTCTTTCTGCTTTTTTGCTCATTTTTTAAATCCTCCCCTTTAGCGTTGCATTTTTCAAGTATTCTCTTGATATATTTATTGCTCCTCTTGGAAGCTTTGGTGGCATTGTGTCGATGATCTTCGAAAGACCGAGTGATACGACCTCCAACGGATTTTCGAGAAGTCGGGTGCGCACCTCTGTAATTCCACCTATCATTTTGTCAAGTCCGTCGAGCGTGCTACCGCCACCACAGAGCATAATTCCCTTTTCAAAAACCTCGTTTACACAATCGGTAGGTATCTTCGCTATAGCATTACATACAGCACCGACTATTGCCGAGGTGGGCTCTTCAAGGGCTGTGAACATTTCATCAGAGGAAATCCTTACAGTCCTTACCTCCTTTGTCCTTGCATCTCTGCCCTTTACATCGACGAATTTCCTGTCACTGCTGAGCCACACAGTACCGATATTTATCTTTATCGCCTCTGCTGTGCGCAGGCTTATTCTTACGCCGTATTTGTCGTTTATGTAATTCGCTATAGCCAAGTCGAAATCGTCGCCTGCTACGTCAAGTGTGCTCTTGTGAAAAATTCTTCCTCTACATATAAGCAGTATATCCGTACGCGCGGCGCCTATGTTTACAGTAAGGCTGGAACGATCAAGCGTAACGCCTCCACCGACGAGTGCGGCTATGGGTGAATACACAAGATATGTCTCCGACACTCCTGCTAGCGATGCCACCTCACGCAAGGCACTTTCCTCTACCTCACTGAGACAACACGGCACGCTGATAAGCGCACTTACAGAATCGCCCTCCGACACCTCGTTTCTCAAGGCTGTGAAAATCAGGTTTTGCGTATATTCTTTTGTAATGATGTTTTCCTTTAGAGGCCTTACTATTCTTACCTCGCCGCTCTTGTTATGTGAAAAAAGCTTTTCCGCTTCATTTCCTATAGCGAGCAAGGCGTTGTTCTCTCTCTTTACAGCAACAATAGCTTCCTCTTTGGAAATTATGCCACTCGTCGGCTTACTGATGACCACAGACGAGCTGCCCAAGTCAATTCCCAAACGTTTTTGCATTTTTTGTTCCCCTGGAGTTTTATACAAGTTTTATTATACAACAGCTTATCTCAAATTGCAATACCTTTTTGTCACGCTCAAATGTCTTTGTTGTTTTTTTGTGCGATTTCCTACTGTCAAAGCAGGGATTTCGGTGGATTATATTTTCACGCCTCTCTTGTAAGCCTGTCCGAGAGCATCGTATAGCGTGTAGCGTGCTTGTCGTTGTCCACCATTTGCTTCATTATTTCCTTGCGCCCGACTGTTATTACCATTTTTTTTGCACGTGTAATAGCAGTATATATAAGGTTTCTCGTCATAAGCATAGGGGCACAGGAATAGAGCGGTATAATGACGACGGGATACTCACTTCCCTGACTTTTATGCACTGTGATAGCGTATGCATGCTCGATTTCCTCAAGACATTCATACTCATATTTTGCAATTCTGTCGTCAAAATTTATTATGGCAGTATGAGTATGGGCGTCTATGCTCTCTATCGTGCCGATGTCGCCGTTGAACACGCCACAGCCGTGATAGCCACCCTTATCCCACTCTATGTCGTAATTGTTTTTCACCTGCATAACTCGGTCTCCCTCTCGGAAAACATTTCCCTTGACGGAAAGCTCACTTTTCTGCTTACTTGCAGGGTTTATCTGCTCTCTCAATATAGCAT
The DNA here is from genome assembly GCA_045649925.1 of Eubacteriales bacterium. Classification (GTDB taxonomy): domain Bacteria; phylum Bacillota; class Clostridia; order Oscillospirales; family CAG-272; genus UBA1740. The sequence goes on along the minus strand of JAZRQS010000002.1, from coordinate 58,853 downwards.
TGAGAGCTTCGGTGCCTGCCTTGCCCTTTCGTGATGGAGTTATAACCTGAATTTTATTAACTATATCCTGACCATAGGTCTTTGGCAGTCTCTCTAATATCAGACTCGATATGGTGGGTGCTATTGTATCGTCATAAGAGCGCAGTACGTGGAAAAAGTCGCCATCTGTCGAATCGAGGATAGGCATTTCTCCACCATTTACTCTATGCGCATTTGTTACGATAAGGCTGTCCTGTGACTGACGGAACACCTCACAGAGTCTGACTGTGTTAAATCTCTCTGACTTGATTATATCGTTTAACACATTTCCGCTTCCGACGGGGGGAAGCTGGTCGGCGTCACCGATAAATATAATTCTCGTGCCACCTCTTATGGCACGAAGCAAAGCCTCTGTCAAGGAGGTATCTATCATTGACGCCTCGTCTATGATAACCACCTTTTCGTCAAGTGTATGCTTCTCGTCTCGTCCAAAACGAATTTTTCCAAAATCGTTTTTTTCCATTTCGAGCATTCGGTGTACGGTTTTTGCCTCCTCGCCTGTCGCCTCTGACATTCTCTTTGCCGCTCGTCCTGTAGGCGCAGCCAAGGCGACGTCCATTCCCATAGATGAGAAGATACTGATAAGCGCCTTGATTATTGTAGTTTTTCCCGTACCAGGACCTCCTGTGATTACAGTAACACCTGATCGAAGTGCCTCTGCTATGGCTTTTCTCTGCATTTTTGCATATGAAATGCCAAGCGTGTACTCTATTTTTATAATAAATGACTCTATATCGGAATAGTCAAAGGCAGGACACAGCTTGTCCAAGGCAAGCAATTTGGAAGAAATATACTCCTCGCTCGATGCATATTTTCTCGTAAACACGTATTCCGTATCCTCAAAAAAATATGACACAAGCTCGCCCTTTTCCGTCATACTATCTATAGCGTCTACAATGGTCTCTCGCCCTACCTCAAGCTTTTGCTCGGCGTATGTAATGAGCTCCTCCCTCGGCAGGCAGGTGTGCCCGCTGAGAGCTGACGACGTATTGAGAACATATGACAATCCACTTGCAAGTCTATATTCGTCGTTTCTTTCTATGCCAAATGACATAGCTATACTGTCGGCTCTGTCAAAGCCTATGCCAAAGTCCTCGTCGCAGAGCATATAGGGATTTTTCTTTATCAAGCCTACGGCTCCAGGGCCAAGCTTTCCGCATATTTTTCCTATTGATGCCGTGCCGAGCTTTCCGTCACAGAGCATCATAAGACCACGCATTTCCTTTTGCTCAATAAAGGACTCGCTAATTTTCGCCGCCTTTTTCGGCGATATACCCGATATGTCGCATAACCAGTCGGGGTGATTTTCTATTACGTCAAAGCTGTCGCTGGAGTAGCGAAGTATTATCTTTTTCGCCGTCGCAGGGCCAAGTCCCTTTATGACTCCACTCGACAGATATTTATACATTGATGCCTCGTCCTGAGGAAGAAATATACGGTAGTCGTCAAAGGCAAACTGACGGCCGTAATCACTATGGTATGTCCAAGTACCCGAAAGCACGAGTCCCTCTCCGACAGCGACATTTGGAATATCGCCTACGGCAACGGTGTATTCGTCCTCCGAGAGCGCGACAAGTATTACCGAGTAATCGTTTGAGTCGTTACGATATATAATTTCCTCAACGAAGCCCTCTATCTGCTCCTTTTTCTGTTCTTTCACTTCTGCCTCTTTCTGTAGGTATCATAATTCAGATATGTGGCACAGCCCGTATCTGCTATTCTCTTCAAATCCTCGTCTGTGACAGCGCCATCAACAAGAATGACGACCTCGCCGGAAATGTCGCACTTCCCCTCTGTAATGAGATGCGCCTCCTTGAGAGAGGTGTATAGCTCGTACTCCGACTCGCCCTGAGTCGTATGAACGGCGATGGAAATGTTGCTTTTCGGCAAGCACCACGAAACGAATGCACGAAATATACAATAAGCTCCCCAAACCGCCAACACACAAACAAAAATCTCAGCGATTTCCGAAAATTTCATACTTACCTCCGAAAACAAGACCTTTGTATTATGATATGCAATCCAAGAGCTTATTGTTACCGCTATGAAATTAAATGTCTGCTATTACACTCCAACGGACGCCTTGAGCGACTCGGCGATGTCTGTCTTTTCCCACGGAGTATCTATGTCCTCTCTGCCCATATGTCCGTATGCGGCATAGTTTTTGTATATAGGTCTGCGAAGGTCGAACTTCTTGATTATCGCAGCGGGACGGAGGTCGACGAGCGAGGAAACCGCCTCGGAAATCTTTTCCTCATCTACCTTTGCAGTACCGAAGGAATCTATCATAACGGAAATAGGCTTTGCCACACCTATAGCGTAGGCTATCTGAACCTCGCACTTGTCGGCAAGACCTGCGGCAACTATATTTTTCGCAATATAGCGAGCGGCGTAGGACGCGGAGCGGTCAACCTTGGTGGGATCCTTGCCTGAGAAGGCGCCGCCACCATGTCTTGAATATCCGCCGTATGTATCTACTATTATTTTTCTACCTGTAAGACCAGTATCTCCCTGAGGTCCACCAACGACAAATCTGCCTGTAGGATTTACATATATCTTCAGGTCTCCGTCTACGAGAGAGGCAGGGATAATAGGGGTAATGACCTCTCTGATTATATCCTCTCTTATCTGCTCTGTAGTAACCTCAGGATCGTGCTGTGAGGAAACGACAACGGTATCAACTCTTACAGGCGTGCCGTCGTCATACTCTACTGTAACCTGAGTCTTTCCGTCGGGACGGAGGTATGAAAGTGTGCCGTTTTTACGCACTTCTGTCAAACGAAGCGCAAGCTTGTGCGCAAGTGAGATTGGCAGAGGCATAAGCTCGGGAGTCTCGTTGCAGGCATAACCAAACATAAGTCCCTGATCGCCCGCGCCTGTGTCAAGCTCGTCTGTCATCTCGCCGTCTTTCGCCTCTTTACAGCGGTCGACACCGAGAGCGATATCGGGGGACTGCTCGTGAATAGAGGTAAGCACTGCGCAAGTGTCACAGTCAAAGCCATACTTTGCGCGATCATATCCTATTTCTCTGACAGTCTCGCGTACTATGCTCTGCACGTCTATCGACGCACTTGTAGTAATTTCACCCATTACGTTTATAATACCCGTAGTAGCAAAGGTCTCGCACGCTACTCTTGATGTGGGATCCTGACGAAGTATCTCGTCAAGAATTGCATCTGATATTTTGTCACAGATTTTGTCGGGATGTCCCTCTGTAACAGATTCTGATGTAAACAGCTTTTTCATTTTCTTCTCCTTATATATTACACATTTTATTTTTCAAATTTCAAAAAAGAAAGACTCGGTGACAAAAGCTCCCGAGTCTTTGTCTCATCTATCGGGAATTAGCACCTTGTACAAACAGGTTGCCGGGCTTCACAGGGCCAGTCCCTCCACCACTCTTGATAAGAAAATCAGTCAATATAAAATTTAGCCTATACAGTATAACACAACTCTTTTATATTTGCAAGTACTTTTTATACATTTTTTAAAGCTTCGATAGCCTTTCGTCTGTCAGACGCACCAAACACGGCAGAGCCTGCTACGACGATGTCTACGCCTGCATCCTTGAGAAGCGATATATTCTTCGCTCCTATACCACCGTCAGCCTCCACCTCTATATTAAGTCCGCGTCTTTGCGCCTCGTCCTTTATCTTCTTTATTTTCGGGAGAGTGGACTCGATAAGCGACTGTCCCCCGAAGCCAGGCTCGACAGTCATTACAAGCACCCAGTCGCACTTATCAAGATAAGGGAATATTTCCTTTGCAGGAGTGCCCGGCTTTATGGAAAGTCCTACTTTTTTGCCGTTTAAGCGTATTGTTTCAAGCGTTACGGCTATATCACTGCACGCCTCGTAATGCACAGTTATCACATCGGCACCAGCCTCGACAAATTCCGTAATATATCTCTCGGGCTCTGTAATCATCAGATGCACGTCAAAGGGTATCTTCGTCACCTTACGCAAGGATGCTATAACGGGGATACCGAAGGATATATTGGGAACGAAAACTCCGTCCATTACGTCGAGATGAATGTAATCTGCTCCTGCCTTTTCAACCTCTATTACCTCTTCACCGAGCTTTGAAAAGTCGCAGGCAAGCGCCGAAGGTGATATTTTTATCATTTTTTATACCTCGTTTTTATTTATCTGTTGTTTTATAATACTTTCAAGAACATTCTGGCGATTTTGCAGCATTGAATTTGCATATCGCATATGCTTTTCTGTGTCACAGAAGGATTTTTTCCATAAGATAATAATGCGGAAAAAATCCGAATTGCCAAAACGGCGAGCGAAAAATCGCAGGAAGTGTCAGAATCTGCCGTCAAGGAATTCTTTATATACCTGCCCTACGACCGACTTCCTGTATGGAGGAAGGCCGTATGGACGGGAGCGTGATTTTATCCGTGGATTTCGAGTGCGCATACAGCATGCGCCGAAATTCCTTCCTCTCGTCCGCTGAAGCCAAGACCTTCTTCTGTGGTAGCCTTCACGTTTATCCTTTCGATCTCACAGGATAAGGTCTTTGCTATAGTGGCTCTCATCTGCTCAATATACGGCGCAAGCTTAGGCTTTTGCGCTATAACTGTGCAGTCTATATTCACGATTTTTGCATTCTTCTGATTCATCATTTCGTAGACGTGTGAAAGCAAAAGCACGCTCGATATGCCCAAATAGCGAGCATCGCTGTCGGGAAAATGCTTTCCTATATCGCCGAGCGACAATGCGCCGAGTATGGAATCCATAATCGCATGCAAAAGCACGTCTGCGTCCGAGTGACCAAGCAAGCCGAGTGTGTGAGGTATGCTCACTCCTCCTATTATAAGCTCTCGTCCCTCGACTAATCTGTGCACATCATATCCGTGACCTACTCTGAATTCCATCAGGTCGCACTCCTTTTTTTCGACTTTTTCTTGGATTTTTTAGCCATTTCTTCATTTTTGCGCTTTCGGATTATAGCCTCCATAACGGCGATATCCTCAGGGGTGGTGAGCTTTATATTCTCATATCCCGTATCTACCATTTTCACTCTCTGCCCTATGCGCTCCATTATCATATTGTCGTCGGTGCAAGCGAAGCTTTCCTTTTTCGCCATTATTGCGGCGGCACGATACATAGACGCATTGAACACCTGAGGTGTCGCTGCATTCCACAATTCAGTGCGAGCGGGAGTCTCTATAATAAAGCCGTTTTTAGCTACCCTCTTTACTGTATCCTTGACAGGCGAGCCTGCTGTCGCGGCAGAGTAGGCGTATGCGGCAGAGACAACGTCGCCTATCTGCTTTGGAGTGACAAGACATCTCGCACAATCGTGTATAGCAACGAAGGCAGTCTTTTCGCCAACTGCTGCCATGCCGTTGAGCACAGAGTCAAAGCGCTCCTCTCCTCCCGACACTATGTGCGACAGCTTTTTTATCCTGTATTCGTCGGCAATTTCTCTCGCTGTCGCAGAATGCTCGTTTTTGGTAACTATAATTATCTCGTCGATATATTTGCATTTTTCAAATGCGATAAGCGTATGTGCGAGCACAGGCGTGCCGTTGAGTGACAAAAACTGCTTTGCCTGTGTGGTCTCTCCCATTCGCGTGCCACTCCCCGCCGCCACGATGATAGCGGTGGTACGGGGACGAAGCCGTCCGCAAAAAAGTCGCATAGCTCTCGATAAATGATACCTTACACTCATTTTATTACTTCCTATGATAAACATAATGAACGGTGAGCTTCCTCAGCTTTCCGCCCTCCTCCAGATTTTCGCCCGTTATGATAACGCCATCGCCTGACATAAGGTCGGATATATCGAGCTTGTCAACATCGGCTCTCATTATTATATCCGATGATGAAAACACGATAAGCTGTCCGTTTCGCACACTCAGGTTTCCACCCTTTCCGACGACGTCCTCGTTGCCGTCGCGCATCTCGGTGACATATCTTATCGCCTGTCCATGAAGCTGGAGGGCTTTTTTTCTTCTATACTGCTTTGAGGTGGTGGATTTCCCCACCGAAAAAAGCTCTAATATCTTTTTCATATATTTCTCTCGCAAAATCTTTATTGACAAGTAAAGTATATCATATTTCTCCGAAAAAATAAAGTTCTTTCAATAAAATTTATAAATATTTAATTTTATACCACCTGTATTTTGCCCATTTTTTTGCGTTTTTTATGTGATTTTTGCGATTTACACCACTTTCCACCACTCTTGCGAAAATTTTTGGGCATTTTATGAAAAAAATCAAAAAATAATCAAAAAAACTATTGACAATTTACCAAAAAGGCTTTATAATATATACACGTGGTGGAATGTGGGGGATAATTTTACCCAAATTACTAAAAATCCCACAAATTTGAGTTAGAAATCACGAAATTTTAAGGAAGGAGATAAATCATATGTCATTTGTCGGTAACTATAGACATTCACTTGATGCAAAGAACAGAGTATTTATTCCTTCCAAATACAGAGATAAGCTTGGCGATTCCTTCTACATTACAAGAAATCTCAATTCGGAGTCCCTTGTCATATATTCTCAGGACGAATGGGAAAGAAAGTCCGAGGTCATAGAGAGCATTCCCGACGCCATTGCAGATGACATCAAGGATATCTTCTACACCGAGGCTATAGACCCCACTCCTGACGGACAGGGACGTGTCACCCTCTCCTCTGCCCTCATTGAATATGCGGGCATATCCAAGAATGTGGTTATTGCCGGCTACGGCAACTACATACAGATCTGGTCTGAGGAAGCGTGGGATGAGCGCCAGAAGGAAAAGCAGACAGAGGAACGTAAGAAGAAGATGCAGGAAATTATCCTGACATACAAGCTCTGATATGACTATCGAGTTTAATCACAAATCTGTATTGCTTGACGAGTGCATAGAAGCGCTCAATATCCGTCCGGGATATACTTATGTTGACTGTACCACTGGCGGTGGCGGTCACTCACTTGAGATAGTAAAGCGTATCGGTTCCAACGCGAAACTCATTTGCTTTGACCGTGATATCACCGCCCTTTCCGTTGCAAAAGAACGACTTGCAGAATATTCGTCGCAGGTCATATTTATAAATGAAAACTTTTCTGAGCTTGGACGCGTCCTTGACGAGCTGGGCATAGACAACCTCGGCGGTGTGCTCGCTGACCTCGGATGCTCGTCATATCAGTTCGACACTCCAGAAAGAGGCTTTGCATACAACCACGATGCCCCTCTCGATATGAGAATGGACACAAGCTCTCCCCTTACTGCCCGCGAGGTAGTAAACACCTATAGCGAATTCGACTTAAAGAAAATAATATATGAATACGGCGAAGAGCGCTTTGCACCTCAGATAGCGAGAAAGATAGCTTCACAGAGAGAAATCTCTCCCATTGAAACCACCTACCAGCTCTCAGAGATAATAAAGTCAGCTATCCCGAAGGCATCGAGAGAAAACGGCCCACACCCTGCGAAGAGAACCTTTCAGGCAATTCGCATAGAGGTAAACGGCGAGCTTGATGCTATTTCCCCGCTTATTGAAGCGGCAGAGGCACGAATGAGTGCTACGGGAAGAATCGCCATAATATCCTTCCACTCGCTTGAGGACAGGATAGTAAAGCAGGCATACGCCTCCCTCTCAAGCGGATGCGAATGTCCCCGTTCTTTCCCCGTCTGCGTATGTGGAAAGAAGCCGAAGATAAAGACAACCACGAAAAAACCCATTCTGCCGTCGGCAGAGGAGCTTGAGGAAAACCCGCGTTCAAGAAGCGCAAAGCTCAGGGTAGCAGAAAAGATATAACTGCAGGAACACCTGCACAGGCATATTAAAAGAAGGAGAAATGAAATGACGCGCACGATTTTGTTCACGACAAGAAATGCGGAAGTAAATCCCATGTTTGTCAAGCTTCGTGATAAATATACATATCAAGGCGTAACAGTCGGCGAAATGATGCGCAGACGTGCTCGTGAGGACGGATACTCCGAAAACGGAGCGCTCAAGAGCAATAATGTCGTACAGAGAGATTTCACGGCAGAAAGCAGAATTACAAAGGCCAATTCTCTTCCCCGTTCAAACGGCAGAACGACAGCTCCCGATGTGACTATGCCTATGCAGAGCGTCAACATGGCTGTTGCCGAGGATCCTCGTGCAAAGCTCCCTCTCGGCACGATACTTATGCTCGCTCTTTGCGCGACTATTCTTATGCTCCTTATCTACGTGGGAATGAACATAAACAATATGACCCACGAGATAGCATCAATGAATGAAAAGGCGGCAGAGCTCAAGAGCACACAAAACACTCTTGTTATGCAGCTTGACGAGAAGAACGACCTCGCTCTTATAGAAAACATAGCTAAAAACGACCTCGGAATGGTAAGAAAGAATGCTCTCGAGCATAAATATGTGAGCCTCAGCAATGAGGATTCTGCCGTTGCATACGATACGGCAAGCGAGTCTAATCCACTCATATCAGGACTGCTCAGCGCTTTCTCCGAAGGTTTTGGCAAATAAGAATAAAAACTGTTTAAGTTAAATATGATATAGCGATAGCTTGATAAATACAAACTATCGCTATCCCTATTTATATGGAGGAAATGGCTTGAACTACCAAAGGAAAATGCCGAAGAAGGATACAACTAAATTAATGACAAAAAGAGTCTCCGTGTTGCTAACGCTTATGGGGATTTTTATGCTATTTTTGCTCGGAAAAATATTTTACATGCAGGTGTTCAAGTACGATGAGTATCAGCAGAAGGTAATCGACCAGATAACTGTCAGCTCTACTCTTACCGCCGAGCGAGGCGACATATACGATGCAAATATGAACCTGCTTGCGACCAACAAAACTGTATGGCGTCTTTTCATTTCCCCAAAGGATATAAAGGAATACAGCGAAAAGAACAAAACAGATTATGCAACTCTCATATCCGAGGGACTGTCAGAGATAACGGGAGTTTCCTACGATACCATATACGAAAAAACACAGAAGACCAACCGACTCGACGAAACTATAGTGAAGTCGATAGACGAGGATACCTACGACAAGGTAATGGAATTTGTGGTCGAGCACAAGCTCTCGCGTATGGTATATACTCAGGCGAGCACCACACGCTACTACCCTTACGGCACTCTTGCCGCTCACGTTATAGGCTTTACGGGTAGTGATATGCAGGGACTTTTCGGTCTTGAGATGTATTACGACGACGACCTCACAGGAACTAACGGAAAATACATAACGGCAGTAGACGCTCACAGTAACGAAATCCCCTACGATTACTCAAGCTATATCCCCGCAGTAGACGGACTTTCGCTCGTTACGACAATTGACTCCTACATACAGCGCGAGCTTGAAAACGAGCTTGCCGAAATAGTTTCCGAGTTTAACGTAAAGAACAGGGCGACAGGCATAGTGATGGATGTAAACACAGGCGCTATACTCGGTATGGCGACCTCCTCACCCTTTGACCCGAATAGTCCCTACACTCTTGACGAGCTCTCTCAGGCGCTCCTTGATGCATCAGGCTACGAGGTCGGTAGCGAGGAATACCAGAGATACAACACCTCCCTTCTATACGATATGTGGAGAAACAAGGCAGTCAGCGAGCTTTACGAGCCCGGCTCGACCTTTAAGATAATAACGGCGGCGATGGGCATAGAGCTCGGCAAAACAACGGCAAACGAGCACGGCTTCTCCTGCCCCGGATATCACATAGTTGGTGGCGTAAAAATCAAGTGCTGGCGCTCCCCCAACTCTCACGGCTCAGGAATAACATTTGCTTACGGACTTCAGCAGTCCTGCAACCCTACTCTTATGCAGCTCGCAGAGAGAATAGGCACAGAGAACTTCTACAAATACTTTGGAATGTTCGGCTATCTTGAAAAAACCAACGTCGACCTCCCAAGTGAAAGCGCAACTATATTCCACAACAAGAGCGGACTCGGCTCTGTAGAGCTCGCAGTCGCTTCCTTTGGTCAGCGATTCAAGGTTACTGCACTTCAGCAGCTTACTGCTATATGTGCGGTGGCAAACGGCGGATACCTCGTCACGCCTCACCTTATAGACTCACTTATCGACGAGGACAACAATGTAGTATACAAGCACGAAACCACAATAAAAAGACAGGTTATATCAAGGCAGACAGCAGAGACTGTCAGCGCAATACTTGAAGAAGGCGTATCGGGAAATGGTGCATCGAAGAATGCATATGTCGCAGGCTACAGAATTGCGGCAAAGACGGGAACGAGTGAAAAGCTCGACAAGCCCGATAAAAACGGAAACTACACACTCCGCATAGGCTCCTGTGTAGCATATGCTCCCTATGTCAATTCTTCAATTGCAGTAATCATAATCGTCGACGAGCCTACAGTAAACTTCTACGGAGCTACTGTATCGGCGCCTTACATATCCGACCTTTTGTCCAAGGTAATGCCCTATCTTGGTTACGAGCCTAACTATACAGATGAGCAGCTCGCTTCCATGAGTGTTAATATAGGCAATTATGTGGGCAAGACTGTAGGTGAGGCAAAGCGCCTTATAAGCAAGCTCGGTCTTTCCTGTGACTTTGGCTCTGCAGGTGATGACGAGGTCATAACTGCACAGACACCTCGCTCGGGCACTGCTCTCACAAAAGGAATGGGCACTGTAATACTCTATACTGCTTACAACAGTACTTCAAATGCAGTAGTGCCCGACCTTATCGGCAAGAGCGTAACGGAAGCAAATCAGATACTAATTTCAAGAGGTCTTAATATCAAAATAGAAGGCTCGCAGAACTATGCGATAAGCGAAACGGAGTTTGCGAGAGCTACATATCAATCTATAGCCGCAGGTACATCTGTTGACCGCGGAACTGTCGTAACAGTACGATTCCTGTACGACGACAGAGACTGACAAGCGACGGGGGTATATTACAATACGAAAATATACTCCCGTTTTCAGAAATTTACAAGACAAGGGATATACTGTAATTCAAGGATAACGAGAATAAGGGATAATCAAAGCACCGAGCTATAAAGGGTAAAAATCTTTTACGAGGTGACATATGAAATTATCTGAGCTCTTATATCCCGACGAGTACACTTCCCTTTTCTCTGCAGACGACATTGAGGTAAGCTGTTTGTCGTCAGACACCTCAAAAATTGACGCAGGGTGTCTGTTTATCTGCGTTCGTGGGAGCAATTACAACCCACAGATGATGCTCAAATACATCAAAAGACAGGGCGCTGTCGCCATAATAGTGGAGAAAAATTCAGAATACGAGCACATAGAGGGGCTACCGATATTCGAGGTGGAAAACGCAAGGGCTTCCCTCTCGTATGCATATTCAAGGTATTACGGCTCGTGCTGTGACAAAATGAAGATAATAGGCATTACGGGTACAAACGGGAAGACTTCGACCTCGTACATGTTGAGAAGCATTCTTTGCAAGGCAGGCTACAAGGTAGGTCTTATAGGCACAGTAGAATGTCTTATAGGTGACAGGGTATTCAGCCTGCCCGACAGCGACACCCGACACGACCGACTCAAAAGCATGACCACGCCTATCCCCGAAATCCTCTACGAGATACTCAAAAGAATGTACGACGAGGGTGTCACACATGTGGTAATGGAGATATCCTCCCACGCCTTATATCTTGAGCGAGTCGCTCCCATATTTTTCGAGTGCGCTGTATTTACAAATCTTGCGCCGGAGCATCTCGACTTTCACAAAACAATGGACGAATATAAAATGGCGAAGGCAAAGCTGTTTCGCCAGTGCAGATACGGAATTTTCAACTGCGATAGCGAGCATGCAAAGGCGCTGATAAGCTCCTCATACTGCACTGTCGCAAAATGCTCAGCGAAGTCCGATGCCGAATACTCGGCTAAGCGTATTCTTCTATCAAAAGGACAGGGCGTCGAGTACATCTACTCCTCCCCATACGGAGATACGGAGATAAAATGCTCCATTCCCGCCATTTTTACAGTATATAACTCGCTCCTTGCAATAAGCTGTGCCCTATTGTCAGGGGTGGAGCTGGAGTGTGCAAAGGAAGCTATAGGAGAAATGACGAGCATTTCAGGCAGGCTTGAAAAGGTTGAGCTTGAATATGACGAGGGATACTCCGTCTATATCGACTATGCGCACACCGAGGAGGCTCTGCGAAATCTCCTTAATTCAATGCAGGGATACAGAGGTGAAAAGGGACGGATAGTCCTTGTCTTTGGGTGTGGTGGAGACAGAGATAAGAGCAAAAGAGCTCCAATGGGAAAAACGGCAGAATCGCTCGCTGATTTTGTAATAGTGACGACGGACAATCCACGAAACGAAAAGCCAAAAGAGATAATAAGAGATATTATCGGCGGAATGAGTGACATCGACCGTCGCAGAGTTATACTTGACAGACAAAAGGCAATAGAATACGCCATATTAAATGCGAAAAAGGGCGATGTAATAATTCTCGCAGGCAAGGGACACGAGTGCTATCAGATAGACGACTCGGGAACATTCCCATTTGACGAGCGAAAAATAGTACAAGAGGCGCAACATAATCGCAAAAAAGGAGATAATAAAAAATGAGAATAGTTCTTCCCCGTCCGCTCAGCGTAAAGGAAATAGCTCATTACTGTAAAGCTCGCACTATAGGATGTGAGACGACAGAAATATATGGAATAGCTACGGACTCAAGAGAGGTGTGTGGGGGTGACCTTTTCCTCGCATTCAAGGGAGAAAAGGTAGACGGACACGACTATATATCTCGCGCCAAAGAAAACGGCGCATCTGCTATAATGTGTGAGAGATGCGAGGACATCGGTGTCTCCGCCATAATATGCGAAAACACGCTGTATGCTCTCGGCGAGCTTGCAAAGGGCTGTCACATCTCACACCGACGCACAACAGTAGCGGTAACGGGAAGCGTGGGAAAAACCACAACGAAGGAATTCATTTCTGCCGTACTGAAAGAAAAATTCAAGCTACACAAGACCGAAGGAAATGCAAACAGCGAAATAGGCTTGCCTCTTACTCTGCTTGCTACTCCTGAGGACGCCGATGTATGTGTCGTAGAAATGGGAATGGACGGACCAGGGGATATTGACTATCTCTCTAAAATAGCTCGCCCCGACCTTGCCGTAGTAACCATGATAGGCTCGTCACATCTTGAATTTTTAAAGACGAGAGAAAACATCTGCCGAGCAAAAATGGAAATTGTAAACGGCATGAAGGTGGGTAGCGAGGTCATAGTAAACGGCGACGAGCCTCTGCTCACACGATATGATTATAACGGCTACAAGCCTGTTTTCGCCTGTCTTGAGGGTAATGGCGAATACAGCGCTAAAAACATAGAAATAAACGACACCTCAACGGAATTTGACTTTATCCATGGAGACAAGGTCGATAGAATGACCATCCCTGCCATAGGTCGACATCTTGTGTGGGGTGCGCTCTACGCTTGCATCGTAGCGAGCAAGCTCGGTATGTCAGCTGACGAAATAAGGCGCGGGCTCTTGTCATTCACAAATGTAAAAAGACGCCAGAGCATATACAATCTTGGCGATGTGTGCATACTTGACGACTGCTACAATGCGGCGCCTGAGTCAATGAGAGCCGCCTCGGATGTGCTTTATGCGCTTGGCGAGAGCAAAAAGGCGAGGACACTCGCCCTGCTCGGAGATATGCGCGAGCTTGGCGACGGCTCACAGGCAATGCACGAGGGCGTGGGAGAATACATAACGAAAAAGGGTATTTCCCTGCTATTCACCTTTGGCAAGAATGCGCTCGGCTATGCAGATGGCGCTCGCAGAGCAGGAATGCCTGCGGAAAGCATTTTCTCTATCGAGGACATAAACGACGTGGAAAAATGTGGCGAGACGATACTCAGCCAGCTTGAGCCAAATGACATATTGCTCGTGAAGGCATCTTTTTCAATAGGTGCAGACAGAGTAATAAAATATCTTGCGCAACATATAAATATGTAGTATAATAAAAGTAATAAACAAGCTTATCAAATTGATAAGACGACACAAAAAAGCAAAGAAAGGAAAATGCCATGCCGACTATTGCATACTACCTTATATCACTCATTTCAGTTTTTATATTTACTGCACTTCTAACACGATATATAATACCCAAGCTGAAGAGCATGAAGGTAGGGCAAAAGATACTCGACATAGGTCCTCGCTGGCACAAGGGAAAGGAAAACACGCCTACGATGGGTGGTATCGTTTTCCTTGTCGTAGTGGCGATTGTATGCATAGCGCTCGGCGCTATAGCAAGCCTTGAGTATTCGTTTGAATATATACTCCCTCTCGCCCTGACGCTTTTGTTCGCTCTTGCAAACGGCGCTGTAGGAATCGTAGACGACCTCACCAAGCTGAAGAAAAAACAGAACGAGGGACTTACTGTCCTGCAGAAGATAGTGCTCCAGCTCACGTTTTCAGGTGCTTACATAGCGCTGTTGAAGCTGTACGGGGTAATCGACACATCGCTCTATATTCCGTTTTTTGACGTAATCGTTGATTTGGGCTTTGCATACTATTTCTTCGCTATTTTGGTCTGCCTCGGCACAGTAAACTGTGTAAATCTTACCGACGGAATTGACGGTCTTGCCTCCTCTGTCACTATGATAGTGGGCGCGTTTTTTGCCGTAGCGGCATTCAGGTATGACCTTATATCAAGTGTCATACTTGCAGGCGCTATATCTGGAGTCACACTCGGATTTCTCGTGTATAACTTCTATCCTGCCAAGATATTTATGGGCGATACGGGCTCGCTTTTCCTCGGTGCGCTCGTGTGTGGCTCTGCATTTATGATAGGAAATCCTCTTATCATAGTGCTTGTAGGCTTTATATACGTGCTTGAGGGTCTGTCTGTAATTCTTCAGGTTTCCTCATACAAGCTCAGACACGGCAAGCGCATATTCAAGATGACGCCTATTCATCATCACTTTGAGCAGTGTGGATGGAGCGAGATAAAGATAGTGGCGGTCGCGTCAGCTACAACACTGATCCTCTGCTGTGTCGCATTTTTCGGCTTGAAATAGAGCTCTGGAATAATTCAGTAACGATACGAAAAGCTTCAATATATTTATTATATAGTATTAGGCTTCAATACGGCTTCGATATAATCAAAAAGACATAAAAGAAAAGGAGAGCTTGCCGATGCAAGACAAGGATAATTCATATACAAGTGTAGACAGTGTCAGCTTTGGCAAGACACCTGATACAAAAAATATAAGCGAGCCTGATGGGGCGGAGGTAATTACCGACACACAAGTCATCCTTGACAGTGAAGGCTCAAACGATGGCGTAGAGCTTGACGAGAAGGAAATTAGCGTGGCGGGGTTTGGTCGTGCAAGCACTCTGACAAGCTCGGTAAGTGCGAGCGAGGGGCGCCAAAAAATGTCGATCAAGGAATTTTTGCGATATGACGACGAGATCTCAGTTTCCGAAGCGCTTGGCAAGGAAAGTGAACTCCCCTCTGCTATAAAGAAGATGCCAAAGCCTCTTTCGTTTTTGTGGAGAGCGCTGTTTGGCGGTATCAATTTTAAGGACAAGAAATTCTATCCCAAGACCAGCGCAGGTGTGGACAGGGTAATGGTGCTGATTATATGCATACTCGTGTGCATAGGCTCTGTAATGGTATTCAGCGCAAGCTACGCCTTTGCGCAGACGAGATACGGCGACAGCCTGCACTTTGTAAAAAAGCAGATCACATTCGTCTTGATAGGACTTGTGGCAATGTTTGTCGCCTCGCTGTTTACTCCCGCCTTTTACAAGATGGTATCCCGCGGATTTTTCGGTGTTTCGCTCGTTTTGCTCGTGCTCGTGCTTGTAATGGGCTTTGCAGGAAACGGCGCACAGAGATGGATAGCGATAGGTCCTATATCATTCCAGCCCTCCGAGGTAGCGAAGATGGCTCTGGTGCTGATACTCGCATGGTACTACTCGGTATTCGAGGACAGGATAACAAACTACTCAAACAAGAGAATGGCTTTTTTCTATGGTATTCTCTATCCGTTTTTGCTTATAGGAGTCACTGCAGGTCTTGTAATGCTTGAAAAGCATCTTTCCTGCCTTATCATTCTCGGCTGTATAGGAATGATGATAATGTACGCCTCAGGCTCTGAGCAGAAGCTGCTCGGCTACATTTGCGGATGCGGACTTCTCGGTGTAGCCATACTTGCAGTAGCAATTCCCTACACAAGACGGCGTCTTGTGATATGGTTTGACCCCACCAAAGATGCGCAGGGGGGAGGCTGGCAGACGCTTCAGGGTCTGAATGCAATAGGCTCAGGCGGATTTTTCGGTCTCGGCCTTGGAAACAGCAGAATGAAATACAGCTATGTATCCGAGCCTGCAAACGACTTTATCTTCACCATAACCTGCGAGGAGCTCGGCTTTGTAGGCGCCGCCGCGATAATGGCGCTTTTCGCCCTGTTCGTATGGCGAGGCTATCATATAGCGAAAACAAACCGAGACACATTCTCTCGTGTAACTGCATTTGGAATAACGACGCAGGTCGCTGTTCAGGTTTTGCTCAACATTGCAGTTGTAACAAACACATTCCCGAATACAGGAATTGCTCTCCCCTTCTTCAGCTATGGTGGTACTTCTCTTGTAATGCTATTTGCTGAAATGGGAATTCTGCTCTCCGTATCCAGAAGCTCTCACCTGAAATACAGATAAATACATATACGCCACAAGGAGATAATATGAGAATTATTCTTACAGGCGGTGGAACGGCGGGACATGTAAATCCCGCCATTGCCATAGCTCAGATAATAAAAGAGAATATAAGCGATGCGGAAATTTTCTTCATCGGTACAAAAAAGGGAATGGAAAACAGGCTCGTCAAGCGCGAGGGCTTTCCTATCTATCATGCGCAGGCACTCGGCATTGAGCGAAAGCTCACTCCCAAAAACCTGTACGCTCTGTGGCTCGCATTCTACTCTCCCCTGAAAACCAAGCGCCTGATAAAGAAGCTCCAGCCCGACGTAGTAGTAGGAACCGGAGGATACGTCTCCTGGCCTGTTTTACGTGCGGCGGCGATGTGTAATATCCCGACCGCTATCCACGAGTCAAATGCATATGCAGGTCTTACTGTGCGAATGCTTGAAAAGTATATGGACTGCATTATGCTCAATTTCGAGGAGGGGGCAAAAAGGCTGCAATCTCCTGAAAAGTGCGTGGTGACGGGAAATCCTATGCGAACAGGATTTTCTACCATAGACAGAAAAGAGGCACGACGCGAGCTTGGTCTTGGTGACACAGACAGGCTCATACTTTCCTTTGGAGGAAGTCGTGGAGCAAAGGCGCTCAACGACACGTGTATAGAGATGATGGCGAGCTTCTGTGAGGAAAACGAGCATGTATATCATATTCACTCGACAGGTGAAGAAAACTACGACGAGTGCAAGGAAAAGCTCGCCTCCCTTATAAAAGCTCCGAGCGAAAGAATAAAGCTCCTGCCCTATATAAACAATATGCCTACCCTGATGAGTGCGGCAGACGTCGTAATATCACGTGCAGGCGCAATGACAATATCCGAGCTTTCGCTCGTGGGAAGGGCGAGCATACTCGTACCCTATCCCTTGGCGACAGACGGACATCAAAAGAAAAATGCAGAGGCCCTCGCCGACAAAAATGCGGCTATTCTTGTCGAAGAAGCACAACTTTGCTCTGCCCTATTGACAAATCACGTAAAAAATGTTATAGAAAATAAAGAGCTTCGCGAAGCTATGGAGTCAAACGTAAAGCAGTTTGCTCACCCTGATGCAAACCGCAGGGTCTTCGAGGAGATAATGAAGCTGACAAAGAAAAAATAAAGAGGTAAAAAATGAAAGAGGACAAGCTCGATTTTGAAAAGACTATTGTCGCAGAGGCGGTAAGCGACATCTCTGCCAAGCGATATGCGTCAAATCAAAATAAAAATTCAAGCTCTGAGTGGGTCACCGCCGCTAATGCAAAGGTGCGCGAGCAGTCACACTCGCCCTCAAATAAATCACAAGAGAAAGCAAGAGGAGTCGATGCAAATCGTGTCCCCTCCCCTGCCAACACAGGAAACCAGAAGAGCCGTGACGTGCTCTCAGAATTCAGCAGAGTGGATAGCTACACTCGTGAGAAGAACATAAACTTCAATTCGATAAACGAGCAGGACACCGAGCTTATGACATCCTCTCGCCGTCGTGTTTCCCCCGTTGACATACAGCAATGGCGTCGCACATCTGCCTCCGCACGACCTGTCGATCCTGTAAGAAGAGCTCCTGTGGTCGATAGAGCGCCTCAGAGAAATCCCCAGCAAGTAGCAAGCACACAGGGAGTGCAGGGCGTAAGAAAACCTCCTGCGCCTGTCAGGAATACGGCAGAAGCTCCTAGAGCGAGCACTAAGTCAAGCGAGTGGGCAAGCGTGAGAAGTGTGAGAAATTCAGGTGCGCAGGCACGTCCGAGCGCAAATGAAAAGCGTGCCCCCGAAAAGCAGAGAGAGGCAAAAATAGCCCTTGCAAGCACCAAAAACCAAGACTTAAGAGCCGGCAGGACACCAAATCTCGCTCAAAAGAGAAAACGAGTATTTGTACCCGTAGATGCAGAGGAGGTAATACTTTTACCGCCCTTGCCGAAGCGACACAGAATTTCCCCGCTCACAGGAATTTGTATTCTGGTATCGCTTGTGCTTGCTATTGCCACGCTTTTGCTCTGCATAGGCGCATCTACCAAAATAACAAAGGTCACAGTAAAGACAGCAGATATCGCCTCAATAAATTCGAGCATTATCGAGATATGCGAGAAATATGAGGGCAAATCCTATGTAACTCTCAATGAAGGCAAGCTCTCAGACGAGATAAAGGAAATCTCTGCGCTTGTCGAGGATGTTAAAATAGAGGGAAAATACCCTCGCCGTCTTAATGTGTCTGTCTTCTACGACAGCCCGAGATATTATGCCCTTGACAACGAGGGGATTGTCTACGTTATGTCCTCTGAGCTTAAAGTGTTACACATATACGGGCAAGACGAGGAGTTTGAGTCGGACACCTTGACAAAGCTCGCATTGCCGTCGTTTTCCGTCGAAAAAGCCGGGCAGACTATAAAATTCAACGCAAATGCGACTTACGTAAAGGAGGTAACCCAAGCACTTGCAGACTACAGGGGTCTTGGACATATCTCATACGTCAGTTTTGCAAATACACAGCGCATATACTTCATCTTCAACGGCAACGTAAGGTGCGACCTCGGAAGCTCCGAGGAAATAGAGCTGAAGCTGAAGTCGGCTGAAAACGCCTATCGTGAGAGCGTACTCCCCGCACTTGGTGAGGGTAGTGACAGAAGCGCTGTAATAAACGTCAGCGTACCCTCCTCTGCCACCTACCGACTTGACGCAGAACTCGGCGTGACCGAGTAACAAAAGCCAGATTCAGGCGCGTATACGAGGTATTAAAATATTTGTCTTATATAAAATTATTAATAAACCGTTAATTTTTTCAAAAACCCTTGAAAATTAACCCATTTAACTGTATCATATTTATATGATAGGTTAAGTTATAGGGTATTTACGCGCGCTACATATTCGTCATTTCGCTATACCGATGCCCGACAACAGACCGTCAAATACAGAAAACAAAAAAATAAGTATAGATTGCCGATTTTTCGGCGGTATCTGTTACGGGAGGTAAAAAATATGGACTTCAATTTTGGCGTCGAAGAAACCACAGCGAACAACGTAAACATCAAGGTTATTGGTGTCGGTGGAGGCGGTAACAACGCTGTAAACCGCATGATATTCAGCAACCTCAGAGGCGTTGAATTCATCGCTATCAACACAGACGTGCAGTCGCTTGAATCCTCAAGCGCTACAAAAAAGCTCGTTATCGGTAACAAGGTAACAAAGGGACACGGCGCAGGCGCATTCCCCGAAACAGGTAAGCTCGCCGCAGAGGAAAACCTTGAGGAAATCAAGGAGCTTCTTTTCGGTGCAGATATGGTATTTATCACTGCCGGCATGGGCGGTGGTACAGGCACAGGTGCTGCTCCTGTAGTAGCGAAGGTAGCTCACGATATGGGCATACTCACTGTTGCTATTGTTACAAAGCCCTTCAGCTTTGAGGGTAAGAAGAGAATGCTTCAGGCTGAGGCAGGTATCGAAAACCTCAGACAGTACGTAGACTCCCTTATCATAATCCCCAACGACAGACTCAACCAGATCTCCGAGGTTCGTCTCTCTCTTGCAAAGGCGTTCGAGATGGTAGACGATGTTCTCCGCAGAGGCGTACAGAGCATTTCCGAGCTTATCAATGTTCCCGGATTTATCAACCTCGACTTCGCTGACGTTACATCCGTTATGCAGGAGGCAGGTCTCGCTCATATGGGTACAGGTATTGCAGATGGTCCTGAAAAGGCAGAGCTCGCAGCAAAGGCTGCTATCTCCTCTCCCCTTCTCGAGACATCCATCAAGGGTGCAAAGGGTATCCTTATCAGCATCAAGGCATCTCCCGACATCGGACTCGACGAGATCACACAGGCATCTACACTTATCGCTGAGGAGGCTCATCCCGATGCAAACATCATCTGGGGTGCTGCATTCGATCCCGAGCTCAACGATGAGATGCGCGTAACAATCATCGCTACAGGCTTTGAGAGTGGCAAGAAAAACATCTTCGCTGAAACTGTAAAGGCAGAGCCCGTATCCGAAATCAAGGAGCCTACACCTGAGGCTGTTGCCGCAAAGAAGCCTGAAAAGTCTTCTCTCAGCGACACAGACTTTGGTTTTATCATGGACATGATCAACAAGAGAAGATAATTCTCTTATAAGAAAATAGCTAACAAAGCCGTCAGTGGTCAAACGACTACTGACGGCTTTTTATTTCGAGCGAAAAACTCTCCTCGCCAAAAAACAGAAAAAACAAATCAATAGAACGAAAAAATAAAAAACACAACCGCATGAGGCGTCTATGCTTTTTGCGGTTGTGCTGTTATTCTGTTTTGATAGCGTATCTATTAAGCGTATCTATTACTTGATAACGTAGTGCAAGGGCAAGCCTGACTTATATTTTACACTTGTTTCTCCTTCTATGAGGGGGAGCAGGTATTCAAGGCACTCGTCTGTCACGTTGTTCCCTGCCTTATTGATGAAGCTATCGGGAACATATTTTATCTTGTTTGCGATGTCGTATATAGGCGAGGGCTTTACATCTATCTTATATGCGCCGTTTTTGTCCTCTTTACGTACCATACACATCATTACCTCAGACTGACCTGCGCACGCCGCCTTCACTGCGGACCTACCCACCTTGACGGACTCTGTAATGTCTGTACGAGAGCCAAGATGAGCGGCACATCTCTGGGGAAGGCTGAGCTCGATAGAGCGTACCTTACATCCTATCTCTGCCTTTACAGTAAGCTCAAGCGCCTTGCCGGTGCCTGCGAGATACTTATGACCGAAGGCGTCTACGCTACCGCTCTGTGTCCCCTCTCCGACATATCTGCCGTCTGCAAAGCGCACACCCTCAGAAACGGCTACGACGACGTTGGGGTGCTTTTCAAGACAACGGCGTACGGAGGAAAGGAATTCGTCCATATCGAACACCTTTTCGGGCAAATAAACAAGGTCGGGGGCAAGCTCCTCGCCAAATACTGCTCCCGGCAATGCAGCAGAGGCGGCAAGCCAGCCTGCGTCTCTACCCATTATCTCAACTATAGTAACCGCCTTTACCGTATAGACAGAGCAGTCACGTATTATCTCCTGCATAGTGGTGGCGATATACTTAGCGGCAGAGCCAAAGCCAGGGGTGTGGTCTGTGCCGACAAGGTCGTTGTCTATAGTCTTGGGCACGCCCACTACTCTCATTTCATAATCGTGGTTTTTCGTATATGCGGAAAGCTTTGCGACTGTGTCCATTGAGTCGTTTCCGCCGATGTAGAAGAAATAGCGTATATTATACTTCTTGAAGATGGCAAGGAGCTTTTCATACACCTCATCCCCCTCGCCAACGGGAGGCAGCTTTTTACGGCAGGAGCCAAGTGCGGCGGCAGGAGTATGCTCAAGCAGAGAAAGCTTTTCCTTGTCCTCAAACTCCTCGCAAAGATCTATAATTCTTTCCTCAAGCAAGCCCTCTATACCGTTTCTCATTCCGTAAATGGTGTTTATTATGCCCTTCTTACGAGCGTCAAACACTCCTCTTATAACTCCTGACAGAGTAGCGTTTATAGCGGCTGTCGGGCCACCTGACTGTCCTACTACTGCATTTCCCTGTAAGTATCTCATTTGCTTCTCCCTTTTATATACTTTTTGCTATATTGTTGTTTTATTTCAAAAGTGTCTTTTCATCAAAGACGTAATTCTTATTGCAGAAACGGCACTTTACCTCAAGCTCTCTCGGCTTGCCCTCAGCTTGCTGCTCGTCGAGCATTGACTTTATTTCCTTTTCGCCAAGCGACCTGATGCTATCGAGAAATCTCTTTGCTTCGCAGTCGCATTTATACTCAACCTCAAGCTCGTCAAAAATATCGTACTCGATATCTCTCATAGCTATGTCGGCTATTTCACGATTTGACATTCCCTCTCGGAAATAACGTGAAACATTTACAAGGTTGGGGGCATTTCTCTCTATCAGGTCTATTACTCCCTCATCTGCAAACGGCAAAAGCTGAACAAGCACACCACCTGCCGCAAGGCAGGAATAGTCCACATCTACAAGCACACCAAGTGAGCAAAGTGTGGGTATCTGCTCGCTCTCGGCAAAGTAGGCGGTGATGTCCTCTGCTATTTCTCCTGAGCGAAGCTCTATCGTGCCTACGTGAGGCTCTCCTGCCCCGTCCTCACGAATAACGTAAAGCGAGCCTCCACCTATAGCCCCTCCGACGTCAAGCTTTCCGTTTGGCTTTTTTTCAGGGTTTACCAAAGGGTTTTCAATATACGCCTTTACGTTTCCGTAATAATCTGCTACACAAATAAGCTTGCCAGCCTGTCCTGCGGAGTTTATGCCTACCGTAATTCTGTTGTTTACCTCTCCCATAAGGCTACCCATCATTGAAGCGGCTGAGATAAGTCTGCCGAGCGCCGCAGTAGCGGTGGGGGCTGTGGTGTGTATTTTTGCCGCCTCGTTTACCATAGTGGTAGAATTTATGACAAGGACACGGGCGCTTCCGTCTCTCGTCATACCTCTCAAAATCGTCGATTTTTCCATTTTATTCTCTATTTCCTCTGTTTTTGTGCTATTATTTCTTTGCCCTCGCTATTATGTAAAGGCGCTCGTCTTCTTCTGTGGCAGGAGTGAAATCAAGGTCACCATATATCCCTATCACATCAAAGCCTGTCTTGCAAAGGAGCTTTTTAATCGTGCTTACGGGGTACATACGCTCTCTCTGATACTCGTCTGTCCTTACGTATCTTCCGTCAGAATCCTGCTCAAACAAGGAGATACAGAAGTCGCACAGGTGAGTTTTTCTATTGTAAAAATTCTGCCATACGCACATAAGCTCCTCCTCCTCAAACACGAAGGAATTGTCGGCGTATATATTTTCAAACTTGTATTTACTGTTTAAGTCAAATATGAAAAGTCCGTTTGGAACAAGATAGTTATGCACGAGTGAGAGACACTCGGTCAGCTGCCTTGTGTCGGTGAGGTGGTTCAGGCAGTCAAGACAGGATACCGTCGCCTCTACTGTGCCGTAAAGCTCAAAGGAGCGCATATCCTGACAGAGCCACAAGAGCTTATCCGACATACCTTCCCTATCGCCCGACTGAGCGGCGAGTGCGAGCATCTCAGGTGAAATGTCCACGCCTATCATATCGTATCCCCGACGGCACAGCTCGAGCGTCATACTACCCGTACCACAGCCGAGGTCGAGCACATCACTCACCTTGCCGTCAAAATATAAGGAAAACGCCCTCTCAAAAAAGTCAGCCCAGCTAACGTAATCTACCTGCTGAAGCTGGTCATAATACGGAGCGAGTGCGCCGTAAATTCCTTCACTCATATCTATCTCCTTGCCAAAGCACGAAAATGCCTTGCCTTATACTATACTGTGTACTGCATAGGCGTTTGCGCCTATTGCTGTCGCTGCGTTTTGCGCAGACTCTCTATCAGCAAAGATGCCAAAGACCGACGGACCGCTTCCACTCATCATTGCAGCCTCTGCACCAAGAGAAAGCATTTTTTCCTTCAGCTCAACGGCGCCAGGACATTCGGGCAACACTGCTCCTTCAAAGATGTTGTATAAATTTCGGCAGAGCTCGCCTCTGTCGCCATGCTCAAGTGCAGACTTTACCTGTATCATTCTCTCTGTATAAGAGCCGTCAATGACCTTGAAGTCGTTATACATCTCATCAAGCTTTCCGTAAGCCGCAGGGGTAGATACTCTCTCGCCTGCTATAGCGACTACGGCATTTAAGGAAAGATTGCTCTTTATGGGGGTGAGAATTTCTCCTCTGCCCTCGCACAAGTGTGTGCGACCTCTTATGCAGAAGGGGACGTCCGAGCCGAGCTTTTCACCGATTGTGCAAAGCTCGCTTACAGTAAACGGCTTGTTTTTTGCGCGATTGAGTGCGCGAAGGACTGCCGCCGCATCACTGCTTCCTCCCGCAAGACCAGCCGCTACGGGAATACGCTTGTGCATGGTTATGTGTATCGGGAATTTCTCCCCATACGCCTCCATAAACGCCTCTGCGGCGCGATAAGCGAGATTTTTGTTTCCGCAATGAAGGTAGAAATCCCCCTTTATATACATGGTGATAAGCTCTTTCCTCGGTCTCACGAGCTCCACTGTTATATCGTCCTTCAGGCTGACGGCGTGCATAACGGAGCTTATACCATGAAAGCCGTTTTCCATTTTGCAATTAACGTCGAGGAAGAGATTTATTTTCGCATATGCGCTCTCGTAGAATTTCATATCCTTATCCTTTTTTACTTTTCGTGATATAATTATACACTTTATTGGCGATACTTTCAATGCTTTTTTTGGTTTTTATGGACTTTGGGGCAAATTTTTTATGATTTTTATTAAATTCATAATTTAATGTTGAATTTTTATATAATATAATGTATAATAAATAAACAAAAGCAACTAAAAAATTTTTTGGGAGCAAAGAATGTTCAAAATAGACAGAAACAAAAAATATATGGCTATATCGCTTATTGCGTGCTGCGTGCTCGCCGTCGCTATAGCTATAATTCAGATAGGTCTTAATTTCAGCACGATAAAAATTTCCTTATCGGGCTTTTTTGACATTGTTTCTCCCATTTTCTATGCACTTCTCATTGCTTATATATGCAATCCTGTAATGGTAGGCGCAGAGAAAATGCTCTCTCACCTTGAGAAAAAGCGCTCGCACCCGATAATAAAGAGAGTGGTGTCGATTATTATAGCCTATATCGCCATGATGGCGTTTATCTCGCTTTTGCTGTTGCTCACTATTCCTCAGATACTCAACAACTATGAGGAGCTCATTCAGCAGATATCCGAGCTTGCGGTAAAGGTCATCAGCTTTATCAACAGTCTTTCGGGCGTGTTCAACATTGACAATATCGACAGCTCCATTTCCAGCTTTGCAAACGAGCTTATAGAATATATAGGCTCTATGATACCTGTGTGGAGTGGTCAGATACTTGTCGTAACGGTAAAGCTCCTTATCGGCATTGTGCTCTCCTTCTATATAATGCTGAGAAAGGAAAACGTCATTGCAGGCACGAAGAAGTATTTCTCCGCCATACTCCCTAAAAAAGCGTTTACCTTTTCGTATGAGGTAATCAAAAACGCCGACAGAGCCTTTGGAAGATTTTTTGTCGGTCAGCTCATTGACTCGCTCCTTGTCGGAGTAATAGTATTCATCATTCTCTGGATATTCAAGATGCCCTACTATTCTGTCATCAGCGTAATAGTGTGCATTACCAACGTAATCCCGTATTTCGGTCCGTTCCTCGGAGCTATCCCGAGCTTTATAATAATCTTTATTTCAGACCCTGTAAAAGCGTTTTGGTTTTTGGTTATTATTCTCGTGGTACAGCAGATAGACGGAAATATAATATGTCCCCGTATACAGAGTGAAACAGTCGGATTAAGCTCGCTCTGGATAATTGTCGCAATCACAATAATAGGCGGAATTTTCGGAATTGTCGGTATGTTCATCGCAGTTCCTCTCTTCTCCACCATTTATATATTTGCGCAGAGATTTATCAACCATCGACTGAAAAAGAAAAATCTGCCGACAGAGCACTCCTCCTACAAGGAATTCTTTGCCATTGACGCAAATTCCTACGAGACGGACAAAGAAGCGTCAAGCGATGCTTCTATCGAAGAAAAGGAGGATGCGAAATGAAAGAATATTTCAACAAGCGAAATCTCACCATAGCGGCGTACGCGCTTGGTGTATTGATGTTTGGTATCCTGTTCTGGCTCCTGTGCGCTAATCTTGTGACAGTCAAGGACTGGATAATCCTCTTGCTTTCAAAGATGAAGGCTGTATTCTATGGCGTGCTGTTCGCCTTGTTCTTCTTCCCGTTTGCACGTTCGAACGAAAAGTTGTATACCAAGCTGGTGTGCAAAAAGAAGGACAGACCGAAAACTGTAAAGGCGTTGTCTCTTGTGACGGTCTACCTTGTTTTCCTGCTTGTAGTAGCCATAGTATTCACTATGATTATCCCTCCCATGCTCACCACGATAACCGAGCTGAGAGCGTCTATCATAACTTCTATAAATACCACTCGTGACTGGATAGAGTCTATCGTCGAGGACTCCTCGATACTGCTCAATATCTACAACAACGTAACGACCTATGTTTACGATGAGCTTCTCTCTGTAGACTCGTCTTCGCTTGCATCACAGATACAGTCCTTGAGTGGAAAAATATTCGGCGAGATATCCGACATTGTGTTGGGACTTATCATGTCGATATACTTCATTGCATCAAGAAAATATCTCGGAGTTATATGCGCAAAGGTGCTCACTGCTATATGCCCTCACAAGTGGGAACGCAAGATAGCGGTATTCCTGAAAAGGCTCTACACCGACTTTACGGAATTCCTCTCTGCTCGTATTCTCTGCTCCCTGTATATAAGCTCGATTACCTTCCTTGTATGCAGAATTGCAGGAATACCCTTCTATCCGCTGATATTCCTCATACTTCTCGTGCTTGGAATAGTGCCTGTATTTGGACCTATAATAGGCGCACTGCTCACACTTACTCTTGTATTCATCACACACAGACAGCATGCTCTTATGCTCCTTATAACAATTCTCGTAACACAGATATTCGAGAGCTTTATAATTGAGCCTGCGATGATGAAGAAAAAGCTCCGTCCCGAATTGGGCACGATAATAGTGATTTCGCTCATCTCCTACGGACTTTTCGGTGTGCTCGGCACAATAATAGCTATTCCTCTCTTCTGCACAGTTTCCGTAGATATCCGTCTGCACTGTGCCCGCTCTCTGCAAAAGAGAAATCTGCCTATAGATATAGAGGATTACAAGGGATACAACCCACTTGAAGCAGGCGAGGAAAATAATTAAGAATATTTGGCAAATCCCTTGACAAAACGTGTTTATTATGTTATAATTCATAAATGGTTTGGACTATTTGTCCTGCTCCTTGTCACGTATGTGACCGAAACGACCATAAGGAGGTGTAATTAAAATGGAGAAAAAGATTGGTTCTTATGAAGTCTTGTTCGTAGTAAACGGCCAGCTCCCCGAAGAGGAGATCAAGTCTACTGTCGAAAAGTTCACCACGCTTATTGCTGATAACGGTACAATCGAGTCAGTTAACGAGTGGGGTAAGCGCAAGCTCGCATATCCTATCAACTACATCAATGAAGGATATTATGTTTGCGTTAATTTCAAGAGCGCTACCGATTTCCCTGCTGAGCTGAAGCGTATATTCGGTATCAACGACAGCATCATTCGTGCTATGGTTACCGTTGCTACAGCTAAGAAGGCGGCTCCTGCAGTTGAGGCTGTTGCTGAAGCTGCTGTCGCTGAAGAAGCAGCAGAGTAAAAAAACAAAGGAGACGAAAAAATGGCAAGCTTAAACAAGGTTATTCTTATTGGTAACATGGTGGCTGACCCCGAACTCAAGCAGACACCCAACGGTATCTCAGTATGCCGCTTCAGACTTGCTGTACAGCGCAGATATGCAAGAGCTGCAGAGCAAGGACAGCAGACAGCTGATTTCCTTGACGTTGTCGCATGGAGACAGTCCGCGGAATTCGTTTCCAAGTATTTCAAAAAGGGTAGCCCCATACTCGTATGCGGTCAGATCCAGTCAAGAAACTGGGAAGATAAGGACGGCGCTAAGCGCTACACAGTCGAAATTCTCGCTGACGAGGTTTCCTTTGTCGGCAACAAGAGTGACGACAATCGCTCCGACTCTCAGTATAACGCTCCTTCAAACTACTCCACTCCTGCTTACACAAGCGGTAGCGGTATGAGCTTTGAAGAGGTTACCTCTGACGACAATCTGCCGTTCTAATCAGTCACCTGACTGCTCTCGGAGCAATTCCGAGCGAAAATTGATTTTGAAGAAAGGTTTAGGATTTTTAAAATGGATAGAAACGATACACAGCGTTCATTCCGTCCTAATATTCGCAGAAAAAAGAAGGTTTGCGCTTTCTGTACCGATAAAGTAGAAGTTATCGACTACAAGGACGTTCCCAGACTTAAGAAGTTTATCTCCGAGCGTGGAAAGATTCTTCCCCGCCGTGTTTCCGGAACCTGCGCAAAGCACCAGCGCGAGCTCACAACCGCTATCAAGCGTGCTCGTCAGGCTGCTCTTCTTCCTTACGTTAGCAACTAATGCTTTAATATATGGACGAAAAAAGGCTTTCACAAAAGTGAAGGCCTTTTTGCTTTGCGAGGGGATTTTTTGCGAGGGGATTTTTTGTGAGGGACTTTACTTTGTTGGGGTGCGAAAAGAGCGAGAGCAAAAATGCTACATAAAAATAGAAAAAGCACGGTGGGTTATTCCGTGCTTTTTCTATATAATAAGGTTTACGCCATTTTGTTAAGCTTAATTGTGAAAGCGCTCTTCTTGTGCGCAGCGCAGTTCTTATGAATGATACCACGGCTAACTGCCTGGTCGATCTTCTTAACTGCAAGCTTATACGCTGCACAAGCTGCTTCCTTATCTCCGCTCTCAAGCGCAGCGTCATACTTCTTGATGATAGTACGCATCTGTGTCTTGAAAATCTGATTCTGCAATGTCTTGGCCTGAATAACCTTAACACGCTTCTTCGCAGACTTGATATTCGGCATTTTTCTTCCTCCTAAAATATTCTTGGATATTTTCATCTATCAAAGTCTCACCTGAGAGGGTGCGAAACTTGAACATGCTCATACATTTATATATAATAGCATATCTTTCTCTAAATATCAAGTCTTTTTTCAAAAAAACTTATCTTTTTTTATAATTTTTTTGTCTTTTTTACTTGACAAAGAAAACTTTGTGTGATATACTTGTAAAGTAATTTGGTTTACAGTAGTTATTTTGATTTTGAGGTATGCTATGTTTGAGAAAAATATGAACGTCCCGTACTTGCTCGACTTCTATGGCGACGTTTTAAACGACAGACACAGAAGCATACTTGATCTATATTACAACGACGACCTCTCACTCGCAGAGATTGCAGAGAGTGAGGGTATCTCTCGACAGGGAGTGCGCCACCTTATCAAAAAGGGGGAGGAGGAGTTGTTCTTCCTCGAAGAAAAGCTCGGACTTGCCGAGCAATTCACCAATTTGCAGAAGCTGGCGAGAAAGCTCACTTCCCTTTCCGACGAGCTTGGCGAAACTGACAACGACAAGGTACGCGCCCTGCTCTCATGTGCGCAGGAATGCGCTGACGTCATTCTTTCAAAAAAATAAAAGGAGGATCTCGGATTGTTCCAGAGCCTTACAGATAAACTTGCGAACGCATTCAAGAAGTTCAAGAACAAGGGCAAGCTCACAGAGAGCGATGTCCGTGAGGGAATGCGCGAGGTCAAGCTGGCATTACTTGAGGCTGACGTTAACTTCAAGGTCGTACGCGAGTTTGTAAAATCGGTAACAGAGCGCGCAATAGGAGCAGAGGTGCTTGAAAGCCTTCTTCCTGCGCAACAGATAATCAAGATAGTAAACGAGGAGCTTGTCAAGCTCATGGGTGGCGAGGAAGGAAAGATAGAGATTTCCTCAAAGCCTCCGACGGTCGTAATGATGGTCGGTCTGCAGGGTGCAGGTAAGACGACACACAGTGGTAAGATAGCCGCTCTCTACAAGAAGAAGGGCAAAAATCCCCTGCTTGTCGCCTGCGACGTATACAGACCTGCGGCTATAAAGCAGCTTGAAATCGTGGGTGAGCAGCTCTCTATTCCAGTCTTTTCAATGGGCTCAAGCATTTCGCCCGTTGAGATAGCGAAGGCAGGCGTAGAGCACGCTCGCAAAAACGGATATGACCTCGTTTTCATAGATACAGCAGGACGCCTTCACATTGATGAAGAGCTGATGGACGAGCTGAAAAACATCAAATCTGCTACAAGCCCGACAGAAGTTTTGCTCGTAGTAGATGCAATGACAGGTCAGGACGCCGTAAACGTAGCAGAGTCCTTCAACGAGCTGCTCGACATCACAGGCGTTGTGCTTACAAAGATGGACGGCGACACCAGAGGTGGTGCAGCACTTTCCGTAAAGTTTATAACAGGCAAGCCTATAAAGTTTGTCGGCACAGGAGAAAAGCTCGATACTATCGAGGTTTTCCACCCCGACAGAATGGCATCTCGTATTCTCGGTATGGGAGATGTGCTCTCGCTTATTGAAAAGGCGGAAGAGGCGTTTGACCAAAAGAAAGCCGAGGAACTCGAAAAGAAGATGCGCGAGGCGACCTTTACACTTGACGACTTCCTCGATCAGCTCAGGCAATTGAAGAAGATGGGAAATCTCGAGCAGATACTCGGCATGCTCCCCGGAGTAAAGGCCGGCTCACTCAAGGACCTCAGCGTAGACGAAAAGCAGATGGCAAGGACAGAGGCGATAGTGCTTTCCATGACACCTGCAGAGCGACACAATCCCTCTATACTCAACGGCTCTCGCCGCAAGAGAATAGCGATGGGTAGTGGGTGCTCCGTCGAGGAGGTAAACCGTCTGATAAAGCAGTTTGATCAGATGAAGAAAATGATGAAGCAGTTCTCTTCTCCCTCAAAGATGAAGGGCATGTTTGGCAGGATGAAAATTCCGTTCTAATTTCGGATTTTTATAAAAAATAAAAATATATACAATTTTATTGGAGGAAACAAAAATGGCAGTTAAAATCAGACTTAGAAGAATGGGCGCTAAGAAGGCTCCCTTCTACCGTGTAGTTGTAGCAGACGGCAGATACCCCAGAGATGGTAGATTCATCGAGGAGATCGGTTACTTCAACCCCCTCACCGAGCCTGCTGAGATCAAGATCGACGCTGAAAAGGCTACTGCATGGATCGCTAAGGGTGCACAGCCTACAGACACTGTTAAGGCGCTTCTCAAGAAGAGTGACATTATTAAGTAATCTCCGACAATATAACAAGGAGATTTGATAATGGATTTGAAAACTGTACTTGCGGACATTGCACGCGCTATAGTTGACTCTCCCGATGAGGTGACTGTAACTGAAGAGATAGACGGCAACAACGTCAATCTCGTACTTTCCGTAGCTGAGGACGATACCGGCATGGTAATCGGCAGACACGGAAAGATAGCAAAGGCGATACGCTCCGTAATGAAGGCGGCGGCTAATAACTGCGGCAAGCACGTTACTGTGGAAATTAAGTAATAAAAAAGAGCCTTTCGGCTCTTTTTTATTATTCCGTCTATTACTCAGCGTCTGCCTCGGCAACCTCTTCGGCAGCCTCGCACTCCTCCTCGCAGCAATCGCAGTCGCAATCGTCGCAGTCGAAGTCGCAATCGCAGCCGTAGTACTCTCTTACGCAATCAAAAATCTTGAGTGCAGCGAGAACGAGAGCGGCAACAGTAACGAGAAAACCTATTACACTAAAAAACTTGGACATTTTAATTCCCCTTTCATATTAAATCATATTGAATATTTCACTTTTGATACCGAAGGTCGTGCTTTCTGCGTATCAAAACCTTTTACATATATATTATACTACTACCTGCACGAAAAATCAAGAAAAAAATATATAAAAAATTAAAAGAAAAAATCAAATAACTATTGCATTTATGAAATTATTGTGATATAATGTTTGGTGTCGATTTGTGATATAAATAAAAATATATACTATTCTACGTATAACACTTAGGAGGTGTCAAGCAATGGCAAAGTGCAGTTTGTGCGGCAAGGGTGTAGTTTTCGGTCACTCCGTATCCCACTCTAACCGTAAGACTAACAGAACATGGAAGCCCAATATTCGTAAGGTAAAGGCAGTTGTAGGCGGTTCTAACAAGACTGTTTATGTTTGTTCTCGTTGTCTGCGTTCCGGTAAGGTTGAGCGCGCTTAATTAAATAAAAATCCGCCAATATGAGTTTGGCGGTTTTTTATTAGTTTTATATTTTATATTATGAAAAAATCTATTGCTTTAGTGGACTGCCGAATATGTGAGCAGTCCGTTCATAGTCTGGAGCGCATGGGCTTCTCTGTGGTCAAGGTGCAGAGCTTTTCCCGTCTTTCGCAGGGTGTGGAGTCGCACCCCGATATGATTATGCTTATCGAGGGGGCATCTCTTTTTACACATCGTGAGTACTTTATGCAAAACGAGTCACTCTTTGCAAAAATACGAGAGTGCGCTCCGTATCTCTCTTTTTTCCTCTCTGACGAGGGAATGTATCCCGAATATCCGCATGATATTCTTTTCAACGCCTATATACACGATGGGATAGTGTTTGGCAGGCACGACCGACTTTCTATTTTTGTGTCAATGCTTACACAAAGAGGCTACGAATTAAAGGGCGTGAAGCAGGGATATGCTTCCTGCTCCTGCTGTAAAGTGGGCGACGGCGTGGTGACGTCTGACATATCACTTCACCGCACACTCGTCGAATGTGGTATAGACGCCCTCTTGATAGAGAGCGGGCATATCGCTCTTCCCTGCCACGACTACGGCTTTATAGGCGGTGCGAGTGGCTACTGTGACGGCAAGGTGTATTTCAACGGAAGCATTGACCTGCATCCAAGCGGAAAGGACATTCTTCACTTTGCAAAAAAGCATGGGTGCGAGGTCGTGTGTCTCCACGACGGACCTCTTACAGACGTGGGAAAGATACTTTTCATCTGACGCTTAATTTCAATAGTGCGAGACTCACTGTCGTGTGGCGCTTGACGAGCGATAATGAAGGAATGCGCTCGCTATGCTCCTCGCTATCAATGCGACAAACGGACCGAGTATCATACCAACAAACCCCAGCACAGTAAAACCGAGATACATTGCAAACAATGTAAGAAGCGGGTGTATGCCGAGGCTGACGCCTATTATTTTAGGCTCTGCTATCTGCCGTACAACGACGATAATCGCGTACAGGACAAGTAATCCCATACCGAGATATAAATCCCCTGTGGCGAGGGAAAATATCCCCCACGGAATAAGAAGCGTGCCTACGCCCAGAAGTGGCAGTATATCTATCAGGGCAAAAATCACCGACAGAACAAAGTAATACTTTACTCCGAGAATAAGAAAGCCGATGAGCAACAAGGAAAACGTGATGAGCATTATTATGAGGTAGGAGCGAAGATATTTTACTGTGGTGGAAAGGAGTATATCCTTCGCCTCAACAAGCCTCTCTCTCCATTTTTGTGGCAGAGGAGACAAGACACTGTCGTTTATTTTTTTCAGGTCTATACTGAAATAGAATGCAGAGATGACCGTAATAAGCGTGAATATCAGCACCTTCGGAAGAGTGAGGGCTATTTTACCGACCACGCTCGGAAGTGACGACAGCATCTGCTGTGTCGCGCCCTCGGTGACCTCTGAAATATAGGAGCGCACGTCTATGCCTGTGCCTGACGTC
This sequence comes from Eubacteriales bacterium, assembly GCA_045649925.1. GTDB lineage: Bacteria > Bacillota > Clostridia > Oscillospirales > CAG-272 > UBA1740. The sequence goes on along the minus strand of JAZRQS010000002.1, from coordinate 24,919 downwards.
TTGAATATGTCGAGGCGAGAGGAAAAGCGCTCAAACAGAGAATTTATCTTACCTACTGTATCGCTTACTACGCCCGGATTTTGCTCAATCCATTCTATGAAATCTCGTATTTCCGTAACGAGACGATCGCTTATTATAAACAGCAAGGAAAACACGAGTAACAGGGCAAGCAGGACAAGGCAAAAATTTAGTGCCTTTTTGGGAAGTGAGGTCCGTCTGTGCAGATATTCTGACAATGGGCGTATGGCAAACGCTACGCCCCACGAAAAAGCAAACGGCAAGACACTCCACAAAAGATACTTAAACACTATATATAAAGCGCCGAGTGCGCCAAGTATGCATATTATAATAGCGGCATACCGTGAAAAATCAATGCGTTTTTCCAAATGCATTACCCCCCACTTGATTTTTATATTAGTTTATTCAAGCATATAAATAAATATTTACAAAGGAGAAAAACAATGATAGTAATTGAAATGGAAAACGGAAAAGAAATAAAGCTTGAGCTCTATCCTGAAGTAGCGCCCAAGACAGTAGCAAACTTTGAAAAGCTGGTAAGCGAGGGCTTTTACAACGGCCTTACATTCCACCGTGTTATCGCAGGCTTTATGATACAGGGCGGCGACCCTCTCGGAAACGGAATGGGTGGCGCTGACGAGAAGATAGTAGGCGAGTTTGCCGCAAATGGCATCAAGAACGACCTCAAGCACACACGTGGAGTAATCTCTATGGCTCGCTCTATGGCCCCCAACTCTGCTTCCTCACAGTTCTTTATTATGCACGAGGATGCCCCCCACCTTGACGGCTCTTACGCCGCATTCGGCAAGGTAGTAGAGGGAATTGACGTAGTCGATGAGATAGCATCTGTGCCCACCGACTTTTCCGACAGACCCCGTATTCCTATGGTAATGAGCAAGGTATATATTGCAGAATAACAGAGGATAAAAATGAAAAAATTCGACATAAAGAAGGCTTTCCAGCTTTTTGCCGTGTTTTTCAAGATAGGCGCATTCACCTTTGGTGGTGGATATGCGATGATTCCCTTGATACACCGCGAGACTGTGGAAAACCACAAGTGGATATCTGACGACGATATCCACGACATTATCGCTATTGCAGAATCCACCCCAGGCCCTATTGCAGTAAACTCCGCGACCTTTGTAGGCTACAAGGTGGCAGGTGTGCTCGGCTCGGCTTTTGCCACGTTTGGCGTAGTTTTGCCGTCTTATTTGCTGATAAGCGTAATCGCTTACCTGCTCCGAGAGTTTTACGACTACAGAGCGGTAAGGTATGCCTTTTACGGCATACGCGCAGGCGTGCTCGCCTTGATATTCAAGGCACTGTATATGATGTTCAAGAAAACTCCTCGCGAGTGGGCGGCATACACCATAATGGGACTCGCCTTTCTCGTATCGGCTTTTATCGACATCAACCTCATTTTCGTAATAATCGGCTGTGCGATATTCGGACTTGTGTACTCCTTGATAAATGAAAGGAGGCAGAAGAAATGAGCGAGCTTATCACTTTACTGTTCAGCTTATTTTTCACATTTTTCAAGATAGGCGCATTCACATTTGGCGGTGGATATGCTATGCTCCCCCTCATACAGCAGGCAGTGCTTGAAAAGGGGTGGCTTACTCCTCAGCAGGTCATCGACTTTGTCGCTGTAAGCGAGAGTACTCCAGGCCCCTTTGCAGTTAACATGGCGACGTATGTAGGAACGGAGCAGATGACCGAGATGTTCGGCGGTCTTTGGGGACTTGTCGGTGGCGCTTTCGCCACACTTGGCGTAATACTTCCCTCCTTTATCATAATACTGATAGTGGCGAGAATATTTGACGCCTTCAAGTCCAACAAGCATGTAAAGGCTTGTATGTATGGACTAAAGTCGGCTGTGCCTGGTCTTATCGGCGTAGCAGTGCTCTCTATGGTAAAGACTGTATTCCTTCCGTTTGGATTTGAGAATTTCAGCCTCACCGACGTGAGCTTGTACATCTCACTTGCCATATTTGCAGTCGCCGCATTCCTCGTCTTTAAAAAGAAGACACACCCAATAATCATAATCTGCCTTTCGGCAGTAGTGGGAATTATCGCGGGCTTTGCGCTTAATCTCACGGTATGACATAGAAAAACACCTTGTTGCATATGCAACAAGGTGTTTTTTTGTTTTGTAATCAATACACAAAGTCAAACTCGAAGTCGTATATGTTTACTGTATCGCCGTCCTGTATTCCCTTTTCCTTCAGCAAGTCGATAACGCCGTTTTTCTGCAAGGAGCGCTGGAAATAATTGAGGGATTCGTAATCGTCGAAGTTTATCTGTCCCATAAGGTTGATAAGCCACTCGCCCTCGACATAGTAGGTGTTGTTTTCACGACGGACTGTCGTATCTGCCGTAGTGTTTGCTCTGAAGCCTATATGTTCCTCGGGCAATACCTCAGGCTCGTATACGGTTATTTCGGGGAGCTTTTCAAGCTCGTCGCGTACGCGTGACACAAGCTCGTCAAGGCCCTTTCCTGTCACCGCAGACACATATACGGGCTTTTCTCCGTAGTTTTCGTCTACGTACTTTTCAAATGCCGAATAGTCATAGTCTGGGGGGAGCATATCGCACTTGTTTGCAACCACTATCTGCGGGCGTGTAGCAAGCTCGGGGCTATAGCGCTCAAGCTCGTAATTTATCTTTTCCATATCCTCGATACAGCTTCTGCCCTCTATCTCGGATATATCCACCACATGCAAAAGCAAGCGACAGCGGTCTACATGGCGCAAAAACTCGTGACCAAGTCCAAGTCCGTCAGATGCGCCCTCGATGAGTCCCGGGATATCTGCTGCGACAAAGCCTCTGCCCTCGCCTGTAGAAACAACGCCGAGATTGGGAGAAAGGGTGGTAAAGTGATAATCCGCTATTTTCGGCTTGGCAGACGATATGCGAGAGAGGATAGAGGACTTTCCTACGTTGGGGAAGCCGATAAGTCCTACATCTGCTATCATCTTCAATTCAAGCAGCACCTCTTTTTCCTCACCATCAGTGCCGTTTTTCGCAAAGCGAGGTATCTGTCGGGTGGGGGTGGCGAAATGTCTGTTTCCCCAGCCTCCACGACCGCCCTTGCATATAACGAACTCTCGGTCGGTGGACATATCGAATATTATTCTGCCTGTGTCAGGCTCCTTCAATAGTGTGCCGGGGGGTACGGTGATTACTGTATCCTTGCCGTTTCTGCCATGGCACTTGTCGCCCTTTCCGTTTTCTCCGTTTTCGGCGACAAATTTTCTCTTGTATCTGTATGCAAGCAGGGTATTTGAGCCGGGGTCTACTCGTACTATGACGTTTCCGCCTCGTCCGCCGTCGCCACCGTCAGGTCCGCCCGCCGGCACATACTTCTCGCGACGGAAGGATATTGCGCCATGGCCTCCGTTTCCTGCCTTCAGATATACTTTAATATTATCTATAAACATTGTTTTTCCTTTATTTTACTTATCGTTTTCGTCGCCACGCTGACGCACTACAATTCTTACCGGAGTACCAAGATAACCAAATGTTTCTCTTATGCAGTTTTCAATATATCTCTGATAAGAGAAGTGGAAAAGCTCGGCAGAGTTGCAGAATATTACAAACGTGGGTGGTGCTACGCTTGCCTGCGTCATATAATAGAGCTTTAATCTCTTGCCCTTGTCCGAGGGGGGCTGATGACGGGTGAGAGCATCGTTTAGCAGGTCGTTGAGCATACCTGTGGTGACACGCTTCTTTGACTCTGCGAACACCTGATTTATCATCTCGAATATATTGTCTATTCTCTGACCTGTAAGCGCTGACACATAAATGATGGGCGCATAGGTCATATAGCTGAGCGCTGTCTTTATTTTAGCGTTGAAGGCGTTTACTGTATTGTTATCCTTCTCGATAAGGTCCCACTTGTTGACGACGATAATCGACGCCTTTCCTGCCTCGTGGGCGATACCTGCAATTCTCTCGTCCTGCTCGGTAATTCCCTCTTGGGCGTCTATCATAATAAGACAAACATCTGCCCTCTCTACCGCCATATGCGCACGAAGGACACTGAATCTTTCAATTCTGTCTTCTATTTTACTATTTCGGCGCACGCCTGCAGTATCAATGAGGTTGTATTTTCCGTGCGAATTTACAAGCTCGGAGTCTACGGCATCACGTGTAGTTCCAGGGATATTTGACACTATGTGTCTGTTGTCGCCCAGCATTTTGTTTATTATGGAGGATTTGCCTGCGTTAGGCTTTCCTATAACCGCTACATTTATTACGTCCTCGTCATCGCTCTGCTCCTCCTCTTCGGGAAAATAGGAGATAATAGTGTCAAGCAGGTCTCCGCTTCCGCTTCCATGCAGAGAGGAGATAGCGATAGGCTCGTTTTCAAATCCGAGCTCATAGAACTCGTAAAACTCGGGAGGCACCTGACCTACTCGGTCTATCTTGTTGACGCACAAGACTATCGGCTTTCCACTCTTTTTAAGCATGATAGCGATGTCTCGGTCATCGGCAAGAAGTCCCGATCTTATATCACACATAAATATTATTACGTCGGCTGACTCAATGGCTATCTGCGCCTGTGTACGCATCTGCGACAAAATTATATCGTCAGACTTGGGCTCTATACCACCTGTGTCTATGAGTATAAATCTACGCTCGCACCACTCGCCCTCTCCGTAAATTCTATCTCGTGTTACACCGGGGACGTCCTCTACGATGGAACGACGCTCGCCGATCAATTTATTGAACAGGGTACTTTTTCCTACGTTTGGTCTGCCTACGATGGCTACAATCGGTTTTCCCATTTTCATCCCTCACTTTCTTGTCATTACTGCGGAAATGAAATCGCATCCGTCATTCTCTACTACTCTGATGCGGGTGCCAAGCTTTTCTTCAAGCTCGGTGACACTCATTCCGCAAAGGAACAAATCCTTTTCGTGTCTGAGCGCGTTTGCGGGTATAAGAAGGGTGTCCCCAAGCTCCTTGCCCTCTAACTGCTCGTATATGTCTTTTCCCGTCAAAAGTCCTGCGACGGTTATCCTATGTCCAAAATAATTGTTTACTATTTTATAGACGTTTATTTTTACATTTTCAAATTCTTTTTCAAGGGTGTCGCACAGTCCCTTTATATAGTCGTAGGCGGCAACGCCTGTAACGACTGAAGCATTGACGCTTTCGGTGGGAGCTTCGCCATATCGCTTCATCTCTGCAAGCTCGAAGTCGAACTCCTGTTTGTGCGAGCGTATCATACCTACGCCGTTTTCTATCTGCTTATAATCCTCGTAATGCTCTTCGTCCGGGATAGGCATACCTGCCTCGATATAAAACTCGTCTGCGGCAAAAAACAGGCGTGAGCCGTGCTTCTTTTTGTGCTGCTCGGCAAATGAATCTATCTGCGAAATGATGCGTGCACAGTCCTCGGGTGTAAAGGGCTCGAGTGGATAAAGTCCGTCTCGGTAATCGGTGAGACCGACGGGAACGACCGACATACTCTCGAGGTTAGGATAGTATTTTGACAGCTCGTGCATGGTTCTATCGAGCTCGTTGCCATCGTTGACGCCTCGGCAAAGCACCACCTGACCGTGCATCCTTATGCCTGCCTCATTCAGCCTGTCCAGGTAGGAAAGCACCTCTCCTGCCCTCTTGTTGTGCATCATTTTTACGCGCAATTCGGGATTTGTTGTATGAATAGAAATATTTATCGGAGAAAAGCGCATTTTGATAATTCGGTCTATATCGCTATCTGCAAGGTTTGTAAGAGTTATATAGTTGCCGTGCAAGAATGAAAGTCGGGCATCGTCGTCCTTGAAATACAAGGTGTCGCGCATACCCTTCGGCAGCTGGTCGATAAAGCAGAAAATACACTTGTTTCTGCAGGAGTGCTTTTTATCCATAAGCGGAGTCTCAAACTCAAGACCTATGTCGTCGTACATCTCCTTCTTTATGGTGACAGAAAAGTCCTTTTCCTTTCTCACGAGAGAAAGCTCTACCTCTTTTTCCGTAAGATAAAAACGGTAGTCGAGGACATCGTTTATTTCATTTCCGTTTATTGCAAGTAATACATCGTGAGCTTTTATACCTGCACGCGCGGCGTATGAGCGTTTTTCTACGCTTGTTATCTGTACCATATCATGCGACCTCAAAATAGACAAAATTATACAGATACATTGTATCACAAAAACACAGACTTGTCAATGTGTAAAATGGTGGTGAATAGCGCTAAACCTCCCCTATTTACGCAAAAAAGTCGGTATCTCGTATGAGATACCGACTTCTATATCAATGTTATTAAATATCAGAGCTTGAGGTCGTTTTCCTTTATCCAGCCTATTTTACGGAGCAGAGCACCTACAACAAGCGAGATAACGGCAGGGAGAATGAAGCAGATGAGCAAAAGACCTATATAGTCGAATGCGCTAACGGATGCAGGGTATTCCCCACCAAACCAGCCGAGGATAATTCCTATAGGGCCGAGAAGTCCGCAGGTGCCCATACCCGAATTGATAGCCGCGCCGTACATCTTAAGTCCAAACACACAGCTTGCTATCGGTCCTGTAATGGCAGAGGCGAGCGTGGGGGGTATCCATATTCTCGGATTTTTCACTATGTTAGGCATCTGGAGCATACTCGTGCCTATTCCCTGCGAGATAAGTCCGCCTACCTTGTTTTCCTTATAGCTCATTACGGCAAAGCCGACCATCTGCGCGCAGCAGCCTGCAACGGCAGCGCCACCTGCGAGCGCAAGTCCCTCGCCACCACCGTTTGCGCCTGAAAGCACAAGGGCTGCGCATATAGCGGCAGAGCTGATGGGAAGTGTAAGGGCGACACCTATAACGACTGACACAATAACACCCATAACGAAGGGATGCTGAAGCATTGCCCAGCCGATAAAGTCCTTTATATATCCTACGAGCGTGCCTATATGACCTGCAAGCAAGACGGAGAGCACTCCACCGACAAAAAGCGTAACGAAGGGTGTAACGAGTATGTCGACCTTTGTTTCCTTTGACACCATTTTACCGAATTCTGCGGCTATTATGGCGATTATCAAAACTGCAAGAGGACCGCCTGCTCCTCCCATATCATTTGCTATAAATCCGACAAGGGCGCAGGTATATATAACGAGAGGTGGAGCCTTCAGCGCATATGCTATAGCTACTGCCATAGCGCATCCTGCCGCCTTTGAGCCGTATGCACCTATCGTCGCAAAGAAGGAAAAGCCAGGGATAAGGCCTATAGCGTTAAATATCGTGGCGATAAGCAACGAGCCAAAAAGACCAAGTGCCATAGCACCCATAGCGTCAATTCCGTATCTCTTCAGAGAGATATCCACATCTTTTCTTTTGAGAAATGCTTTAAACTTTCCAAAAAATGAAATCTTTTGGGTGTTTTCCATTTTTACATCCTCCGCATTTTTTAAAATATTGCATAAATTATACTACATTTCGACGATTTTTTCAAGAGGGAAAATAACAAAAAAGAGCAGATTTTTATCTGCTCTTTTAGTTAAATCTAATCAAAGAAGATGTACAGGAAGCTCGTCACCGAAGGAAACATAGCCCTTCTTTGCGGCAGCGACCTTTTTCGGTTGTGCAGGCTTTTTGGGAGCTGCAGGCTTTTCCTGCTGTGCGGGAGCCTTTGCGGGAGCCTTTGCAGGAGCCTTTGCGCTTGACTTTGTTGTGGTCGCTTTTTTCTGTGCGGGAGCCTTTGCGGGCGCTTTAGCAGGAGCTTTCGCAGGGGATTTCTTTGCTTCGCTCTTCTTTTCAGCGACAGGAGCAACCAACTCCTTAACAACTTCCTCTGCGGGACTTGCGTTTACTGCCGCAGATACTCTTGAGAGGCTATTCTTACCTATTGACATAATTCATTATCTCCTTTGCAAGTTCTGTATATTCAAGTGATGAACGCGAGGATTTCTTATACGCGGCGACGGGCTTGCTATTATCCTGCGCCCATTCGACTGCGCTATCTACTCTTATTATGCTATCAAAGAGGCGCACTCCGTCAAGCTCTCGCAGACTCTGAACTGCACCCTTGAAGTAGTTCTTTCTCTCGTCTGCCTTTGTAATGACGATGCCGAGCAAATCAAGTGTGGGCGACATTGTCTTTACCTGTGAGTAGAACTCAAACATATTTGCAAGACCGAACAGTCCCCACGGACTTGCCTCGACGGGAATGACGAGATAGTCGGTCGCACAGAGGATATTCATAACCCAGCCACCGAGCGTAGGGGGAGCGTCTATAAGCACATAGTCATAAGTCTCTGCCTCGATAACTGCGGACAAGCCCTTTTTCAAAATGAACTCTCTCTGCCACTTGGTAAAGAGGTCGAACTCTATAGAGCTCATAAGCGTAGACGAGGGGATTATGTCGAGGTTTTCGTATGCGGTGGGAACTATAAAATCAGAAACGTCGCGTGCATCCTTTATTGCTGCATAGAGGTTTTTTCCACTTTTTGCATACTCCAGCGCCTCGTCCTCTGAAAAGAACGAAAGTGTAAGATTCATCTGCATATCGCCATCGACAAGCAACACCTTTTTGCCCATTGACGCCATTATGTACGCTACGTTTGAGCAGGTGGTAGATTTTCCGCTACCGCCCTTATTATTTGCAAATGAGATGACCTTTGTTTTGCTCATAAGCTACTCCTTGAGTTATGTTATTCTCTGTTTAGGTAATCTATTATGTCGGATATTCCCTCACCCGTATACGAGCTGACACGGAATACTTTTTTACAGCCTGAAAGACGGAGCCAGCGCTCCACTCTGTCAGGGTTTGCCCTTTCCTTATCCACGCCTGTAATTATGCCGACTACGTCGCGATTGACAAGGCAAGTGATGTTTGGACTGAAGATGGAATACGGCTCGTCCGCCGAGAGCACAAGTCCGACAACATCAGCCTCATAGGCGTACAAGGCGAGAGCTCCACTGAGGTTTCGCAGCTCGGTATATTCGCCCGGAGTATCTATTATCATATCCCCGTATTGCACGTACTGCGTCTTGAAGTAGTGCAATTCCTCGCCGAGCAGAGCCTGCGTCAGAGTGGTTTTCCCTGCCGCAACACGCCCGATAAGTATCAGCTTTCTCATGTTTTGGTAACGTCGCAAACTGTATAGCCGAGCTTGTTTTTACAGTACTCGGTAATTGCAAGGACTGAGGTCTCAACCTCGGAGACCGAGCCTGTCATAATTACCGTGCCTGTAAAGCGGTCTACAAATTCGACCACGGCGCCTGACGCCTTCATTGCGATATCTGCACCGATAACAGCCGTTTCGGCAGGGCTGACGGTAACGATACCGATAGCGCTTCTTTCACGCTCGACCTGAGGGTCAAGACCAAGCTTATAGTAAAGCGTTTTATCAGGGTTGGCAATAACATGGGCAAGCGTTATCTGCTTACCGGGGACCAGCTCCTGAATTATACGCATTTTATCCTGCATTGAAAAATCCATTTTATCCTCCTATTTGACATACGAGTCCACTCTCTCGCGCTATGTCAAGCAAGTAGTTCATTTTTTCATCGGGAATTGTCGCTACGTTCTCAAAGTCGTATTTTCTGCCAAGTCCATCGTACTTGTTTTGTCCAAGACGATGATAAGGCAAGAGATGAAGCTTTGTGACAGAGGGGAGCGAGTTTGCAAATTTAGCTATCGCCGAAATCTCCTCTGCAGTATCGTTGAAGCTCGGAATTACGGGCACTCGAATGGTGAGGTCGTTTGCATTTTCAGCGATGTAGCGGGCGTTTGAAAGTATCTGCTCGTTGCTCTTGCCTGTAAATGCCTTGTGCTTTTCGGAATTCATATGCTTTATATCCAAAAGCACGTAGTCTATGTGAGGAATGACTCGCGCGACCACATCAGACGGAACTGCCGCCGTAGTTTCTATGGCGGTGCTTATTCCGTAATCGTGTGCTGCTCTGCAGAGGTCTATGGCGAATTCGGGCTGGCACATTGCCTCACCACCTGAAAGCGTAAGTCCTCCGCCTGAGCGTCTGTAAAACGCCTCGTCCTTTACCACCTCGGCAATTACCCGCTCGACTGTGGTATCCTCACCGACAATTTTTTGCTCACCGTTTATTATCATTTTCTGTATATCCCATTCCTGTGACTCGGGATTACAGCACCAGCGACAACGCAGACGACAGCCCTTTAAGAAAACTATCGTTCTTATTCCCGGACCGTCATGAACGGAAAACCGCTGAATATCGAATATTCTACCAGTAGTATCGTAATAACTCATAGCGGTTTTCCTTTCATAAGATTTTATCGTAATTTGTAAGAGTTTATCTAACTTATCAGAAGCCAAGCTCAGTACGATTTATAATATCGTCCTGAAGTGACTTTGAAAGTGTCGTAAAGAGCGCACTGTAGCCTGCAACACGGACAACGAGCGTCTTGTACTTTTCAGGCTCTCTCTGAGCTGCAAGAAGGGTCTCTCTGCTGATTACATTGAACTGCATATGCATACCCTTGCGGTCAAAGAATGCTCTGATGTATGATGCGAACTTTGTAAGTCCTGCCATTCCGCTGAGTGCGGAGGGGTGGAATTTCTGGTTGAAGAGCGTTCCGTTTGATGCGATGAGGTGATCGAGCTTGGAAACGGAGTTTGCCGCAGCTGTAGGACCATTTGTATCGCGGTTTGCGGCAGGGCCTACGCCGTCAGCGATGGGGGTGTATGCCAATCTGCCGTCGGGGGTCGCACCTGTCTGTGCGCCGAGCGGAACATTTGCAGATACAGGGTAAAGACCTGCCTGGAACTGACCTCCACGATAGTTGGTATACTTCTCTACAGGCTTGGTGTAGGAGTAAGCGACCTCTCTCGCCATTTCGTCAGCCTCCTCGATGTCGTTGCCATACTTGGCAACTGTGCCGATGAGGGAAAGGATTTCCTCGTATCTCTTTTTCTTTTCTGCACTAACGCCACCATTTTCGGTGACCTCGCGATATATGTCCTTTATCTGCGCATCAGTCACGCTAACTCCACTCTTTGAGAGTGCGGTGACTATCTGCACTGTAATTTCCTCTGCCTTTGCGCCCTTGATGCCCTGACCGAAGTTCGCCTCAAGTGCGTCCTTATATTCCTGCATAGTGACGAGCTTTTTCTCAAATACAAGCTCCTTTATCGCCATGAGAGCGTCTGTCATATTTGCAATTCCAAATCCCTGAGGACCTGTGAAATTGTATATTGCTCCACCCTCCTGCATACTCTTTCCTCTACCTATACAGTCATCGACCATACAGGACTGGAAGGGCAAGGGACAAAGTGTCGCGTGAGCAGAGTCGACGGCGTTGTCGGCGTTTGCAAGAAGCTTTACCATATACGCCTGCTGAGCCTTGTACGCATCAAAGAACTCCTCAAAGGTCTTGAACTTGGTTACATCGCCTGTAGCAAGTCCTATCTGCACGCCCTTGTCATAGCCGTTTGAGAAAACGAGCTCCATAGGACGACACATATTGAAGAATGCCGCATCGTGCCAGCCATCTGTCTTTGCAGCCTTCTGAGGCTCTACGCATCCGATGATGCAGTAATCTCTTGCATCCTCAAGGGATACGCCTCTCGACATCATTGACGGAATGATGACCTCGTCGTTGTAGTATGCGGGAATGCCAAGTCCCTCTCGAGTGAGGGAAACCGACTTGATGAGCAGATCCTGAGGTGTGCCGTTCCATACACGCATGGTGATGGAGGGCTGAGGAAGTCTGACATGCATGGAAGCCTCAAGGCACATAAAGGAAAGGTCGTTTGTAGTATCTCTTCCGTATTCGTCCTGACCGCCGACAATGAGGTTCTGGAAAAGTCCGTAGCCTGCAAATCCTTCGGCAGATGCGGCGTCACGCACCTTGTTCAAGTCATTGAGCTTTATCCATATACAGTCAAGCAATTCCTGTGCGAACTCGACTGTAATCTTTCCTTCGTCCTTATCCTTCTTGTAGAAGGGGTACATATAACGGTCAAAGCGACCGGGGGAGATGGAATGTCCGCTGGACTCCATCTGCAAGAGCTGCTGTACAAACCAGAATGACTGGCATGCCTCGTAGAAGTTACGAGCGCCATGCTCGGGAACGTGTGAGCAGTTTTCTGCTATCTGCAAGAGCTCTGCTCTGCGAGTAGCGTCCTTTTCCTCAGATGCCATCTTGCGAGCGAGGTCGGCATAGCGATGAGCATAGCCGATAACTGCCTCACAGCTTTCTATAACTGCATAGAGGAAGTTACTGCGCGGGATATAATCTCCCATTCCGCAGTCGAGCTTTGCAAGAGCGTCCTTTGCCTCTTGAATTATCTTGGAATATCCGTAGTTTACTACTTTTTTGTAGTCTACGCAGACGTGACCTACGCCGTTGTAGAAATAGTTACCTACGGTGAATATGTTGTGTACTGTAAATGCGGCATAGGCCTCAGGTGCCATATTCGCCTTTGCGAGATCGCTCGTGGTCTTACCCTTCCAGTAGGGGTAAACCTTGCGCAAGCGCTCCTTGGTATTTTCCGATATGTAGAAGGGGTCGGCACTTCTGTGCTCTACTGTGTCAAACTCTGCCTCAAGCCACTCATACGAGTACTCAGGGAATACCTGACAGCCACGAGGAGCTATAGAGTTTGAGCCTACGATAAGCTCGTTATCTCTTATTACTATCGGAATATTTTTAAGTATATGAGCGAAAGCAGCGCTACGGCGCTTTATGATAGGCATACCCTCTGTCGCCTGATAGCTCTCGGTAACAAGCACGCCTCTGTCTGCCTCTATTTCAGGCATTTTTGCATAAAGGTCAGCCTTGAGCTTTTCTATTCTTTCGCTTTTTTCTATCACGAACTTTATGTTTTCCATAAAACTACTCCTAAAAGCTTACATTTGCTCCCACAAATCAGCGTGGGGAGCGGCTATGACGGACATCTGTGAGAGAAGTCCCTGCGCTTTGGCATGGGCTGCACCTGCTTCAACTGCCGCAGTGACGTCTCCTACCTCTCCTGTGAGGAGGACTATTCCCTTTCCACCCATTCCACGAGAGACGCGGAGGTCATATATCTGCACACGAGAAGTCTTGACTGCTATATCAGACGCCTTTATTGCGGAGGCTGCCGAAAACGTTTCTATGATACCAAGACTGCCCTCGCGCTTTGCGACCTGAGCACCAAAGAGAGCGGCTATGACGGACTCGTCTATTCTACCCATTATGCTCTCATCGACGAGTGCTTCTCCGTATCTGCCCTTTACGTGCTCAACGGCGGCGGTAACGTCGGAGATACTGCCTGTGAGTATCATCTCGTATTTTCCGGGGCAAGCGGGGTGGGCGGAAACAAGGCTGATGCCTGCGCTCTTGAGCGCCGCGTCACAAGCCTCTATGCCCTTCGCTATACTTTTTATTTCTATTACACCAACAGCCTGATACATAAATTCTATCCTTATTTACTCAAATTTGTGTTTTGTTTTTCGATGATTATCTTGTCGTTGTCTGCGACGAAAATTCTACCGTCGATTGATGCGTGCTGAGGGACTGAAAGTCCGTCGGCTGCATCTGCTATCTTGTCGCCGTATTTGACGAAGTCGCCCGGCTTTACACAGGGGATAGAGGGCGCACCGATGTGTCCCTTCATAGGAATTTCTACAAAGTCGGGGATTATCTTTACGTTGTAAAGAATAGCCTCACGGTCAAACTTCTCTACCCCGAGCAACGCCTTCCAGCGCTCGCTTGGAACAAGTCTGTAATCTCTCTGCTCAAGGGGCTTGGTAGGATCGTCTACGATGTATTTCATTTTCTTTTTTGCAAGCTCAGTCTTTAATGCCGCTATCATATCCTTCGGGGAAAGTCCCTGACAGCAAGCAGCCGTTTCGCATATTCCACAGCTTGAGCACATTGTCGCACTGAGATATACTGACGGGTCTATGGCATCACCTGCAGAGGCGACGCGCACGAGCTTGTGAGGTGCGAGAGGATAACCTATGAGTGCACGAGGGCACATATCTGTGCATCGTGTACACTGACAACAGGCAGACGAGCCTCGTCTGAGCTGGGCGTCGAGAGAAACCATTTTTGAGGAAACTGCGACACAGCTCTTTGGGAGCACGAGCAACGCCTTTGTGTTTTTAAGCACGACGCCTGTGTTGTGGTTTACTATCTTACCCATAGAGGGTCCGCCATCAATGACTACGTGGTCGTCGTCTACTGTAACGCCAAGCACAGAGAACAAATCTCTTATTCTTATACCTACGGAAACTCGGACTACACGGGGATTTTCTATATCGCCGCCGACTGTGAGCCATTTTTCAACAACGGGAGTTTCGCTCTCGATACATTTAGTTATATTCAGCACTGTTTCGACGTTGTAAACGATAACTCCGCAGTGCATAGGAAGCTTTCCCGGAGGGACTATTCTTTTTGTCGTTTCGTATATGAGAATTATCTCGTCGCCCATGGGGTAAACATCGGGCAAGGAGCGTATGTAAATATTCTCAGCGAGTCTCTGTCCGTCCTCGAGTGACAGCTTTTTCGCCGTATGATTTTTCATAGCGAGGAAGGACTGCTTTACACCAAGCTCACGCGCAACTATCGTAATTGCGGCGATAAGTCTCTGCATATACTCACGCAAAAGAACGTAGTCGGTATACAAAAGCGGCTCGCACTCTGCACCGTTTACGATAAGCGTATCAGCGCCGGGCGCCATCTTCGCATAGGAGGGGAAGCCTGCTCCGCCTGCGCCTATGACACCGCCGTTTTGTATTTTTTTCTTAAGTTCTGTGAGCATTTATTTTCTCCAAAATCAGTCTACGATACCTACTATAACAGCGTCAACGGGGGACTGCTGGTTGTGAAGTGCGAGGCGGGCGGGACTGCCCTCTGTGATGAGGACTGTTTCGCCTATACCTGCGCCGACGCTATCTACTGCTATAAGATACTTTTCGGTGGGAGCGCCGTTTTCAATTATTCTTACCTCAAGGAACTTGCTTCCTACGAGGGAATCCTGCTTTCTTGTAGATACGATATTGTCGATAACTATACCTTTTAACATTTCTATATACCTCTGTTTTATTCTTTAACAAGCTTTACCTTGCAGCCGTTTCCTATTCCTGCTGCATTTGCATCGTCTGTGTCTACGTGCATCTCAAGTGCGAATGCGTCCGATACTCTGACCTGAACGTCGTACCAGCGCGTGCGCTTTTTACCGTTTACATCAACTGTTACGTAATCTCCGTCGCGGACACCAAAGCGCTGTCCGTCAGAGGTATGCATATGTATGTGTCTGTTTGCTATAATACAGCCTTCCTTCAAGGTCACTACGCCACGAGGACCGATGATGGTCAAGGGGGCAGAGCCTTCTATCTTTCCCGACTCACGAACGGGGGGCTTTACCTTGAGTGTAAAGGAGTCAGTCATTGATATTTCTACCTGCGACTCACGACGGACAGGTCCAAGCACTCGCACGTTTTCTATGGGGCGAAGCGAGGGTCCGACTATTGTCAAGAGCTCCTTGCATGCATACTGTCCAGGCTGGGAAAGCTCCTTTATGGGTGTGAGCTCATATCCCTGACCAAAGAGAATGTCAAGATGCTCTCTTGAGAGATGAATATGTCTGTTTGAAACTCCTACGGGGATATCTCCGTCAGAGGAAGGTGTGCCTGACGACATTTCATTCAATACTTTTTTCACCATTTCGGCGATCTGTGAGCTGTTGAGTTCCATTTTACTGCTCCTTTTTATCAATTTATATATCTTTAACCGTTTTCACGGAATTGTACTCATCTTTACGGGCTTTGCGAATTTTTGTTTTCTGAATAACCAGCTTGATAACGAATGTGGGATTTTGCCCCGTAGGGCACGGTATTGAGGCAAAAGCCTCAATACCGTAACGCTTTACGCTTTTGTGGAAAAATTACTTCTCTTCTTAATTATTTGATAGAAGGAAGAAGCTTTTCAACATCTGCGTGAGGACGAGGAATAACGTGAGTAGCAATAACCTCGCCAAGAGAAGAAGCTGCTGCGCCGCCTGCTTCAACTGCTGCCTTAACAGCTCCAACGTCGCCTCTTACCATAACGCTTACGAGACCGCTACCGATCTTTTCGCTTCCGACAAGAATTACGTTTGCTGCCTTTACCATTGCATCTGCTGCCTCGATTGCAGCTACAAGACCTCTGGTTTCAACCATTCCCAATGCTTCCATTTTAATTTCCTCCATTAAAATTAGTTTTTTGTTTTTATTTTTGTTTTTTTTGGTTTTTTAGATTTTATTCTGTTTTTAAGAACTTCATTACGTCGGGATGCGGTCGAGCGATGACCTCACAGAGCTTCACCTTTCCGACCTTTGCCGCCTCTGCTTCACCTGCTCTTGCAGCAGCCTCAACGGAGGAGACCTTGCCTTCAACGACTACTGTGACGAGTCGTCCACCCAAGCGCTTCTCGACATGAATAAGCTCTACGTCAGCTGCCTTTACCATTGCATCAAGTCCTGCAATTGCGGCAACCATAGACTGTACCTCGAGTAACGCTATTGCTTTTTCCATAGTTCAATTATTTGAGCGCAGGAAGAATCTTTTCAACGTCTGCGTGAGGACGAGGAATAACGTGAGTTGCGATAACCTCACCGAGTGAGCAAGCTGCTGCGCCGCCTGCCTCAACTGCTGCCTTAACAGCTCCAACGTCGCCTCTTACCATAACGCTTACGAGACCGCTACCGATCTTTTCGCTTCCTACGAGCTCTACGTTTGCTGCCTTTACCATTGCATCTGCTGCCTCGATTGCTGCAACAAGTCCTCTGGTTTCAACCATTCCCAATGCTTCTTTCATGATTTTTCTCCTTTAAAAATTGTATTTATTTTTTTATTTTATTTATTTGTGTTACGAAGTTTATCTTTTCCTGTCGCTCCGAGATGGGCAAACCACTCTATTTCGGGAGACTGTCTGGAAATTATCTTGGAGGTTATGTAGAGTCCTCTTTTCTCTGCTTCGGCCTTGCCTGCTTCAAGTGCAGACTCTACTGCTGCGGTATCACCCTCAAACTTTACTATCATAACAAGCGGCACCTCGGCGGAATCGCCGTTTGCAGGCTTGTTTTTATCGATAGCGACCACCTTTACGTCGGAGGTCTTTGCCACCTTGTCGGCGACGATTATTGAAGTGGTGAAGCCGTAGACCTCAATCATGCCGAGTGCCATACGAGCTTACTCCTTTTCTTATTCTGCTATATAGCAGATCTTGATGCCCTGCTGAGAAACGTTCATTTCCATAGCCTCGTTGAGCTTTTCAAGAGGATAAGAGTGAGTGATGAGCTCCTCTATCGGAATCTTCATTTCTCTCGCCTGACGCAAGAACGCCATTGTAGTAGGATAATCCTCTGCGCTGTAGTCCCAAGAGCCAACGAGGTTGATCTCCTTGTTACAGAATGCGAAGTGAGGATTTACGGAGAACTCTCCGTTGTTTACGAAGAAGCCCATCTCGCAGAAGCCGCCGCCACGACGTACATAGCTGTATGCGTCGGACGCTGCCGCAGGAGCGCCTGTGCACTGGAACACGAAATCAGCGCCGCTTCCGTACGTTACAGCCTTTACAGCCTCTATTCTCTTATCGAGAGTGTCGTACTCACGGAAGTTGATAAGTGTTTTAGCACCGAGCTTCTTTGCCATTTCAAGACGCTTGGGTGTGCCGTCGATGGCGATGATGTGATTGATACCTGCCGCGCGGAGCACGGAAATCATCATAAGACCAACGGGGCCAAGTCCCTGAATGAGCACCTTGCTGTTGAAGTTGAGAAGACCTGTCTTTGCACCTCTCTCGTATGCGTGAACTGCAACAGTCGCAAGCTCAAGCAACATTCTTTCATTGAGGTTGAGGTCGTTTACTACGAAATATGTAGCGCCCTTTGCTCTGATGAGAAGGTGGGTAGCAAACCAACCTGTGAAGGGCTGTGCATCGCTGTGAGCGATAAGTCCGAACACACCCTGCTTGTCGCAGAGGTTTGTGTGTGCGGGCTGGAGGCGGCAAATGTTACACTCGCCGCAGCTGATAACGGAGGTAACGATCTTGTCGCCGACCTTGATGGGTCTGCCTGCCGTATCGCATTTTACGTTTTTGCCAAGTGCGATTATCTCACCAGTTCCCTCGTGACCGAGAGTAACGGGGATAAGCCCGAAGGGGTCAGCCTTCCACTCGTGTACGTCAGTTCCGCACACGCCGCATCCCTCTACCTTTACGAGAATGTCATCATCCTCAAGGGCGGGAATGGCAAATTCCTTTACTTCTATAGTTTTCTGTGCTGTGAGCATTGCGACCTTACCGGTTTTCGGAATCTCGCCTGCTGCTGCAGAGGAGGCTCCCATTTCACCAAGCACGCGGCGTACTATGCTCTCAAGCTGTGAAGCGTTGAAATCCATTGCTTTTTTCCTTTCTTATATAATACGGAAGTTGTCAGCCATAACGCAACGGCGAAGTCTTGTAAAGCTCTTTGCCGAGGTTATTCCCTCTCCCGTAGGTCCTGCTATTGTGAAGGTGGCGTGACCCTCTCCACCGAAGCCGATGCCTGCATAGGAAGGAGCATTCTTTACGAATATCGTGGTTTCTACCGCACGGGCAAAACGTGTGAGGTTGTCGATATTCTTGGAATGCATATGCGCTGTGTGACGGTTTCCGTGCTCTGCCTTTACGGCAAGCTCTATTGCCTGATCAATGTTGTTTACTCTGACTATAGGAAGTATAGGCATCATGAGCTCCTCCTGCACGAAGAGATGCTCGAAGGGAACTTCGCAGATTATACATCTGACCGAAGGACCTGCCTTTATGCCTATCTTTTCAAGAAGAACGGAGGCGTCGCGACCGACACAATCTCTGTTTACTACCTTCTTGACTATTCCTGTCTTAGGATTTTTCACATCATTGAGAACAATGTCTGCGAGTCTGTCCGCCTGCTCTCTCGAAATCTTGTATGCGCCTGCGTCAAGCATTCCTGAGATAAGCTCGTCTGCGATATTGCTGAAAGCAAACACCTCTTTTTCCGCAATACACGGGAGGTTGTTGTCAAAGGTGCATCCGTCGATGATGTCCTTTGCCGCCTTTCTTATGTCAGCGGTGTCGTCAACGATAACAGGGGGATTTCCCGCACCTGCGCCGATAGCCTTCTTTCCTGATGAAAGAACTGCCTTTACAACACCGGGGCCGCCTGTGCAGACGAGGAGTCGTATCGACGGGTGCTTATACATAATGTTTGCTGTGTCGAGGGTAGGCTTTACTACAGATGATACGAGCACCTTAGGTCCACCTGCCGCTACGCACGCGCGGTTTACGAGGTCCACTGCATAGTTCGAGGTCGCAATAGCATTGGGGTGGGGGTTGAATACAACGCCGTTTCCTGCCGCTATCATACCTATACTATTGCATATTACTGTTTCACTGGGGTTCGTAGAGGGGGTGATGCTTCCGACTACTCCAAAGGGAGCCATCTCGGTAAGTGTCAGACCAAAGTCGCCTGTCTTTACGTGAGATACTATATCCTCTGTGCCGGGAGTCTTGTCAGCGACGAGCATATGCTTCGCTGTCTTGTGGTCTACTCTACCCATTTTTGTTTCGGCTACACCGAGTGCAGCCATTATAGATGCTTCCGCACGGGTAAGCTCTCTTATCTTTGTGATAAGCTTTTCTCTTTCTTCCACTCTCATGGAACGTATCGCGCGATATCCTGCATTCGCCGCCTCGATGGCATCATTCATGTCATCGTAAACTCCGACGAATTTTCTTCCGCAATATGATGACGCGTCCCACGTCTTGTTGGGAGTGCTGGAGGGCTTCACCTGTGCCAGAACGTTTTTCACGATCTCATCGATCTGTGCTTCTGTCCAGTTTATTGCCATATCTGCTCCCTCGCTTCAATTATTTGCCGAGGGCTGCGATTACTCTCTTTGTAATCTCTGCAACGAGTGCGGGATCAGCGTTTGCTACCTTGTCGCCACCGCATGTGCAGCCGTCGGAGTTGTGCTTGCAACGGCAGTTGCTTGTGCCGAGGTTCTTACACTTCTTGCATCCGGGGTGCTTGCCGGGGATCTGCATCTTCTGGCGGAGCTCCATAAGCTTCTCAAGCTGGTCGCAAGGAATTTCCTCTACATTTCCGAGCTCACGAGCGTGCTTGCAGATAACTGCGTTGAACTCAACCTCTTCCATAACGAAAGCAGCCTTCTTAAGATTGCATCCTACTGTAAGAGCACCGTGGTTCTTGAGAAGGAATGCATCGTGGTTCTGAATATAAGGCATAAGAGAATCGGGAATCTCCATTGTAGAGGGCGTGCCGTACTCACATGTAGGAACGTTTCCTATTGTAAGAACTGCCTCAGGGAGAATGTACTGGTCAAGCTCTACGCCTGCAACTGTAAAAGCAGTAGCAACAGGGGGATGAGCGTGAACAACAGCGTTTACGTCAGGACGCTCACGATACACGCGGAGGTGCATCTTGATCTCGGATGAGGGGTTGAGCTTTCCTTCGAGCTTCTTACCTGTGCCGTCGATCTTGATGATCATGTCAGGTGTAAGGTCGCCCTTGGATACTCCTGTAGGTGTGCAGTAAAACTCATTGTCGCTTACCTTAACGGAGATGTTACCGTCGTTTGCGGCAACGTAGCCCTTAGCATAAAGCTTGTGTCCTACTTCGCATATTTCTTTTTTGATTTCGAATGGTGATTGCATTTCTGTATATTCCTTTCAAATTATTTAGTTACTATTTTTTGTGTATCCAAGGCTATCATATATTCCTCATCGGTAGGAATTACGAGCACCTTAGCCTTTGACGCAGGCAAGGAAACGTCAGCGGGCTCTCCACGCTTTGCGTTTGCATTTGCGTCACTATCTATCTCTATACCGAGATAGCTCATATCGCTCGCCACAAGCTCGCGAATCTTTGAGTCGTTTTCGCCGATACCTGCAGTAAAGCAGAGGGCGTCAACTCCGTTCATCTCGGCAATATAGGATCCGACTATCTTCTTGATGCTGTGGACAAGGATTTCAAGTGCGAGCTTTGCTCTCTTGTTCCCTTCCTTTTCAGCGATCATTACCTCACGGCAGTCGCTCGAAACACCCGACACACCGAGAAGTCCCGATTTCTTGTTCATTATGTTATCCATTTCATCGGGGGAAATGTTTTCGTTCTTCATTATGTAGGTAATAACTGTAGGATCAAGCGCACCGCTTCTTGTTCCCATAGGCAGACCATCCTGAGGAGTAAAGCCCATTGAGGTATCTACTGCCTTGCCGTTCTTGACAGCTGTGATAGACGAGCCGTTTCCGAGGTGACAAACGATAATCTTGAGCTCTTCTATCGGCTTGCCAAGCATCTCTGCCGCCTTTGAGGATACGTATCTGTGAGATGTACCATGGAAGCCGTACTTACGGAGCTGATACTTTTCGTAATACTCATAGGGGAGCGCATAGATGTAAGCCTTTTCCTCCATGTCGCTGTAGAAGGAGGTGTCGAATACTCCTACCTGAGGAGTGTCCTTCATTATCTTGCGACAAGCCTCAATTCCCTTTATTGCGGGTGGGCCGTGCAAGGGGTTGATGCCTACGATGGAGTAGAGATATGCAAGCTCATCTTCGCCGATGAGCGAGGAGCGCTTGAGCTTTTCGCCACCATGAGCGACACGATGTCCGACAGCGCCTATCTCGTCTACCGAGGAGATAACTCCAAGCTCTGCATCGGTAAGAAGCTTGAGCACGAGTGCAATAGCATCGTCGTGGGACTTAAGCTCTACCTCACAGGAGTAATTTTCCTTTCCCGGTCGCTTGTGCGTTACCGCTCCACCGATTCCGATTTTCTCACAAAGACCTTTGGCTACAACGGAGCCGTCATTCATATCAAAGAGCTGATACTTGAGCGACGAGCTTCCTGCATTGATTACCAGAATTTTCATTGCTTTCCTCCGTCAGAAAATATAGATTTTATATAATAGTCTTTTAATTTGCTTTATTTATGTTATTCAGTAATACGCTTGGATTCAAGCGCCTGTGCATTACTGCTGATGCCGTCGAGTCGGTCACCTGCATATGCAATTCCTATACAAAGCGCATCCATAAGGAGCGTGCGCGAGAGGTGTGAATTCAGTCCAAGGTATCCGTGGCGCACCTCCTCGGTATCGGTGACGAGCGCAATGTCACTCTGCCTTGTAAGCGGGGATTTCTCCTTGCCTGTGACGCAGATAGTGGTCACTCCCCTGCTCTTTGCTATTTTCAGACACTCGACTACGTCCTTTGATGAGCCTGACTGAGATACACCTATGAGCACGTCACTCTCGGTGAGCTGGGAGACCGCAATAGCCTGCATATGTGTGTCGGCATACGACGAAGCGTTGCACCCTGCACGCAGGAGCTTGTTTGCCGCCTCTGCTGCCGCTGTCGCCGAGCTTCCAAGTCCGACGAGGACTATCTTTCTCGCACTTGAGAGCGCTCGCACCGCTTCAGCCATGCTCTCAGAGGCAAGCATCTTCTTTGTCCTCTCGAGCGAGAGGTAAGTATCGTTACAAAGCTTTTCAAAAATTTCATAGCAGGAGTCGGACTCGGTGACATATGGTGAAATAATCTTTCGCTCGACCTCCTGTGCGAGAGAGAGCTTCAATTCGCCAAACCCCGAAAAGCCGAGACGGCGTGAAAATCTGACTATCGTAGCCTCACTGCTGTCGCATTTTTCTGCAAACTCGGTGATGGAGTAGGAAAAATTTTCTCCGGAGTGGGAAAAGAGCCAATCTGCCACTTTTTTCTCTGACTTTCCCATCTCAGAATACAACGACTGGGCAATCAGTAGCGTTCTGTTCATATCTCCCCTCCAAAAACTAAGCTGTTATGCTATGAAATCGCACTTTTTACTGCACGAGCAGACGTGCCGTTTTTGTGAAAAATCTTTTCACTTTTCTTCATTTTACACTATTATTATTCATTTGTCAATAAAAATAATTATTTTTTTAAAAAATTTACAAATAAAAAATATTTTTTCATTTTATTTTTCTTATTTTTGCATTTTTGGAAAATAATGAAAAAAATTTTCAGTTTTTTGTGGTGCTTTTGTAGAATTTATTTTCGCATGGTGAGCGAGATAAAATTTGTCAAAAAAAGTGAAAAAAGTAGTGACTTTGCAACGCAGATGTGTTATAATACTGTTTAGTGATTTTAACAACTACACTGCTAAATACAACTTGCGAAAGAGGTTTATTATGTCAAGTATAATTACTTTGAAAAACGACAGCCTTACAGTTACAGTCAGCACTATGGGTGCTGAGATACAGAGCGTGACGGGAAATGACGGCCACGAATATATGTGGTGTGGAGACCCGTCTGTATGGGGCGGACACGCACCCATTATGTTCCCTATCTGCGGAGCGCTCAAGGATAATCAGTTTGTACATAACGGCAAGCAGTACACTCTCACAAAGCATGGCTTTGCAAAGCTCAACGAGTTTGAGCTTCTTGAGTGTGATGACACTCACGCTACATTCCGTCTCGCTTCAAACGAGGAGCTGAAGAAGAGTTATCCCTTTGACTTCCATTTTGATGTTTCTTTTCTTCTCTTGGGCAACTCGCTTTTGGTAGAGTATCGCACAGAGAACACAGGAAATGAGGATATGTATTTCTCATTTGGCGCACACGAGGCGTATGCTACTCCCGAGGGCATAGAGGGCTACAGCATCGTATTTGACGAAAAGCAGACCATAGACACCACAGAGGTGGGTGCTACCCTGCTACACTCGCAAAGACGCGTGCTTGAAAACTCTGATGTGCTTCCTCTTGCCGACAGCCTCTTCGAGCAAGACGCTCTCGTGCTTGTGGATACATCATTCAAGTCTATGACGCTCGTGAACAACATAACAGGCAAGCATCCTGTAAAGGTAAACTTTGAGGGGATAAACAATGTGCTTGTATGGAAGAAGCTCGGCGCAAAGTTTGTCTGCATTGAGCCGTGGCACGGCATTCCCGACTACTCCGATGCTGACGGAATACTCGCACACAAGGCGGGTATCACCTCTCTTGCTCCTAACAAGCAGTTCAGCCGTCGTCATACTATAACATTTGGGTAATTCTATATATTCAATTTATTACTAATTATTTTTAATAATACTACATAATAATACTACATAATAATTTTATATTGTATAAAAAAGCAAGGCTCGCACGAAAAGTGCGAGCCTTGCTTCTTATTACTGTATGTTGCTATTTTGCTGTTGTTTTGTTATTAGTTGTTTTGTTATTATGTATAGTATTATTCGTCCTTTTTGCTTTGGGTGTCGGCGTTTTCCTTTTTGGGCTTTTCCTGCTTTTCCTCGTCGAAGGAGGAAAGACCGACGACACTGTCAACAGGGAGAGAGAATGCAATTCCCTGACCTGGGGTATTAAGTCCGACAGCACGATAAAGGGCGTGGAGAATATCATCGCGGAGCTTTGACTCCACCAAAATCATTACCATTTCCTTTTCTGGCTGAACGCTTATCTGAAATAACTTTTCCGCCTCTATGTTTGCAGTACCGCGTGCGCGTAATACAGTGCCACCACGCGCACCGAAATCGCGAGCCGCTTCCATTACTGTCTCGGAAAATCCTGCGTTTACTATGCAGATTATGACCTCGTGAGCAAATTTTGTCATTTTTCTTCTCCTCTCTTACGACCTGATGTTAGCAAGGAACTGGTATATTGCCACACCTACAGTGCTTGTGAGAGGCACTGTGTAGGCTATACCCTTTCCGTTTTTGATGGTTTTGAACTTTTCGGCAAGCGTGCTCATAGCCATTTTACACTTGTCCTCACGAATTACGCTGACGATGACCGCCTTGTCAGTCTTGGAAAGACCGAGCAGGTCGAGCATTTCCGTATTCGCAGTTCCCTGTGCGCCAAGATACATCTGCATATTGACATCAAAGGATTGTAAAATATCTGCGTAAAGCTCTGCCTTTTCTCTGTTTACTATCGTAA
>JAZRQS010000001.1:0-7781 GCA_045649925.1 Eubacteriales bacterium | reverse complement strand
GACTTGTGTTACAACATCTGAAATCGCATCAGAGTAGATGCCCTCCTTTTCCTTTGCGCTGCGGCGACGGAAGTTGTCATACTCTGCGGCGAGACGGAGATATTTGTCCTTGCACTCGGCAAGCTCGTCTTCTGCCTTTTTTGCCGCCTCCTGCGCCTTTGCAAGCTCTGATTTGAGCTTTGTATCAGACTTTTTCGCCTTGGACTCTGACGCTCCCTTTTTTGCGTCTGCTTCCTCGGGGGAGACTGCTTCATTTATGCTTTCATTTTCAGTCATTTCAGTCATTATCGTCGTTCTCCATTCTATTGTTCTTCTCGTTTATCATAAGTCCGATGTCGCTTGCAAGGCGGTCGATGGTGGATATTACCTTCGAGTAGTCCATTCTGCGAGGACCTATGACACCGATAGCGCCTACGACATCGTCGCCACGCTTTATCTGCTTGAATACCAGCGTAGAGTTGTTCATAACACGCACACTGTTTTCACTTCCTATATAAACCTGCACGCCATCAGACTCGCTCGCACTCGAGGGAATGAGCTTGTAGGACTGCTCCTTGTCCTCAAAGACGCCAACGAGGTCGCGTAGCTGGGCAAGGTCGGAATATTCGGGATATTGTAAAAGCTTGTTTACACCCTCTACCCGCACGTCCCCTCCGTCAAGCTCCTTCATCGTCTCGTGAATAGCCTTGATAATGGGGGTTACTATAGCGGAATATTCTCCCATCTCCTCCTCCAATTTCATTATATCGGAGAGAAGTATCTCGTCAGCGGTGACACCGACAAAGCAGGAGTTAAGCAGGTACGTCAGCTTTTCAAGTGTTTCGTGCGTAATACGGAAGGAAAGGCGTATCGTCTTTGTCCTCGCCGAGCTTCCTATAAGCATTACAAGCACAAAATTGAGCTTGTCGAGGTAAACGCACTCGTATCTGCTTACCTTGACGGCTGACGGGCGTGATTTGAGCGCAAGCGCTGTGTAGTTTGTGACCGATGCCGCTATCTTTGACGCCTCGGCGAGAAGCTGGTCAAGCTCGGTGAGCTTGTTCTTCAATGTGAGGTTGATGCGCTCTATCTCAAAGCGCGTCCTTGAATAGTCGTCAAGCAACGAGTCGACATAAAAGCGATAGCCGAGCTCGGAGGGGATTCGGCCTGCCGAGGTGTGTGGCTGCTCAAGGTAGCCGAGCGCTTCAAGCTCTGCCATTTCGTTACGAATTGTAGCAGACGAGCACGCCAACTGCTTATCGTTGGACAAAAATTTCGAGCCGACAGGCTCGCCATATTCGATGTGAGCATCAATAATTGCCTTTAATATCAGCTTTTTTCGCTCACTTAGTCCACCTTGTCCCATTTGGCGCCTCCTTTGGTAATTTTCGTCGTTTTTTAGCACTTGCGATGTGTGAGTGCTAACTGTACATATAAAATATCACTTTTCACAACAAAAGTCAAGGGGGTAGAGCGCTTTTATTGTGAACTATTTGTTAATTTGCTCGCAAGTCGAAAAATTATCCGCACGCATGAGAAAAAAAGCATTAAAAAAGAGTAAAAGCTTTGGCAAACAGGCAATTTTCTACACATATCTACTTGACATACTCCTTTCCATATTATATAATATATATTGTATGAGTATATTATTTGACCTTGCTCATACAAGCGATACGACCCGCCCTTTTTTGGGCGCAGACGATATACAAAGTTCAGTTAAAAAAATCAGAAAACAACAACAAGGAGGTGTTTTTATGGGAGAAATTGTATACGCCGTTATCGGACTTGTTGTCGGTGTAGTAATCGGATTGCCATTCGGTATCATATCGAGAAAGCGAATAGCTGAAGGCAAGCTCGGATCAGCCGAACAGCAGGCAAAGCGTATTCTTGAGGATTCTATTAAAGAAGCAGAAGCCAAAAAGAAAGAAATCCTTGTCGAAGCAAAGGACAAGGCTATCGAGATAAGAGACGAAACCGAAATGGAAATCAAGGAGCGCCGCAAGGAGCTCACCAAGATGGAACGCCGTTTGGCGCAGAAGGAAGAAAACATCGACAACAAGCTGGAGTCGCTGGAGAGAAAAGAAAATTCCTTGAACGAGAAGCACCGCGCGGCAGACGAAACACAGAAGAAGATCGACGACACCCTCTCAGCTCAGATGCATATGCTCGAAAGAATTTCGGGTGTTACAGCAGATGAGGCAAAGCACGAGCTGCTCACAAGAGTAGAGAGTGAAATTTCCCACGAGACTGCATTGAAGATCGCTGAGTACGAGGCGCGCTTCAAGGACGAGGCAAACGAAAAGGCAAAGGAATTGCTCTCACTTGCAATCCAGAGATGCGCCGCTGACCATGTCAGCGAGGTAGCTATCTCGGTTGTCAGCCTTCCCAACGAGGAAATGAAGGGAAGAATTATCGGACGCGAGGGTAGAAATATCCGCACCATAGAGACCTTGACAGGTGTCGAGCTTATTATCGACGACACTCCCGAGGTTATCACAATATCGGGCTTTGACCCTGTTCGCCGTGAGGTAGCGAGAATAGCACTTGAAAAGCTTATCGCTGACGGACGCATCCACCCCGCAAGAATCGAGGAGATGGTAGAAAAGGCGCAGAACGAAGTCGATAACTCGATCAAGCAGGCAGGCGAAAAGGCTGTATTCGAAACAGGAGTACACGGACTTCACCCCGAAGAAATCAGACTGCTCGGCAGACTTAAGTACCGTACCAGCTTTGGACAGAACGCTCTTCGCCACTCTATTGAGGTCGCACTCCTTGCAGGCAATATGGCCGACGAGATGGGCGCAGACTCCACACAGGCAAAGCGCGCAGGTCTTCTCCACGATATAGGAAAGGCACTCACACAGGAGGCAGGTGGCTCACACATTCAGCTCGGTGTTGAGGTCGCAAAGAAGTATAAGGAAAACAAGGACATCATCCACGCAATAGAGGCGCACCACAACGATGTTGATCCTCGTACTACGGTCGCATTTATCGTTCAGGCGGCAGACGCTATCTCTGCGGCTCGTCCCGGTGCTCGTCGTGAGGATGTAGAAAACTACATCAAGCGCTTGCAGAAGCTCGAGGAGATTGCAAACGAGTTCAAGGGCGTTGACAAGACCTTCGCTATTCAGGCAGGTCGTGAAATTCGCGTAATGGTCAAGCCCGAAATGATAAACGACGATCAGATGAAGATACTCGCCCGCGATATTGCGAACAAGATAGAGGGCGACCTCGACTATCCCGGACAGATAAAGGTCAACGTCATCCGAGAGAGCCGTACGGTAGATTACGCGAAGTAATCCTCGACTACATAACAAAAAGAAGCAAAACAGGCAAGACGGATATTCCACTTGTCTGTTTTGTACTGAAAGGTAACTTTATATGAGAATACTCGCATTAGGCGACGTTACGGACCCCAAGGCCATCGCGCATCTTCGGGACAAGCTGTGGGGATTTCGCCGTGACAACAAGATAGACTTCACCGTCGTAAACGCGGAGAACTCAAACTTTATCTTCGGCGTGTCGGCAGAGCAGGCGGAGGAGCTTTTCTCGGCAGGCGCCGATGTGTTGACGGGTGGAAACCACACAATGCAAAACCGACTTATCTATCCCGTCCTTGAAAACGATGCGCGAGTTATCCGACCTGTGAATTTCCCTGCAAGTGCCCCAGGCTGTGGATACACGATACTCGACTGCAACGGCTATAAGGTGCTCGTGATAAATGCGATGGGCAAGATGCACATCGAGCCTGTGCTTGAGCCTCCCATAGAGTGCATAGAGAGAGTGCTTCAGCGAGAGGACGGAAACTACGATATTTCCATACTCGACTTTCACGCAGAGGCGACAGGCGAAAAGGGAATTATCGCACGCTACTTTGACGGAAGAATAAACATTATTTTCGGCACTCATACCCATGTGCCTACATCAGATGCGAGAATTTTGCCAAACGGAACGGCATTCATCACCGATATCGGAATGTGTGGCGCACGAGAAAGCATACTCGGCATCGACATCGCCAGCGTGGTAGAGAAGTACCTGACGGGAATGCCCGTGCGCTATCTCCCTGCGCAGGGCGAGATGGAGGCACAGGGCGCCATCTTCACTATAGACGAAAAATCTCTACGGGTTACACGAGTTGAGCAGATCAAATTCTGACACACCCATCAAGCAAAAAGAGGATAAAATGAAAAGCACAGACAAGGAATACCTTCTCGCCAAGACGGCCATTCTCGCAGGCACGATAATCCTTTCAAGCGGAGGAGAAACCATGCGTGCAGAGGACACCGCCACGAGAATCCTGCTCGCAGGCGGCGCGACGGAGCCGGAGGTTACCGCATACTCGACCTCCATCTCCATTTCCTTTATAGACTACAACGGCGAGGTCTTCTCCATAACCAAGAGAATAAGGCATCGCTCCATACACCTGAACAAAATAACGGAGGCAAACGAGATATCACGAGCATTCTGCTCGGGAAAGCTTGATATCTACGAGGCGTACGGCCAGCTTTGCTCGGTGGGCAATTCGTCAAGCTACCCACGCGCGCTCGTGCACATTTGCACGCTTCTCACCCCCGCCACCTTTACCATACTGCTCGCAGGCTCGTTTTTCGACTGCGTTTTCGCAGGTGCTCTCGGCATCTTTTTGGTGCTCGGTGAGGTTTTCAACAGGCGTGCACCCATTCACCCCGCTATATACAACTTCGGCTTGGGTATAGTTGTCGCGCTTTCGGGATATCTTTTGTCTATTATCCCTGCCTTTGATATAAATCCCGACATCATGCTTCCCGGCACAATAATGGCTCTTTTGCCCGGTGTCACCATAACAAACGGAGTACACGATATGCTGAACGCCGACTATATGTCGGGTGGGGCGAGATTTATCGAGGCTATCGTTACGGCGACGACTCTTGCTGTCGGTATGGGATTTGGGCTCGGCATAGGCGCCGCCCTGACAGGAGGCGTGTTATGACAACCATGATAATTCAGGTCGCAGGCGCATTCTTTGCCGCAATTGCCCTGTCTATACTGTTCGAAATTCCAAAAAGGCACATCATCTTCGACGGAATTGTCGGAGCGCTCGGCTGGCTCACCTATCTTGTCGCAAGCAGGTGGACGAGCGCAGTCATTGCGGTTTTTGCCGCATCAATGCTCATTTCCCTGTGCTCCAACATTCTTGCGAGAATACAAAAGGCGCCCTCTACAGCATTCGCTATCCCCGGAATGCTCCCTCTCGTACCGGGAGCAAGCATCTACCGAGGGGTTTACTATATGATGATAAACGACTCGGCATCAAGCGCTTATTATATAATGGAAGCGCTGAAAATAGCGGCGATGCTCGCATTCGGGCTTCTGCTTATGGAAACTCTGTTCCGCTTCGTGTCAGGTCTTGCTTTGTCAAGGCTCCAGCACGCATACAAGGCGCAGGAAAACGACGAGTAAGCGAAGGTATATAATAAAACAACGAAAAAGGGCTGTCGCAGTAAAGCGACAGCCCTAAAAACACACTAACATATTTATTATAACATAGAAAAATAGCATTTGTAAATAGTTTTGCAAAATCTTTTTGTTGGTTTTACACAATTTCTGCACTTTGCATAAATATTTATTGTGAATTTTTTACAAATTGCCATATTGAAAAGTGAAAAAATCTGTGATATACTATAGGTGAAGAAAAGGAGGACGGTCCAATGGGCTAACTAAAAGCTTCACAAAAAGTGCAGACGGCTGACACAAGGGCTTACAGCTTGTCATAGTAAAAATCGAAAAGAAAGGCACGGCGGTGCGATACGCGTTCATATAAATGTAAGTAAGATCAAAAAGCCCGACAAAGCCGATGCAAAAAATTCACCCTCAAAAAACGATGAAACCAAGTTATCTCACGCAAGAGAAATGGGTCTGTGCCAAATAAGAATTCGTTACAAGCGTTAAGAGGGTAGACAGTAGAAAGCGAGGATTAGTAAGGATGTTAGATACAAAGAGTGAACAGAAATAACCCTTGTCTGTGTGTTGATAAAGCAGGCAAGGGTTATTTCAATTTTATTTGTCTTCAATTATATTGTATAAGGCAAGAGCGAGCGAGAGCTCGTTTTTTATTTTTCTGCCTTTTTCGAGCGCAAAAGATAGATAAACGAGGAAATCATATTGAATGTCTCGCACAGCAGTCCGCCGATAGAGAGGTTGAAAATATTATGTACTATCCAAGCAGGTGACGATGCGAGTATCTGCACAATGCGTATGTGGCGTGCATTTCCCAGCCACATAAACACGCTCATTCCGACAAGCGCCACGCAGGGAAGTGCGACGAGGATTATATTTTTCGCAGAGTGATCGAGTGCGACAGAGAAGGCAAAGCACAAAACATAGGAAAGCGTGTTTATTACCAGCTTCCATTTCTTTTGCGGGTTTTTCATCAAAGTAAGCCCTCGCAAAAGGTTGCACAGATTAAAGAGTGCGCCTCCGTATGCACCGATAAGTATAAAATTGAGGAAAAACAGAAAGCTTCCCGCCCCTTGTGCAAAAAAGAAAAGGCTGTTTTTCTTAATCTGGAATGAAAGCACGATGACGACAAGTCCCACGATGCCAAAGCCCTGAGCAATAATATCTAACATAGGTGTTCTCCTCTTTTGTTTTTTAGTAGCACCGTTATCATTATATCATCAATTATAGAAAAAAACAACTATCTCGCCCACAAAAACGAAAAAACAGCACAAAAACGCCAAAAATTTGTTTATTTTTTAACTTTTTTGTCACAAGGTCTTGATTTTTGCAAAAAAAGTGATATAATATCCACATAACCGAATAAGTCAGGTGAAACGGGCGGAACGCAAGGACCGTGCGCGGATGGCACTCCGGAGAAGGTCGCATTTAGCGAATACCGAAGGGGCAAGGGTGCGTGAGCATCTAATCTCTCAGGTGAAAGGACGGATGGTATTCCCTTTAGGGTATATTCTTTGTTTTTACGGAGTTGCATATTTGCAGCTCCTTTTATTTTTTCGGCGAGTTCGGTAATACATATTTTAGTCGCACGCGCGACAGGAGGTTTTATTTACATGGGAGCTTTTATTAACAAAGTAACCGAAATAAACAATGCCATAAACGGCGTTGTTTGGGGTAAGTTTGGATTGTTCCTGCTTATCGGTACAGGTATCATCGTTACCATCTGCACAGGCTTGTTCCAGATTTCACACATCAAGCTTTGGTGGAAAAACACGATAGGTAGCCTTTTCACAAAGAAGGTTATGGGACACACAAAGGAAAAGGGTACGATTTCTCCCTTCCAGGCGCTTTGTACAGCCCTTGCGGCGACCGTTGGTACAGGTAATATTGCGGGCGTTGCCGCTGCTATCTGCATCGGTGGTGCGGGCGCAGTATTCTGGATGTGGGTTGCAGCATTCTTCGGAATGATGACAAACTATGCAGAAAATGTTCTCGGCATCTATTTCAGACGCAAAAACAGTGAAGGCGAGTGGTCAGGTGGCGCTATGTACTACCTCCAGGACGGCTTGGGTGGCTACACCTACAAGGACAACAACTCCAAGTTCTCCTTCAAGCCTCTCGGCAGAGTTCTTGCTGTGCTCTTCTGTATCTTCACTATGCTCGCTTCATTCGGTATCGGAAGCATGGGTCAGGTCAACAAGATAGTTGCAAATGTTGCATCTGCTTTTGATGTACAGGCTCTCTCCTCTATCGAGGTGCTTGGCGGAGTTTCTCTCTACAACATTATTCTCGGCATTGTCATTATGATACTCGTAGCTCTCATCACACTCGGTGGTGTTAAGAGAATTGCAAGCGTTGCAGAGAAG